>JAZNZI010000091.1:0-12816 GCA_045594865.1 Eubacteriales bacterium | reverse complement strand
CTAAAACACTTTTGCGGAATCTGTCGCTAATTAACAACAGACCCCGCAAATGCTTAAATTATATTTCTGCTCAGGATTCTTTTAACTTAGAATTGCAAAATCTTCCTTAAAAGTGTTGCACTTCTATTGACAATTCACCTTATTATATTCTTATTATTCTTTCGGGCTTTTTATCAAGCGAATTGAGATGCTCTGTGCCGCCAACGATGGCAATTCTCTCGTTGCCAAGCGCATCTTCGATAATATCTGCAGCGTATGCAAGGTCACGCGCCTTGACACTTAGCATCTGCGCGCGAACCGCCGCCTCGCCCTCACCCGACCAGCCGTTAAGATAATCTGCGGTAGAGATCAGCGATGCCGTTCTGGGAGTGATAAGCGTGTCGTATTCTCCGATAGCTCCGATAATGAATTTGGTAATATCCTCGCCACTCTCGGAGATGCTGCGAAGATACGCCGCGCTGTCACGGTATGCCATAAGCGAGCGGGCGGGAGAGGGATCGCGGTAGGAGTAGAAGGACAGACTGCCGTCCTTTCTCGGTACAAATCCCGTGCCGTATGCGCCACCCTGTACCCTGACGGTGTTCCAAAGATACTCGTAGGATAGAATTGAGCGCACCACGCGCATAAGTCCAAGATTTTTGCCAACAAGCTCGCTCTTGCCGCCAATGACCGCGTAGGCAACCTTTGAGGGAATAAGGACGAACTCGTTTCTTTCGGCACACACGGGAGTGGTTTTTCTTTGTATCTCGCTATCGCCTACGGGGAATATCTCGGTTATTCTTTCGACAAGCTCATCGCTTGCATCACCCGTCACAGCAATAGTAAGCCTGCGCCTGTCTATAATGCGACCGAGCAGAGCGGAAATGCTCTCGGTAAGCCTTGCAATCCTCTCATCATCCTTGCATATCTCGCAGAGCAGACGGTACGCCTCATAGCCCGACAGATATTCGGACACCGCGCCCGCCTCGCTTAGTCCCGCCTCAACGCGGGAGAGCGCAACCGACTCGCCCGAGGAGATCATTATATCCTCGATATGCGACTTCGCTTGCAGGGCGATGTTTTTTATTTCGCTCGGGCTGTCTATTTTTGAGGTCAAAAGCAGCTCGCCAACAAGCCTTATCAGCTCGTCGGTCTTGCTGACAAGCGCGCTTGCACCGATTTTAAGATAGGGGATGGTGACACCTCCCCTTGTGCCAACCGTAAAGGAGCTGAGCAAACTGCCGAGGTTTGCTTTAACATCGCTTTGGAGCGACAGCGCATCGTAGTTTTTGGTGGGAAAATTAAGCAGAGCGCTTGTCAGCATTGAAAGCTGAAGCAGATCCTCTTTTTGTAGGTCTGAGGCATCAAAAAGCAGAGAAATGTAAACAATACCGTTCGTTTTGACGGGGCATCTAAGGATTTTCACCCCATTTATTACATTTTCTGTGACTGTGGGACGGGAGATTTTCTTAGGGATATCGTCGATGCTAAGGGTAGGCAGAGATGCCATTGCCTCCTCGGTAGGCTCTGCCCGCTGCCATCGGCGAAGCTCGTTCTCCTCGCGTCTGATCTTTTTAAGCTCGCTTTCGCTCATAGAGGCGAGAATACTTGCCAGCCTTTCGCCATCTTCTCTTGCGTTTCTCTCTGCGAGAGTCTTGTCGGGCAGCATAATTACGGTCGCTCTGTGGGGGTTATTAATTGTCATATTAAGGAGTGTATCCTCAAAATATCTGCTTTCAATCCTGCTTCTGACCGAAGCGATAGTTTCATTCAGCAGCAGAGCATCCTCGGGCGCTCCGCCGTACATCCATACTCCGTAAATCGACATAGCAAAGGCTATACCTGTGGGAAGAGTGCCGAAGTCTCGCTCTCGAAGTCTGAATTCAATGCTGTTCAGGGTGGAGCTTATCATCTTCTTGTCGATGCCCTCGCGGGCAAGCGAGCGGATAACCTCGTTTACCACCTCGCCAATCTCGTCAATCCTTTCCTCGTCTGCATCTCGCACCTCGATAACCACCGTATGCTCTCTTGATTTTACCGAGTACATAGCCGCATCCTTGGCAAGTCCTCGGTCAAGAAGAGCTTTTTTGAGCGGAGATGCGTTGGAGCCGCAGAGAATATCCGACAGCACAGACATAGTAAGATGCGCCTCACTGTCCGAAAAGTCGGAGAAAACGTAGCCGTAAAGCACTCTTGCCTTACCCTTTTCCTCCTCGTTTTCGGAAATTTCATAGCTTATGCGGGTGTCGGGAGCAGTTTTTACCTCACTCTTGCCTATAAGAGATACGCTCTCGCGCTTTTCATATTTTGAAAGATGACCGTCAAGGAGCGACAGCACCGCCTCGATATCCATTTTTCCGTCAAGAATTATCTTCGCGCCCGAGGGGTGATAATATCTTTCGTGGGTGGCCTTGAAGTCCTCGTAGGTAAGTGAGGGAATGTGCGCGGGATCACCGCCACTGTCGCGACAATAGGGTGTGCCCGAGTAAAGTGCGCGGTTGAGAGCAATGCCTCCAAGCTCGTCGGGTGAGGAATATGCACCCTTCATCTCGTTGTAAACTACGCCGTTAAGCTTCAGCGCATCAGCCTCCACGTCGTACTCGTAATGCCAGCCCTCCTGCCTGAAAATGTTGGGATTGCTAAGCATATTAGGCGAGAAAATCGCATCCATATATACGTCAACAAGGTTAAGAAAGTCCTTTTCACATCTCGAGGACACGGGATAAACAGTTCTGTCCTCGTAGGTTATGGCGTTTAAGAAGGTGTTAAGCGAGCCTTTGAGCAGCTCGGCAAAGGGATCGTTAAGCGGATACTTCTTTGAACCGCAAAGCACCGAGTGCTCAATAATATGGAACACTCCCGTATCATTATCGGGCGGTGTTGGGAAGCCTATAGAAAAGGTCTTGTTCTCATCCTCGCGGTCGAGGTAGATAAGCGATGCACCGCTTTTAATATGCGAAAGCTCGTAGAGGGTGGCGTCAAGCTCGGTAAGGACGCGTTCTCTGACAAGCTTAAATCCATACTTTTCTATATTAGTCATCATTTTTCTCCTTGAATCTTGTGTGTCTGCCGTTGACATACTTATTTTTTTATATTATAATTATAGTGGTGAAATATGAAAAAGTCAAGCAAATTACTTAAAACGGAGATATATATATGTTTGAATTTGCAGTAATAGGCGCAGGCGTTATAGGCGGTATGGTGGCTCGCGAGCTTACCAAGTATGCAAGCAGTGTTTGTATACTCGAAAAGAGAAGCGACGTTGCTCTCGGCGCAACGAGAGCAAACAGCGCAATAGTTCACGCGGGCTATGATGCGGCTGTCGGCAGCCTTAAGGCGAGAATGAACGTTCGCGGCTCCAAAATGATGGCAGAGGTCTGCCGTGAGCTTGGCGTAAAGTATAAGAATAACGGCTCGCTGGTCGTTGGCTTCAACGAGGAGGACGAGCAGACGCTTATCTCTCTTTGCGAGAGAGGTAAGATCAACGGAGTTGACGGTGTGAGAGTTATCTACCGCGATGAGATACTCGCTCTTGAGCCCAATATCGGCGACGAGGTGACGGTGGCTCTCCACGCTCCCACGGGCGGGATAGTTTGTCCCTACGAGCTTTGTATGGCTTCGGTAGGCAATGCTATGGACAACGGCGCTACCCTCAGGACAAGCTTTGAGGTAAAAAAGATCGAAAAGACAGAGGACGGTTATAAGCTTTCTTCAGATGATGATTTTATTCTCGCAAAATGGGTTATCAACTGTGCGGGTGTATACTCTGACGAGGTTTCGGCTATGGCGGGCGATGATTCCTTTACCGTTCGTCCAAGACGCGGCGAGTATATGCTCCTTGACCGCGAGGTTGGCGATCACATCAGCCATACCGTTTTCCGCTGTCCCTCCAAGATGGGTAAGGGTGTTCTTGTCACTCCTACAGTAGACGGCAACCTGCTCGTTGGTCCTACTGCAGAGGATATTGACGATAAAGAGGATACCAAGACCACCGCGGAGGGACTTGCTAAGGTAAGAGCTCTCGCGTCGGCACAGGTAGCGCGTATAGATTTCAGCAAGGTTATCACCTCCTTTACAGGACTTCGTGCAACAGGCAGCACGGGTGATTTCATTATTAATATGCCCCGTCCTCACTTCCTTAATGTAGCTGGAATCGAGAGTCCCGGTCTTTCCTCCGCGCCTGCTATTGCAGAGTACGTCCTGTCACTTCTCTTTGATGCGGGATATGAGGCAGAGGCAAGAGCCGACTTTAACGGCACAAGACGTCCGATGCACTTTTTCTCCTCTCTTTCTGTGGAGGAAAAGAACGCGCTTATTAAGGAGCGCCCCGAGTATGCTCACGTAATATGCAGATGTGAGACGATCACCGAGGGCGAGATACTTGATGCTATCCGTACGAATCCCCGTCCCACCGACGTGGACGGCATAAAGCGCAGAACCAGAGCGTCTATGGGTAGATGCCAGGGCGGCTTCTGCACTCCTTATATTATTGATCTGTTAGCTCAGGAGATGGGCGTAGATTATACCGCCGTCACCAAGTTCGGCGGCAATTCCTACATCAATTTCGGCAAGACGAAGTAAGAGGTGGAAAATGAAAAAGGATTTAGTTATAATCGGTGGCGGTCCTGCGGGCATGGCTGCGGCTGTTGCAGCGCACGAGGCGGGTGTCAGAGATATTCTTATACTTGAGAGAGATAATGCTCTCGGAGGTATTTTAAGACAGTGTATTCACAACGGCTTCGGTCTTCACCGCTTCGGCGAGGAGCTTACGGGCCCCGAATACGCGTTCAGATATGAGAAAATGGTAGGCGAGAGGGGTATCCCTTATATGCTCGATACTATGGTAATCGAGGTTTCGCCTGATAAAGTTATCACTGCTATGAACCGCGAGAACGGTATTTTCACCATTGAGGCGGGCGCGGTTATTCTTGCTATGGGTTGCCGCGAGAGACCTAAGGGTGCGCTTAACATTGCGGGTCACCGTCCTGCGGGTATCTTTACCGCGGGAACAGCGCAGAAGCTCGTTAATATGAAGGGCTATATGCCCGGCAAGAGCGTTGTAATTCTCGGCTCAGGTGATATCGGTCTTATTATGGCGCGCCGTATGACGCTTGAGGGCGCATCGGTCAAGGCGGTCTGTGAGCTTATGCCTTATTCGGGCGGTCTTGCAAGAAATATCGAGCAGTGCCTTAACGATTTCAACATTCCCCTGCGCCTTAGCCACACGGTAGTTAATATTCACGGCAGAGAGCGCCTTGAGGGCGTCACTATTGCGAGGGTTGACGAGAATCGCCGTCCTATAAAGGAGAGTGAGGAGTATATTCCCTGCGACACCCTGCTTCTCTCCTGCGGACTTATTCCCGAGAACGAGCTTACCAAGGGCGCGGGCATCACTCTTGACAGAGTGACAGGCGGAGCAAGCGTAAACGGCGAGAGGGAGACTGCTATCGAGGGTATCTTCGCCTGCGGAAACGTGCTTCACGTTCACGACCTCGTTGACTACGTTTCGGAGGAATCTGCTATCGCGGGTAATTCGGCGGCAAAGTATCTTCAGGGCAAGAGCAACAAGGAAATTTCGGTTTCTCTTAAGACCGACGGCAGAGTTCGCTATACCGTTCCTCAAAGACTTACCGAGGTTGCAAACACCTCCGTTTACTTCAGAGTGGCCGACGTGTATCGCGATGCGAAGATCGTCGTTCGCAACGGTGATAAGGTTATTATTTCAAAGAAAAAGCAGCGCCTTGCTCCCGCGGAGATGGAGAAGGTTGAGCTTACAGCAGAGATGATCTCGGCTCTTTCGGGTAGCGAGCTTTCATTCTCGATAGAAATGTAAGGAGGACGAAATTATGGCAAAGGAAAGACTTTTAACCTGTATAGTTTGTCCTCGCGGCTGTCAGATGAAGGTGACACTTTCTGACGACGGCAAGCCCACCGCGGTTGAGGGCAACTTCTGTAAGCGAGGTGCTACCTACGCAAACGACGAATGCACCAATCCCAAGAGAACCGTCACCTCTACCGTCAGATGTAAGTCGGGTGCGGTGGTTTCGGTAAAGACCGACAGAACCGTTCCCAAGGGCAAAATGTTCGAGGTTATGGCAGAGATCAATAGCGTGCTTGCTGATGACAACGTCAAAATCGGTGATATAATTATCGAGAACGTCTGCGACACAGGCGCAAACGTAGTAGCTACCGGTAATCATTAAAAAAGATAAACCGCCTTTTCAAAGCAAAGGGCGGTTTTTTCATATTTGTACTTGTGCAAAATGAAAATAAGTGTTATAATTAGATATCAAGCAAAAAGGTGAAGGCTATGAAGATATCAGAAATTTTAAAACAGAATAAGCAGACGATATCCTTTGAGGTCTTTCCCCCGAAGACCGAGACGGCGTTTGATAGCATAAGATTCGCTACCGAGGAGATCGCAGGGCTTTCTCCCGCGTATATGAGCGTCACCTACGGCGCGGGAGGCGGAACGAGCAAATATACTTTGGATATTGCCGAGAATATTGAGAAAAACTACGGTGTACCCACCCTGGCGCACCTTACCTGCGTGTCGTCAACGAGAGCTACGGTACTGACGCGGATTGCTGATATGAAAGTGGCGGGGATTGAAAATGTTATGGCTCTGCGCGGTGATATTCCCGTAGATTTGGAGAATATGCCAAGGGATTATAAATATGCCTTGGAGCTTGTCAGAGAGCTGCGCTCTGCGGGAGATTTCTGCATAGGCGGTGCCTGCTACCCTGAGGTCCATCCCGAGAGCAAAAACTCAGAGGAGGATATTATACATCTTCGTGCAAAAGCGGATGCGGGCTGTGATTTTCTTACCACCCAGATGTTTTTTGATAACGGTATTTACTACCGCTTCGTTGAAAAAGCAAGAGGCGCTGGAATAAGTCTTCCCATAATTCCGGGTGTTATGCCTATAACCAGGGCAAGTCAAGTGGAAAGGGCGATCAACCTTTCTGGCTCGTATATGCCGAGGCGCTTTCTCTCGCTTGTGGAAAGGTTTGGTGACGATCCCGTGGCAATGACGCAGGTCGGAATTGAATACGCCACGGAGCAGATAACCGAGCTTTATGAAAATGGGGTCAGAAACGTCCACGTTTACTCAATGAACAAGCCCGAGGTTGCAAGGGCAATACTTAATAACGTGTCGGATATTTTAAAATGATTGATAATTTGGTTTTTGTAAAAAGCTTTTATCTACCACCTGTTGACAGACGGGAGGCGCTTCGCTATGCGGGTGTGAGAGAGGAGATCCCTGAGATCACGTCTCTGCTTGACAGCTGTATTGTCGAGGTGGATGGAAGACTTTCCGCCAAGGTGTGCTACAGAGAGTATGAGCTAAGCACCCTTGACGCTTATTTGGATCTCGGATTTGCGAGAACAGACTCCCGCGCTCTAAGAAAAGCGCTTGACGGCTGCAAAAAAATAATTCTTTTCTGCGCAACGGTAGGCGTGGATATGGATAGATTGATTGCAAGATATTCGATCACCTCTCCATCCCGCTCGGTGATGCTCCAGGCAATAGGAACCGAGAGGGTAGAGGCTTTGTGCGATGTCTTCTGTGAGCAGATAAAGGAAGAAAAGACCGCTCTTGGTCAGTCTGTCACAAGGCGGTTTAGTCCGGGATATTCCGACCTGCCACTTGTTTTGCAAAGAGACATTTTTTCGGCGCTTAACCCCGAGGCAAGAATCGGTGTTGTATTAAACGAGAGTCTGATAATGACACCGTCAAAGTCGGTGACGGCAATAATTGGCATTAAAATGTAAATCATACATTACTTTTTTGAGGTAAATAAAGTGAAAATTACCGAATATATAAAGAAAAATACTCTCATTCTTGACGGAGCAATGGGTACTCTGCTTCAGGGGGCAGGGCTTTCGGCAGGCGAGATGCCCGAAGGGTGGAACGTCACACATCCCGATATTATTGAGAGCGTTCACAGAGCATATTTTGATGCGGGCAGCAATATGGTCTGTACCAATACCTTTGGAGCAAATATTCTGAAGTTTTCTGCCGAAGAGCTTGAAAAAATAATATCCGCTGCTGTGAAAAATGCGCGAGCGGCTGCAATGACGAGCAAGGGCAGTCAGAAAAAATGGATAGCTCTTGATATAGGCCCGACGGGCAAAATGCTGAAGCCCCTCGGCGATCTTGATTTTGAGGATGCGGTGGCGGTATTTGCCGAAACGGTCAGGCTTGGCGTAAAATACGGCGTGGATCTGATATTTATAGAAACAATGTCGGATTGCTATGAGACAAAGGCGGCGCTGCTTGCCGCTAAAGAAAACTCAAGGCTACCTGTATTCGTGTCAAATGCATATGGCGAGGATGGCAAGCTTATGACGGGTGCAGATCCGCTGGCAATGATCGCTCTGCTTGAGGGTATGGGCGCAGATGCCATAGGTGTAAATTGCTCCTTTGGTCCTGACGCGCTCACCTCAGTGGTGGAGAATTATCTTAAATATTCTTCTCTCCCCGTTATTTTAAAGCCAAACGCGGGACTTCCGAGGGTGGAAGGGGGCAGAACGGTTTATGATCTTAACCCCGATGATTTTGCCGACTCCGTAGCCTGCCTTGTAGAGCGGGGTGTCCGTGCGGTGGGTGGCTGTTGCGGCACTACGCCCGAGTATATCAGCGCGCTGGCAAGCAGAGTGGCAGAAATAAAGCCGCTCCCCATTACGAAGAAAAATATCACTTTAGCATCATCATACACCCACGCGGTCTGCTTTGGTGAAGCTCCTGTTCTTATTGGCGAGAGGATCAATCCCACAGGCAAGCCCTGCTTCAGAGAGGCGGTCAAGTCGGGCAATATGGAGTATATTCTCCGCGAGGGCATCGGTCAGGAGGAGGCGGGCGCACATATTCTTGACGTTAATCTCGGTATTCCCGGCATTGATGAGGCAACGGCGCTCACCGACGCGGTCTGTCGCTTGCAGGAGGTGACCTCACTTCCGCTTCAGATAGATACTGCCGATACCCATGCTATGGAATCCGCTCTTCGCCGCTATAACGGCAAGGCTATGATCAATTCCGTAAACGGCAAGTCCGAGAGTATGGCGACGGTATTTCCTCTTGTGAAAAAATACGGTGGTCTTGTGGTTGCTCTCACACTTGATGAGAATGGCATTCCAGAAACCGCAGAGGGCAGGGTAGAGATTGCAAGAAAGATACTTGCCGAGGCGAAAAAACAGGGAATAGATAAGAAAAACATAATATTTGATCCGTTGGCAATGGCGGTAAGCGCGGATAAAAACGCGGCCACCGAAACGCTGCGCGCGGTGGAAATGATAAGCAAAAAGCTTCGCGCTTACACTTCTCTCGGCATCTCAAACGTATCCTTTGGTCTGCCCGCCAGAGATAAGCTCAATGCGGCATTTTTAATCTCTGCACTTGAACGCGGGCTTTCTGCCGCTATAGTGAACCCCTACTCGACAGAGGTCTCGGACGCCTATCGCGCGCGTCTTGCTCTGTTGGGATATGATGCGAAATTTCAAGGATATATTGCATCCGTCACAGAACAGAAAAATAACGTAGAATATAATATTACCGACCTTAAAACCGCGGTAATCAAGGGAATGAAGGATAAGTCAGCCGCCCTTGCAGCCGAACTTCTAAAGGATAAAGTGCCCCTTGACATAATAAACGGTGAGATTATTCCCGCCCTTGACACCGTGGGCGATGGATTTGAGAAAAAAACCGTTTATCTCCCCGCCCTTCTTATGAGTGCGGAGGCGGCAGGGGCTGCCTTTGAGGTTATTAAGTCGGCTATGCCACCCGAGCAAAAGTCGGTGGGATGCAGAGTAGTTCTTGCCACCGTAAAGGGGGATATTCACGATATTGGAAAGAACATCGTTAAGCTCATACTTGAAAACTACGGCTTTGAGGTCACCGATCTTGGCAAGGATGTGTCGCCTGAAAAAATAGCAGACGCGGCAAAATCTCTTGACGC
Source organism: Eubacteriales bacterium (assembly GCA_045594865.1). Taxonomy (GTDB): domain Bacteria; phylum Bacillota; class Clostridia; order Oscillospirales; family CAG-272; genus UBA1740. The sequence continues at coordinate 2,878 of JAZNZI010000091.1, read as the reverse complement.
GAGAATAGTAGGTCTCAGCGCACTTATGACCACAACTCTGCCTGCTATGGCAGAAACGGTCAAACTTCTGAAGAAAAAAGCTCCTGCTTGTAAAATTATGGTTGGCGGTGCTGTTCTGACCGAGGAGTACGCACGGCAAATCGGTGCTGACTTCTATGGCAAGGATGCTATGGATGCTGTCAGATATGCAGAAAATGTAAATAAAAAATAGCAAAAAGAGGTTGCCTCAAATTTGCATTTGCATTTGAGACAGCCTCTTTATCTATATGTTTTATTGATTGTTTCTCGCCTTGATGGGAGATATGCCGTACATCTTCTTGAATTTATAGGAGAAGTAGTTTCCGTCGTTAAAGCCACTTTCATAGGCTATATCGCTGATAGTCTTGTCAGGCTCGGTCTTGATCATTTCCTCCGCCTTCTTAAGTCGGAGCAGGGTGACGTACTCGTTAAAGCCAAGGCCCGTGCAGGACTTGAAGGTTCTGGAGAGATGCTCGGGGCTTACAGACTTCATTTTTGCCACACTCGAGAGCTTAATATCGCTCATATAATTCTGTTTGATATACTTAACGATGCTGTCGATAAGCTCGTTGCCCGTGGTCGCCTCCTCAACAGTACCGGGGTTACGGACAATAAGAAATAACATCTCGGCGGTGTGACAGCGGAGCAGATCCTTGGTATACTTGTCGGGGTGCGTATACTCTCGCTCAATCTTATTAAACAGCTCCTCTATATGCTTTGTAATCTCTCTCGAACGGTAAAGATATCTTGATTCTAAAAGATTCTCTAAAACGTTCTCGGGAATATACTCGTCGGTAAAGTTAATCAGCAGACGGCTGTGAGATGCGGTGGTGTAGTTTGTTCGGTGAATTATTCCCTTGGGAATAAAAATCACGTCACCCGCCTCCACGTCAAAGGATCGGTCATCAATGAAATATCGACAGCTGCCGTCCTTCATATAGTAGATTTCGAAGTGAGGGTGATAGTGCTGGGTAGACTCGCTGTAGCGGCGGTCAATAGCCTTGCTGAAATAGTAGTTTTCAATTTTTCCATTGATTTTCTGTTCCATATCCCTTACATCCTTAATCAAGATAGATATAGTTTAACACAAAATATCAAAAAAATCAAGGAAAATATGTAAAATTGCTATAAATTTTAAGGAGATTTTGATTTTATTGATATATAATGGTGGTGGATAGAAAAAGATTTTCGGAGGAAAATGTTATGAAATATACCGATCACGGCGTTGAAAATCTGAAAATAGCATATATTGGCGGTGGATCTCGCGGCTGGGCGTGGAAGCTTATGAGCGATCTTGCTGTTGCAGAGGATATCAGCGGTCAGGTCGATCTTTACGACATCGATTATGAGGCTGCTATGCATAACGAGATAATCGGAAACAAATTCAACTCTGCAAAGGGCGCTAAATCAGTCTGGACCTATCACGCGAGAAAGACTATTGGCGAGGCGCTTGACGGAGCTGATTTTGTAATTATTTCCATTCTTCCCGCCACATTTGATGAGATGGAAAGCGACGTTCACACGCCCGAAAAGTATGGCATCTATCAGCCCGTCGGAGATACTACAGGCCCGGGTGGAATCATCCGCGCCCTGCGTACGGTTCCAATGATGGAGGTAATAGCGAGGGCGATCCGCGAGTTTTGCCCCGAAGCTTGGGTAATCAACTACACCAATCCTATGGCACTCTGTGTCAAGTCGCTTTACGATACCTTCCCCGAGATCAAGGCATTCGGCTGTTGCCACGAGGTGTTCGGCGTGCAGAGGCTTATTGCTCGGGCGATAAAGGAGGCTACCGGTGAGGAGGTTGCAGATCATAAGGCAATAAAGACAAATGTGGTTGGTGTAAACCACTTCACTTGGATTACCGATGCCAGATACCGCGACTATGATGTAAACAAAATCTATGCCGATTTTGTGGAAAAGCATTACAAGACGGGACTTCGGAAAAAGAATCCCGACTCTACCTTTGAGTGCGCACATAAGGTAAAGTTTGATCTTTACCGCCGCTACGGTGCTATTGCCGCTGCGGGTGACAGACATCTTGCCGAGTTCTGCGAGGGTAGCTGGTATTTAAAGAATGACGAGCAGGTTCACACCTGGGGATTTGCCCGCACACCCGTCAGCTATCGCAAGAACGACTTAAAGGAAAGGCTTGCGCGAAGCGAGAGACTTCGCACGGGGACCGAGGAGGTTTCTATTCAGGAAACCGGCGAGGACGGAGTAAGACAAATCCGCGCGCTGCTCGGTCTTGGCGATTTCATAACCAACGTAAACCTGCCAAACAGAGGACAGATTCCCAATCTGCCCCTCGGCATAGTGGTAGAAACAAACGCTTCCTTCCGCGACGATGTGGTTGACCCCGTCTTTGCCGGCGCAATACCCGAGGGCGTGTGGCAGCTTGTCAGCAGATCTGCAGATTCGCAGGCTATGGTGGCAAGGGCGGCGAGGGAGAGAAATCTCGACCTTGCATTCAAGGCGTTTGCCAACGATCCTCTTGTAAACCTTGATCTCCCCACGGCAAGAGCCCTCTTTGACGAGATGGTGAATAACACCAAGGAATACCTTGCTGAGTATTTTAAATAAAATTAATGAACTAAATAAAACTATGTATATTCTCCTGTAGGACGATGCACACATTAGAAAGAGGGGGATAATCCTCAAGGACAAATCGGTGGTGGTGTCCAAAAAGCTACAGATTATACGAATATCAAAAGTAAAAGGGCTGGGTCATTAAGAACTCAGCAATATCAAAGCCTATGCAGAGATATATACAGTAAATGCTGAATTCTTAATGCGAAGCAGCTTTCGGTGATTGCCGGATTTAGAGCAGAAATCGCTGTTCGTGACCAAAGGCGTACAT
>JAZNZI010000090.1:0-6287 GCA_045594865.1 Eubacteriales bacterium | reverse complement strand
CGACGAAAACAGTTATCAACTGTTTTCGTCGGCTCACTCTTGCGCCGCCCTGAAGGGCGACGCAAGTCGCAGCAAATCTCCCCATCTCCGCCAGAAAAGAAAAAGCGGAAGATCCGAAAGGACCTTCCGTTTTTCTGGCGGAGATGAAGAGATTTGAACTCTTGCGCCGATTGCTCGACCTACACCCTTAGCAGGGGCGCCTCTTCACCACTTGAGTACATCTCCGTGTGAAGTCTTTTATTAACTTGCCATAACATTATAACAACTTTATCCTCGTTTGTCAAGACTTTTTTGAAAAAGAGTTGGGATTTTTCGGGCGGATTTTCGATATATAATAATTATTTTTAAAAAATTCCATAAAAATTTTTCAAAACTTAACAAAAGACGGGAAAAATATGCTATAATAAATTGAAGAAATATGTACGCGCGAGTTTTGCGCTAAGTTTACGGAGGGAGCTATGTTCGGTTACGTCAAGCCGGTTGTCAGCGAAATGCTGGTGCGCGAGCACGAGTTTTATAAGGCGACCTACTGTGGCATCTGCCGCGCTATGAAAAGGCATACGGGCGCCCTGTCGAACGTCACCCTCTCCTATGACAGCGTATTTTTGGCTCTCGTCAGAATGCTTTACATACCCGACGGTGATTTTGCCGCCGAGCAGAGAAGATGTATTGCCCACCCGACGAAAAAACGCCCTATGCTGAAGGAGAATTCTGCCCTTGAATACACCGCTCGCGCCTTTGCGGTTCTTACCTATTATAAAATAAAGGATGATATCAGCGACGAGCGCGGACTGAAAAAGCTGGGTGTCACCGCAGTCCGTCCCATAGTCAGCGCGGCAAATAACAAGGCAACCCTTGATGATCTTGAGATGATCGTTGCTGACCGCCTTGACAGAATAACCGCCCTTGAGAAAGAAAAATGCGAGAGCGTTGATGTGCCCGCAGGTCTTTTTGGCGAGCTGCTCGGTGAGATATTCGCCTACGGTCTGCCCGACACCGACAGACTTGTACCCTACGAGGTCGGCTGTCATCTAGGCAGGTTCATTTACGCTGCCGATGCCGCCGAGGATTATGACGGGGACGTGGAAAGCGGCAGCTATAACCCCTACGTTCTTCTTTACAGCGGTGTGCCACTGACAAGGGAAAATAAGCAGAGCATAAAAACAGGCCTGCTCCTCGAATGTAAGAAAATCGAGGCGGCAGTAAATCTGCTTCCCTTCGGTACAAGAGCCACTATTGAAAATATTATTAACAACATCATATATCTCGGACTTGTCAAGCGCATAGAATTTCTTGACGGGGAAGAGAAGGACGAAAAAATCCGAAAGGAGAAACTTCATTGAAAGATCCCTATTCAATTCTCGGCGTTTCAAGCGACGCCACAGATGAGGAAATAAAAAGCGCATACAGAGCCTTGGCGAGGAAATATCATCCCGATAACTACGGTGACGATAATCCCCTGAAGGATCTTGCTAACGAAAAAATGCAGGAGATAAACGCCGCATACGATGAGATCCAGCGCATGCGCTCGGCAGGCGGCTCGGCTTATAAGGGCAATGGTACATACTACCAGAGCTACAGCGGAACGGGCAGCTCCACCGGTGTGTATGCCGAGATCAGAAGACTTATAAACGCAAAAAGATTCCACGAGGCAGAGCGCCGTATTGCAGAGATTCCCATCAGCGAGCGTACTGCAGAGTGGCATTATCTTAACAGCGTCCTGCTTATGCACCGCGGAAACGTAAATGACGCTATGCGCGAGCTTGAGATGGCCTGCAGCATGGAGCCCGGTAATATTGAATATCAGAAGGCTAAGGAGATGTTCAACACAGGCGCCCGCGGCTACGGAAGCACATATTACGGTGAAGCTGGGTACAGAAGACGCTCCTCGTCGGACGATGCCTGCGATTGTTGTATGAACCTTGTTTGTCTTGACTGCCTTTGCGAGTGCCTTGGCGGTGACCTTATCCGTTGCATATGAGTCAGACGAAAAAAATCACTCTGTCGGCTATGACGGTTGCCCTCGGCACCGTATTTATGATCATCGGCGCGGTTGTCGATGTCCTCGACCTTAGCGTCTGCTCCATAGCCTCGATGCTGGTGGTGTTTATCTATCTTGAGATCGGCGGTTATTACCCTTGGCTCGTCTGGATCTGCACCAGCCTTGCCACAGCACTTCTTTATCCGGGCAGCATTATCTGGGCGGAATACCTGCTCGTTTTCGGTATCTATCCGCTTGTTAAGGCATATATCGAACGTCTGCCGAAATGGTCCTGGCTTATCGTAAAGCTGGTCTATATCAACGCGGTTGTATGGGGACTTTTCTTCATATGTGAGAAGCTTCTCGGTATTCCTTTCTTTGAGGATGAGGGACAAATTCTCATAATAATCACCTACGTGCTGATGAACGTGGCGTTCGTTATGTTCGATTTATTTATCACCGTTATGGTCAGATTTTATTATGCAAAACTCAGACCGCGAATCAGCAAATTGCTTAAATAATTCACTAAAATGTAAAGAATGGTAGTCAAATTATGACAAAAGTTGGCTTTATTTCCCTCGGTTGCTGCAAAAATCTTGTAGACACTGAGGTAATGCTTCACAATCTTCACACCGCCGGATTTGAGATTACTCCCAACGAGGAGGAGGCGGAGATCATCGTTATCAACACCTGCGGATTTATCGAAAGCGCAAAGCAGGAGGCAATAGAAAATATCCTCGATGCCGCCTCTCTCAAGGAGTGGGGCAAATGCCGTCACATAATCGCCACGGGTTGCCTCGTAGAGCGCTATCGCGAGGAGGTTATGAACGAGATGCCCGAGATAGACGCCCTCGTCGGTATTGGCAGTCTTGACAAGATCGCAGAGGCGTGCGAGGCGGTAATGCGAGGCGAAAAGTACACATCCTTCAACGACAAGGAAGCCTCCGAGCTTGGCGGTGACAGAATCATCACCACAGGACCTCATACGGCATACATAAAGGTTTCCGAGGGCTGCGACAACCTCTGCACCTATTGCGCTATCCCCCTTATCCGCGGCAGGCACAGAAGCCGTAAGATAGAGGACATCGTTGCTGAGGCGAGAGACCTTGAGGCTATGGGCGTAAAGGAGATCAATCTCATAGCCCAGGATACCACCAGATACGGACTTGACATATACGGAGAATACAGCCTTGCCCGCCTTGTGCGCGCGATCACCGAAGAAACGAATATTCCTTGGATCAGACTTCTGTATTGCTATCCCGATAAGATAACCGACGAGCTTATTGAGGAGCTTCGCACCAACGACAGACTTCTTAAATATATGGACATTCCCGTTCAGCACATCTCCGATAGCGTGCTGAAAAGGATGAACCGTCACGGCGGAAAGCAGCTTATTATAGAGGCAATCGACCGCCTGCGCGAGCGCGTGCCCGATATCGTTCTCCGTACCACCGCTATGGTCGGCTTCCCCGGTGAGACCGACGGGGACTTCACCGAGCTTTGCGAGTTCGTAAAGGAAACCCGCTTCGACCGGTTCGGCGCGTTCACCTTCTCTCCCGAGGAGGGTACTGCGGCTGCTGAGATGGAGGATCAGATCGATGAGCAGATAAAGCAGGATAGATACGATATCCTTATGCAGACTCAGCTCACCGTTGCGGAGGAAAAGACCGCCGAGCGAATCGGCTCTGTCCTCACCGTGCTTTGCGAGGGCTACGATCGTATTGCCGAGGTCTATCACGGACGTTCCTTTGCCGACGCGCCAGACGTTGACGGCAGAGTTTATTTCAAATCAGCAAGTAAGCTTGTTCCCGGTCAGTTCGTAGAGGTCAGGATAACCGACGCTATGGATTACGACCTGGTTGGCGAGGCTATGGAGGTATAAGACTATGAAAAAATCTTCTATGAACATTCCTAACACCCTGTCAATTATCAGATGCCTGTTAGTTCCTGCATTCGTGGCGGCGCTTCTCTTTATGAGAGATATGGGTGTGTGGGGATTCATTGTTCCCGCGCTTATCTATATAATAACAGGACTTACAGATATGCTTGACGGAAAGATTGCGAGAAAGCATAATCTCGTCACCGATTTCGGCAAGTTTATCGATCCCTTAGCGGACAAATTTATGGTGCTTTCCTCTATGATCGCCATTCTCGTATGGATGCTCCTGCGAAATCAGACGCCCCTCGCGCTTGTTTTCGTATGGGTGGTTCTTATCATTCTTCTTCGCGAGCTTGGTGTCACAAGCCTTCGTCTTGTGGTTGCAGGCAAGAGCGGCATCGTCGTTGCGGCAAGCATTCTTGGCAAGATCAAGACCGTCTCACAGATGGTCGGCACGGTTGCCATAATAGTCGAGCCCGTATTTCCTATGCTTATCAAGCACGAGATCGTGTCCTTCATCTGTGATAATCACATACTTTCCTACGTGTTTATGGCAGTTATGGCGTTCACCACGCTCTTCTCGGGACTTGATTATCTCAAGGCATATCTCCCTTATATCGATTCAAATAAATAAAATAAAAAAGCGGTCGTTTGACCGCTTTTTTATTAGCCAATTATCTTTGCCACAGCCGCGCCAACCTGCTCGGCAACGAGGTCGGGATCGGTTTTTCTTCCTTCTCTGAGCCAGCCGTAAATGCAGGCTGCCACACCGCCGGAACACATAGCGGCAACGGTGTCAACCGACGCGGGAAGAACCATACCCGATGCCACGCTTATGCGAAGTCTCTCGCTGGTGTCCTTGTAATTCTGCTCGAATATCACTGCCAGCACGGAAGGGAAGAGGTTGCTCTTGCAGATATTATCAATAGCCGCAGAGTTCTCGCTTATGAAATGAATGACTCGCTTGGCGTAAGAAACGTAATAATCAGCGCTAAGCTCAACGGTTCCTTCCTTAGCCATTTTTCTGTCAAAGTTATCGCGCAGAATGTGGGTATATGCGGTAAGGAAATCAAACTTGTCTGCATAATGCTTATAGAAGGTGGCTCTTCTGACGCCTGCCGCCTCGCAAAGCTCGTTTACCGTAATCTCGTCAAAGGTTTTCGTGCTCATAAGCTCTGTGAAAGCATCGAAAAGCACCTTTTTCGTTCTTCTGACTCGCAGATCCTCTTTAGCTGCCATATCTATCTACCTCTGTAAAAGTTCTTTTTCTTCAGTATACACTTTTATTGACCAAATGTCAAGTATTTTAGCAAAAATAAATGTCAAAATACCTACAAATGTTTATTATTGCATAAAAATGAGGTTTTTCTATTGAATATGGCGGGCTTTTATGATATGATATAATCGTAGCAAAATATTTATTTTTGTAAACCCTATAAGGAGAAAATAAATGGATATCAATAACACAAGACTTATTGAAGAAATTCTCGGTATCGCCACCTCAACGGGCGCAGATTTTGCCGAGATTTATTGGGAGCTTACCAGAAACGGAACTATCACTCTCCTCAGCGGACGAATCGACGCCATTGCGGATAACACCGTCTCGGGCGTAGGTATTCGCGCCTTTCTCGGTACGAAAACCGTATACGGCTCCACCTCCGACATTTCGAGAGAGGGACTTATTAAGTGCGCAAAAGGCGTAGCCGAGGCTATGGGCGAGGGCAGGGCGGAGATGAATATAGTCCTGAAGCCTACCGCCGTTAAGGATATTCACCCTGTAAAAATAAATCCCGCAGAAGCTGAAAATAAGGTCAAGTGCGATCTCCTTCGCCTTGCCACCGATGCGGCGCGGGCATATGACAAGCGCATCGTTCAGTCGGTGGGTAATCTTATCACCGTTGATCATACTATACTTGTAGCAAATACCGAGGGACTTCTCAAGACCGACCGCCATATCCGTACCAGAATGACAGTCAGCGCGGTCGCATCCTCTGGCAGCGAGAATCAGAACGGCTCCTGCTCTCCCGGACGCGGTATGGGACTTGAGGTATTTGAGATGTTTGGGCCCGAGGAGATCGGCAGAACCGCCGCCGCACAGGCTATCACGAACCTTGAGGCAGATTACTGTCCCGCAGGACAGATGCCCGTAGCTATTGAGAGCGGATTTGGCGGCGTTATCTTCCACGAGGCGTGCGGACACTCGCTTGAGGCTACCTCGGTGGGCACGGGACGCTCGCAGATGTGCGGTAAGCTGGGACAGAAGATCGCTAACGAAAAGGTGACCGCTATCGACGACGGAACGATTCCTAACGCATGGGGATCGGTCAATATCGACGACGAGGGTAATCCCACTCAGCGCAATGTGCTTATTGAGAACGGTGTGCTGAAGTCCTATATGGTAGACCGCCTCGGCTCTCGCCGTATGGG
>JAZNZI010000089.1:0-4784 GCA_045594865.1 Eubacteriales bacterium | reverse complement strand
AGGCTTCCCCTTGAGGGGAAGCTCCTGCGTAGCAGGTGATGAGGTGTTTTTCCTCTGTTGATTTTTTTCTCTCGTTATGCTATACTAAAAGCAACAAAACCACGGAGAACGTCAGCAAAATGAAAAAATATTCCCGCGTTTACGTAGAAATTACCAACATCTGCAACCGAAATTGCTCATTTTGCCCCGGCACCACACGCCCTCACCGCAGAATGACTCTCGACGAGTTCCGCCACGTCGCATCATCCCTCGTTGGCATAACCGAATACATATATCTGCACGTTATGGGCGAGCCCCTGACACACCCCGATCTGCCCGAGTTCATTAAGTGCGCCACTGCCCTCGGCTTCAAGTGCGCCATTACGACCAACGGCACCCTGGTGTCAAAGAGGGCAGACGAGCTTATCTCTGCAGGAGTCTATAAGGTCAACCTGTCCGTTCACTCCTTTGAGCAGGGGGAGGACGAGGCGTATCTCTCCTATATAAACGACCTTGCCGTCTTTGCAGATAAGGCAAGCGCCGCAGGAGTTCTTACCGTCCTTCGTCTTTGGAACAAGGGCCACGATGGCGGAAGAAACGACCGCACCCTCGATCTCTTTAAGGAAAAACTGCCGGGTGAATGGAAATGGGGCGCTCGCGGCGCGCGCATCAGGCACAAGCTCCACCTTGAATACGGCGACCGCTTCGATTGGCCTGATATGCAGGCAGAAAACATGGGCGATCAGGTATTCTGCTACGGCCTTGGCGACCATTTCGGCATCCTTGTTGACGGCTCGGTTATCCCTTGCTGCCTTGACCGCGAGGGAGATATTACTCTCGGCAATATCCACGAAACTCCTCTTGGAGAGATCCTTTCATCCGACAGATCCGAGGCGATCCGCCGCGGCTTCGAGCGCAGATGCGCTACCGAACAGCTTTGCCAAAAATGCGGCTACGCCCGCCGATTTGGTTAATTTTGCTAACTATAATTGTCAAAATATGGCTTTTTCAATAAAATCAAGGTAATATTTCCAGTCCTCGCGGCTGAAATATTCCCCGCCGCCGCGACGGTGATAATGCATCGTCGCGCTTTCTGTCATGCAGGGCTCGGACATGTCCACCTCCGGAACACCGATTTTCTGAAGCAAATCACTCTCATAATTACTATCCGCACAGGCTCTGTCACAGGCAGAGCCTATTAATATTTTCTTCCCGCGGCAGAGCCCGACAAGCAGACCGATACCGTCAGCCCTCGGCTCATCCGCAAAGGCAGGGCAGTACAGATACTCCCGACCGCTCGCCGATCTGAAATCATCGGCAAAGGGCTCGTTAGCAATAACGCAGCTTATCCGCTCGTTAAACGCCCCGCATAGCAGCGCGCTCTCGGCACTTATTCCGTGACCTGCAACGATGATCCTGTCTTTATCGACGACATCTCTGTCGCACAGGTAGTCGACAGCTCTCATCGCGCTCCACGCCCAAATGGCGATCTTGCCCGCCGCGTTCTTCTTTCTGCGGGATTTCGCTATGTATTTTCCTATCCCCGACTTAAAGTCGCCGTCTACGCCCGACACACTATCAACGCACAGATTTATTATGGCATATCCTCTGTCGATGATCTCCTCGGCGGGCAGAAATTTCGACGGCACACCCTCCTCAAGGCTGAGAAAAACAATCGCAGGGCAGGGCGCATCCTTATTTGGAATAATCGCCTTTATTGGCAGCACCGCCTCTTTTTCGCCAAAATCCAGATTTATTTCTATCTCTGTAAGCCTCGCTTTTCCCGCGGCAAATCCCACGTCAGAGGATTTCGTTCCATACGACAGATGCAGAGGCCTTGGTGGAATCTCGCCGTATATTTTGCCACTGATAGCCGAGCGAGCCTTTGCCTGCTCGGCATTTATCTTTTCTTTTATCATATCGTCCTCACTTAAAATATAGAACAATTATATCCTAAATCCGTTCCGTTGTCAAGCACGCGTGCGCAGACATAAATTGTTATCAGACCAAAAAAGCGAGGTGACCTGCCATCAACACTTTTAAAAAATTCCCTATGCAAAAGAAAACGATTAAAAACGTGGAGATTTCTTATTTTAATGTATATGTAGGAGAAAAGCTCTTTCGCCTCTGCCCCTGCCGCGACGCAGAGCTGTTTTCGGAGGATGCTCTGCGGCTTTTGCTCCTCACCGATGACGGAAGTCAGGTGGAATGGGCAGCCGCAATATCAATTTCCGACACCCTGACCGTGAGGCTCGTCAGCTTGAATTAACTTCTGCCGCCCGAAAAAGCTCTTTTCACTTGACTATTTTTCAACTCTATGGTAAAATAATTCAGTAAAATAAACGAAAGGAGCAAAATAATGGCATTTGACGCTTGTATGATGCGCGCGGTTCTCTCGGAATTTTCCGCCGAGTTCCCTGAGGCGAAGATAGAAAAGGTGCTTCAGCCTCGCAACGATGAGATAGATATGATGATCCACCACGGCAGAACCTCCCGCCGCCTCGTTTTTAACGTTGGCCCCAACGCCCCGAGGCTTCAGCTCTCGGATAAGCAGAAGGAAAATCCTCTGAAAGCACCAATGTTCTGTATGCTCCTGCGAAAATATTTCCTCGGAGCAAGGATCACCTCGGTGAGTCAGCCCGGCTTTGACCGAATTGCCGAGTTTTGCGTTGCATGCTATGACGAGATGGGCTTTGCCACAGAGAAAATTATCGTCTGCGAGATAATGGGTAAGTACGCGAACCTTATCGTCCTCGATGACCAGCGCAAAATCCTCGCCGCCCTTAAGGTGATCGACTTTGCCTCCAGCTCTGTCCGTCAGGTTCTCCCCGGTTTAAAGTATCAGATTCCGGCTATGGCGGATAAAATTATACCCCTTGAGATCGACGGGGAGACCTTCTTTAAGAAGCTCTCCGATTTTCCCTCCGAGCGCACGGGTGAGAAGTTCATTACCTCCACCTACTCGGGTATTGCCACGCAGATCGCCCGTGAGCTTGTCTATCGCGCCTGCGGTCACACCGACACCCCCGTTTGCAACATCGATCCCCATAGATTTTATGCGGTGTTCAGGGAGTGGCAGCAGCTACTCATCGACGGGAGCTACACCCCCACCGTAGTGTTTGATAAGAGCGGCAAGCCTATAGATTACTCCTATATGGACATCACCTATCTCGGTGACAACGTAGACAAGCGCACCTATCCACGTCTGTCTGATATGCTGGACACCTACTTTGAGGAGAAGGACCGACTTGAGCATATTCATCAGCGCGCTCACGATATCACCACACTGCTCAATAATGCCGAGGCTCGCACCGAGCGAAAGCTGGGTATCCAGCGACAGTCGCTTCTCGATGCCGAGCGTGGCGAGGAATATAAGAAAAATGCCGACCTCATCACCGCCAATCTCTACCGCCTTGAGCGCGGTATGGCGAGCTTCCGCACGGTTGATTATTATGACGAGAGCTGTCCCGAGATTGAGATAAAGCTTGATCCAAGACTTACCCCCTCGCAAAACGCGCAGAAAATGTACAAGCTCTATAACAAGTGCAAGAATGCAAAAACCGTCCTCACCGAGCAGATAAAGCTGTGGGAAAGCGAGCTTCGTTATCTTGACAGCGTCCGTCAGTTCCTCTCCCGAGCCGAGTGCGAGCAGGACGTTATCGAGATACGCGACGAGCTTTACCGCTCTGGCTATGCATCCCGCCTGCGCGGCTACGTACCCCCGAAAAAGATCACCTCAACACCTATAAGGCTGGTGACCGGTGGAGGCTGGGAGCTTATAGTCGGTAGAAACAACCTTCAGAATGACAACCTGACCTTTAAGGTGGCAGGGAAGGGTGACCTCTGGTTTCATACTAAGGATATCCCCGGCTCTCACGTTATTTTGCTCTGCGACGGTGAGGAGCCGAGCGAGCAGGATTACACCGAGGCGGCGGCAGTTGCCGCAAAGTACTCAAAGGCAACGGGTGACCTTGTAGCCGTGGACTACACCAGGGTGAAAAATATAAAGAAGCCCCAGGGCGCAAAGCCGGGCTTCGTTATCTATAAGACCAATTACACCGCCTTTGTCCGCCCCGCAACCGACGAGCAGATCGCGGCAATGAAAAAGACAAAGTAGAGAAACAAATATGGTAGATTTAACAGGATTACACAAGCATTTTATACTCGAGCATCTCTCCGAGGGCGACACCTGCGTGGACTTCACAATGGGCAACGGCGGAGATACTCTTTTCCTCTCAAAAACCGTTGGCGAGAGCGGAAAGGTATACGCCTTTGACATTCAGGAGGAGGCGCTCATATCCACTCGCGCCCACCTCGAAGCCAATAACGCGCCAAAAAACTACGAGCTTATCTGCGCCTCTCACCACAGAGTTAAGGAGTTTGTAAAAGAGCCTATCAAGGCAGGAATGTTCAACCTGGGCTACCTACCGAGAAGCGGTAAAAAGACCGTCACCACAATGCGCGAGACCACAATGCCCGCCGTAGAGGCAGCCATAGATCTTCTCGCTCCCGACGGTGCGCTTATCGTAGCGATTTACCCCGGTCACGAGGAGGGCGCACTGGAGGGGGATATGCTCCGCGAGTACTTTAAAACCCTCTCAAAATACCGCATCTGCGTCTCGGAATTCCATATTCTCAACTCCCCCACATCTCCCTATTTTTATCTCATTGAGAAAAGCCCCAGAGCAAAGGACTGAATACTCCGTTCCCGCAGCATTTTACGGCTGCGGGACGCATTTTTGTCGCTCAATTATGAACTTTTTGTTAATTTTTCACTTTTTTATCAAACCTCTTGATATTTTATA
>JAZNZI010000088.1:0-17324 GCA_045594865.1 Eubacteriales bacterium | reverse complement strand
GGTAAGCTTAACGAAAGCTGGCCTCACAGGCTCGAGGATAACCCATCTTATCCCTACTTCCCATCGAAAGAAAGAACTGCAGAATACCGTGAGGGTCTTTTCGTTGGCTACCGTTATTATGATACTGCAGGTAAGAGTGTTCGCTATCCCTTCGGTCACGGTATCAGCTACACCGACTTTGATTACTCCGACATCAAGGCAGATAAAAACAGTGTAAGCTTTACTCTTTCAAACGTAGGTAAGCTTGACGGAGCAGAGGTTGCACAGGTTTATATCTCCTGCAAGAACGGCAACGTATACAGACCTAAGAAGGAGCTGAAGGGCTTTGCAAAGGTATTCCTTAAGGCTGGCGAGAGCAAGACTGTCACCGTAGAACTTGACGACAAGGCGTTCCGCTACTACAACGCAGAGAAGAACTGCTGGGAGATCGAGGACGCAGATTACGAGATCATCGTCGGCTCAAGCGTCAGCGATGTAAGACTATCCGCCACCCTTCATATTGACGGCGTAAAATGCGAGAAAAATGCACCCGAGTGCTACTACAATGCGGACATCGAAAATGTGTCCGACAGCGACTTTGAGAAACTGCTTTCAAGACCTATTCCCGACGGCAGATGGGGTGGATTTTTGGCCGAAAATGACGCAATATGTCAACTTTACTATGCAAAATGCGGTCTTGCAAGGCTTGTTTACAAGATTTTGACTAACATAAAAAACAAATCCGAAGCAAAGGGCAAACCCGATCTTAACGTGCTGTTTATCTACAATATGCCTTTCAGAGCTATCGGAAAGATGGCAGGCGGAATGGTTAGCCGTAAGATGGTTGACGATATTCTCTTTATCGTAAACGGACACTTCTGGCGCGGACTTGGCAGAGTAATCGCCGATTTCTTCCGTAATTTAAGATCAAATTCAAAATTCGTCGCAAATATTAAGTGAGGTAGATTTATATGATTCATATTGCAGTTGTAGATGATGAGTCAAGCTACGTAACTCAAATTCAACAATATCTTAAGCAATACGAAGCAGAGAGCGGAGAGTTCATAAAAACCTCCGTCTTTTACGACGGTGATAGCATCGTTCATAAATATCGCTCTCAGTTTGACATTATTTTAATGGACGTAGAGATGAAATTTATGGACGGTATGAGTGCCGCAGAGGAAATAAGAAAAATAGATTCTGAGGTGGTGATAATCTTTATTACCAACACTCCCCAATATGCTATTAGAGGCTATGCGGTGGAGGCGCTTGATTATCTTTTAAAACCGCTGTCCTATTTTGCATTTTCTCAATGTCTTGGAAGAGCTATCAGCCGTATGAAAAACCGAATATCAAAGGCTGTTACCGTTAATATCAAGGGTGGCACGGCAAGGCTTGACGTGGCGGATATATATTACGTCGAGAGTCGCGGTCACAATATGATATATCACACCGCATCCGGAGAGTATGAGGCATCCTGTACTATGAAGGAAACCGAGGACACCCTTGGTAATATGGGTTTTTTCCGAGCGAGTAAATGGTATCTTATCAATCTTGCTCACGTTGATGGCTTTAAAGACGGCTATGCAAAGCTGCCGGGTGCCGCCCTCGCCGTTTCAAGAGCAAAGAAAAAGGAATTTATGGAGGCACTTACCGCTTATTGGGGAGGAGTGATCAAATAATGATAGGGCACGCAGTACCGGACATTCCAAGATATTATACTGCTCTTGCAGAATGGCTTTCCTGCGGACTTTTCGTCATCCTGCTTGGACCGAAGCTCAGCAAGCCTAAGCTTGCGATCGTAGGGGTTATTTATCTCGCTGCCCTCACTATGTTTATGGAGCTTACCGCCACTATAACTCTCTGGCTTTGGATACCCTGTATGGTAGCCGCGTTTCTTTCAATGGCTGTATTTATATGGTTCGCCAACAAAATATCATTTTATGAAAGCGTATTCTATGCAGTAATGGCATTTTCCATAGCGGAATGTATAGCTTCGCTGGAATGGCAGATAGTAAACTCTATTTACACGGACATAAACGAAATGCCTTGGTACATAGAGATATTTGCTCTGACAATAGTTTACGGCATCGTTCTGTTTTCCCTGTGGAAGCTGCTAAGAACAAGAATAAATAAGGAAAGACGTCTTAGTATAGAAAAAAGAGATTGGTTTATTTCTCTGTTTATTTGTGTAATAGTATTCGGCTTCAGCAACTTGAGCTTTATAACCGTATCATCCTCTGTATCAGGACAATATTTCAAGGAAATAGCATACACCAGAACGCTTGTGGATATAGCGGGAGTGGCTATGCTTTACGCCCACTTTCTTACCTGTCGAAACAATATGGTAAACCGTGAGCTTGATGCGGTGCAGAATGCTCTGAAAAATCAGTACGTTCAGTACAAGCAGTCCAGAGAAAGCATTGATATTATCAATATGAAATATCACGATCTAAAGCATCAGATCAATATGCTCAGAAACCTTAATGACAACGAGCAACGCAGCGCCTTTCTTGACAGTATGGAGGCGGACATCCGCGCATACGAGCTGCAAAACAAAACGGGCAATAGCGTTCTTGATACTTTAATTATAGGAAAAAGCATGTATTGCTCAAAGCACGGTATCACGATGACTGTGGTTGCAGACGGAAAGCTGCTTGATTTTATGGACTCTATGGACATCTGCAGCATATTTGGAAACGCATTGGATAACGCAATAGAATCGGTTATGAAAACCAATGAGAAGGAAAAGCGTCTTATACACCTCAGCGTGTCGCAGGTAAAGTCCTTCGTTATGATACGTATTGAAAATTATTATGAGGGAAATCTAAAAATTGACGACGGAAACTTCATTACTACAAAAAATGACAAGCGTTTTCACGGCTATGGTATCAAGAGTATAAAATACACGGTTGACAGATATGACGGCGTTGTAAATATCAATGCGGAAAATCATTGGTTTGAGCTTAAAATTCTTATTCCTTACAATAACTAAACTTTATATTTTTTATTGATTTTTGGGGGCGATCTTGCTTTTTGCGGTAAGATCGCCTTTGTTTATTTTTAACAAAATGACCATCTTCAAAATTGGCTCTTTTAGACAAATTTATTACCATTTATGCAAATAAGATGCGATTCGTGCAAATTGACGTTTTCCCTACCTTTTTTATGATAATATAAAATAAATCAATGACGAAATTGATATTTACACGTTTTGAAGTAAACAAAATTATTACATATTTAGGGAGCTGTTCTATGGAAAAAATCAAAAATTTATGGAATAAATTTGCGCAAAGCCATCCCAAGCTTTCGCAATGGGTAAGAGAAGGCGGGCTTTTCGTTATCGTAAGTAACGTAATCACCGTTTTTAAGTATTTGCTCCTCACATTTTTGCCCGCGGCGTTTGCCTTTATGGGTAGCCAGGATTTCGGATTTCCCGGTATTGACATCACCCTCTTCGGCATTGAGTTCAAGTGGTATATAATCGGATACGGTGCAGATCAGGGCGGCGCGGCATATTTCACCGCATATATGATAGCTATGGTTATCGGTGAGGTTATAAACTTCTTTATCCAGCGCAAATACGTCTTTCGTTCCAACGGAAACGTTCTTCGTCAAGGCGCTTGGTATTTCCTTGCCTTCTGCGTAGTCACCTGCGTGGTTAATTCCATTAACTGCGTTTGGGCAGCCGTTGCAGGTCACTTCGTTGATCCTTGGCTTTATAACATCGGTACAACCGTTCTTAACGGCGGTGTTTCTATGGTAGTTTTCTTTGTTGTTAATAAAATAGTTTTTGAAAGCAAAAAGGAGGCAGAGAAAGAAAAGTGCGAGGAATAACAAAAATATCCTTTATTATAGTACTTTTTTGTCTGATGCTTTCCTGCACGTTGCTTACGGGATGTGAGACTATAAATACACTTAAAGAAAAGCTTGAGGAGATGAGTCAAAATAACGGTTCTTCGGTCGATGATGACAACCTGTCAGACGGAGATCAAAACGATGATACGGATGGCGATGATATTCATATCAATGGCAGCTGTACACACAGTCTCAAAAAGCTTGATTGGGTAGCTCCCACCTGCATCTCTGAAGGTAAGCGCGGCGCCTTCCAATGCAAGCTCTGCGGCAAAATCTTTGAATATTCTGCCGAAAAGGATGGGCTTGTAGAGGTTAAGGAGCAGAGCAGTATTCCGAAGAAGGATCATACCGTAAGCAATAAATACGGCATACGTCTTAAATCGGGAGTCAGTAAGGCAACGAGCTTTTCCGACTATGAGATCGTCACGGTGTGCAATACCTGCGGCACAGGATTTGCGGTCGAGGAGAGTGATCTTAGACCCTTTACTCCATCTACTAAAGTTCTGTATGACGACGTCACCCCTGTAAGCTTTACGCGCGACACGGTTGACGGTTTAGTTTCAACCACTTATATCTTTCCTTCATCTACCAAGGTCGGTATTCACAATTGGGTATATCACAACAATGATAGCGGAAAGCTTGACGCAAACACAAAGGTTCCGTTCTCGGCAAATACCGATAGGTATATTCTGATGATGGTAAAAAATAACTCGGGCGAGAAAGTCACCTTTAAATACGGAGCGGAATACTATTCCACCTATTGCTGGTCTGAGCCCGTCACCGTCGAAGGCGGAGAGTATCAGGCGTTTGTTCTGAAGCTTAACTTTAGCGGCTCGGATTACGCCTGCTATCACACCATACAGCTTCTTGACTCGATATCCAATGACGTCAGTCTGACGTTCAGCGGCTTTTACGTAAATTAAGGAGGTAATAGCGGTGAAAAAAATACTTGTAAAAGCATTTGCCTTAATTACATTGCTTACCTGCCTTACTTCTCTTCTCGGAGCTACTGCCGTTTCTAAGAAAACCAATGATGGAGATAACAGCGTAAAGCTCAATGCATCCTACGAAATAATGAGCTTCAACATCCGTACCGACGTGGACGGAGGACAAAGAGCCTGGTCCTATCGGGGAGAGTATCTGATGGATTACATAAGAGAGCATGGCGCGGACGTGGTTGCTCTCCAGGAGGTAAAGCGCTCTCAGTTTTCTTCTATAAAGGCATCTCTCTCCGATGTGTATCAAATGATATATTTTGAGAGAGATACAGCGGCGGATCCCGAGGGACTTGCTATCCTGTATTCATATGAATTCGAGCTTGTTAAAGGGGATGTCTTCTGGCTCAGCGAAACTCCCGACGTGATGTCTAAGGGCTGGGACGCCGATTATCACAGAATATGCGTTCACGCTCTGCTCCGCAGCTGCTACGGCAACTATCTTGACGTATACAATACCCATCTTGAATGGGCGGGCGAGAGGGCGAGAAACAAAGGACTCAGGCTTATCGTTGACAGGGCGTCTGAAAGCCAATATCCATCAATCATATGCGGAGACTTCAATGCAACCGAGGATGAGGATACCTACGATATTATCGGAAGCAGATTTAACGACACCGCAAAGCTTGCTCCGGTAAGCGACAGCGGATGGACTGCCCACGATTGGGGACTTTTTGATCCCGAATGGTCAAAGCCTATCGATTTTATTTTTACAAGTAAGAATATTAAGGTCGATAAGTTTGATATTTTACAGGACGTTATCTCCGAGGGCGTATATTACTCCGATCACTACGCCGTGACTGCTAAGCTGAATTATGATTACGTTCTTAAATATGTAGATTAATCTGTTTAACCTTACCCTCTTATGAGGGTGTTAAAATAAAAAAATCAATTTAATATAGCAGGAAAAACCTGCAAGAAGGAGGATGGAATGAACAAAACGAAAAGAATTTTCGCTGTGACCGCTATGCTTATCGTGCTTATTGCATGCGCTATGCTGGCGGGATGCTCACCCGATTCCGGTGACACCGGGTTCGCTCATGTTCACACTCTGACCAGAGTCGCGCCCAAGGCAGCTACCTGTCTTGAGGACGGAAACAGAGAATACTACATTTGCAGCGGATGCAACAAGACATTCGGCGATGCCGAGGGCAACGCTCCCATCACAAGTGAAAAATACGTTATTCCCGCAAAGGAGCATAACGTAGCAAAGCACAGTGAGAAAAAGGCGACTTGCTTTTCCAATGGAATCAAGGAATACTACGAATGCAGAAACTGTGGCACACTCTTCAGAGATGCTGACGGTATGTTCGAGATAAGCGCTCCCGCTTCTATTCCCGCGACATCTCATTCGCTTACCAAGGTGGAGGGAAAGGCAGCTGTAGGATTTACGTCCGGTTGGCAGGAGCATTATGCCTGCGATAACTGTGACAAGCTCTATAAGGATGCCTTTGGAACTATAGAAACTACCTTTGATGAGATCAAGATCGCTCCCGTGCTTACTGATTTTGAGTACAAGATAGCATTCACTCCCGCGGCCAATATTGATAGCGGCTCAAATTACATATCTGCATCATATGTTGAGGTCAACGGACTTCCCGCTACGGAATTCACCCTCAAGGCAGGCACTCCCGCAGATACCGAGGCTTACGCGTGGATCCACCAGACTGTATCTCAGACTATGCCCCAGGGAATAAATCTCAGAATTCCCACCTTCAGTGGCAAGGAAAAGAAGCTGTCTCTCACAGTTACCAATAGCGGTTCCGAGGAGATATCCTTCCGCTTCTACGCTGAAAACTACGGAGATAAGGGCGGCGTTAACGTTACTGTTGGCGCAGGAGAAACCAAGACCGTAGAGTTTACCATCAATCCCGGATCATCCACCGGATGTAATCTTCCTATCAAGATCCTGAGCAGTGTAAATCAGGAGACCAAGCTTACAATGCAGGGCTTCTTCTACTGCGAGGGAGAGGTTGACAGCATTTCTCTGTACAAGGATGCGGAAAAGAAGACCTTTAAGGTTGGCGACAAATTTAGCACCGACGGACTTGTAGTTAAGGCTAAGGGCTCAAGCTACGACGAGGTCGTTATTGCAAATTATATGACGGATATCGAGGAGGGCTACGTATTCACCGCAGAGGACGTCGGTACAAAGACCGTCACCGTTGCGTACGGCGAATACACTACCACCTACGAAATCACTATTGAATCCTAAGGAGTGAAGATTATGAGTAAAATTATTAAGAAAATTATAGCATCTTCGCTTTTAGCCGCAACCCTACTGATGGGAATCGGCGCGCTCAGCAGCTGTAACGTTGATTGGGATTACTGCCAGCATAAGCTGGAGGAGATACCAAAAAGTGAAGCAAGCTGTATGAAGGTCGGCAAGAAGACCGCCTATCAGTGTGTAAAATGCGGAAAGCTCTTTGCCTACGGATATCTCAACGGCAAGGACGGTACCAAGGGCATTTATGAGATCAGCAATCAGGAAATGCTTGACTATTCTAACCACAAGATCGGAGATCTTTACGGTGATCTCAAGGCAGATATGACAACCTTTGATGCATCCAGCCTTGAGGACTTCTCTGTTTGGTCGCACTGCTCCGAGGAGGGCTGCGGCGAGGCATTTGAGGTAGAATTACAGAATCTTATTCCATTTGCTCCCTGCGACAACACCAGCGGAAACGCAGATTACGTTGTAGTAGGCGAGGAAACAGATGCTACGAGATTTGAGATTCCCGCAAATACCCAGTCAGGCAAGTGTATCACAATATATACGGGTGGTAGCAAAATGAATACCGCTACAAATAAGATCCCCTTCTCCGCAAATACCGACCGTCACGTTATCCTCTTCTTCCACAATGACGGAAATCAGGATGTTAACGTCAGATACGGTACCGAGTTCTACGGCGAGAGAGTAGGCGTTGACGTGACAGTTCCCGCAAATGGCTACGCTACTGCCTATCTTAATATCAATATGACTCAGTCCAACAGCGACTGCTATCATGAGCTGTATATAAATAGCGACATTAAGGAGAGCTTCGGGCTTACAATTTCCGGCTTCTACTATAACGAGGCAAAGCTTCAGAGCGTTAAGATCGGAGAGTATCCCAAGGTAGAGTATGCTATCGGTGAGGTATTCAGCACCGAGGGGCTTGAGGTGGTTGCAAAGTTCGGCGATATTGAGCGCAAGCTTGATGCAGATGATTACACCCTCGTTCTTAACAACAATAAGCCCATTACCGAGCCTCTCACAGAAGAGGATGACACGGTTTACGTAATCTACAAGAACAAGCAGACCAGCTTTACCATCAAGGTTCAAAGATATGAGCAGACGGTAAATCTTGTTGCCGCTACCTTTGCAGACGGCACCGCATCTGCGGTTCTTGATAGAAATTCTATCATTCCTGCGGATATCGTTGCTACCAACGGTAAGACCATCGAGTACTTCATTGACCAGTACGGCGCGAAGTATGTTCCCGGCGAGGGCAGAGTTCCCGCGTATAACGCAACTCTTTCTCCCGTATATAGTGGAGTAAGCTTCAGCGATAACTACGCTCTCGGTGCAGACGTAAGTGCAAGCAGCACCTCGCACGGTGGATCTAAGGGATCTCTCGTTGACGGTGTTAATTCTGTCAATTCCGATGCGGACGGAAGATGGTCCTCTAAGTCTAACTATGAAACTGCTACTCCCGACGAGGAAAACAGAGAGTGGGTAATGGTAGACCTTGGCGAATCGAAGTCTATCTGCCAGGTAGTTCTTTATCCCAGAGTATACGGCGGTTACTTCCCCGAGACCTACGAGATCCTCGTTTCTGAGGACGGCGAAAAATGGAAAAGTGTAGTATCTGTTGAGTGCGACGAGCTGGCATCTAAGGGTTCAGCTCTCGGAAGATGGAATGGCTTTGAAAGCGTGAACGCGCGCTACGTAAAGGTTGTTGCCATCAAGATGACCGATGACGGCGGCGGAGCAGGCTATATCTTCCAGCTTTCCGAAATAGAAATTTATGGCGAAACTTCGGGAAATTAACAGGAGGTAAGATATGTTCAGATTAAGCTATAAAACATTTATTCTTGTCCCTGCATCCATACTTTGTATGATCGTACCCTTCGTGTACAAGGCAGGCTTTGACAACACACAGTATTTCACTCAGGAGGCATATACGCTTCCCTTTATCCTGTGCTCAATCGCTTTGGTTATCTCTATATTCAACGGAAGATATGGCTCACTTGCGATGTTCCTTTCGGCATTTGCGTGCCTGCTTTCCTTTGTAAACGCATCCTATCTCTATCTTTCCAGCGTATTTTTCAGCGGTATTCCGGACACATTAGGCGCTATGCTTGAGCAGATTGGATTTAACTGGTCGTTCTGTGCACTTTCTCTTCTCGGCGCAATGCTCGTCGGCATAGTTTCTATGTTTCTTCCCGACGGTAGCAGTATTTAAGGAGGCGACATAATGAAAGTTGTATTATCATTTATTTCTAAATTACTACTCGTTATTTTCGTAATACTTTACGGTGTAGTAAACGTTGGCGGTCAGATCGCTGCTGCCAATGCAAGCGTAATTTCCAAGTTCCTCGGCCAGGACGGATTTAACATGGTCAAGGACGAGACCCTTGGCGCAGATGAGGAGCTTGACACCGAGTACTTCAAGTCCGAATACTCAAGCGTAAGCGACCTGAAGGCTAACGGCGAGATGCTTACTCAGCTCGTTATGGAGGAAGGCGCGGTTCTTCTCAAGAACGACAACGGCGCGCTTCCCCTTTCCTCAACCGACAAGATCAGTCTCTTCTCCGCCTCCTCGGTAAGCCCCATTTTCTCAGGCTACCGCGAGCACAACGATAAAAGCAGCGGTACAACCAACCTTCTTGACGGCTTTACCGCAGCAGGTCTTGATGTAAACCGTGAGCTTTACAACTGGTACAAGTCCAGCAACTACGGACGTCAGTACATCAACGGCCCCGGTCTATACGCTATCGTTAACATCAACGACGCTCCTTGGAGCGCAATTCCCGACAGCGCAAAGTTTGCTGAAGGCTACAATACCGCCGTGTTTGTTCTCTCCCGTATAGGCGGTGAGGGTACCGATAACCAGATGTTTGATAACGGCGAAAGCAACAATAGCAGAGGCTATGAGTGGGATGGCTACAACGGCAACTATCTCGCTCTCAGTGAGGATGAAAGATCCGTTCTTCAGGGTCTTAAGGCTGCCAAGGACGCAGGTCAGTACGACAAGATCATCGTTCTCTGCAACTTCACCAACCAGGTAATGCTCGATTTTGTTGACGATCCCGCATACGGAGTTGACGCAGTTCTTTACAGCGGTGGCTTGGGCTCCAAGGGCTCGGTAGCTATTGCCAACATCCTTAAGGGTACTGTTAACCCCTCGGGTAAGCTTTCCGACACCTTCTGGAAGAATCATTATCTCAACCCCGTACACGCAAACTACGGTCAGTATAAGCTTGATACCTCTAAGATCGGTGACTATTACGCATACTCCTCCTACATTTATTTTGATACCAACGGCAATGAGGTTTCCACCAGCGCAGGCAACCAGAACGGATACGTGGTATATCAGGAGGGTATTTACGTAGGCTACAGATACACCGAAACCAGATACGAGGATAAGGTTATGGGCACGGGTAATGCGGGTAACTTCAATTACTCTGCCGCTGTTTCCTATCCCTTCGGCTACGGTCTTTCCTACACCAGCTTTGAGTATTCGGATTACAGCGTGATCTACAATGCAGAGACCGATTCCTACGATATCAGCGTTAAGGTTAAAAACATTGGCAGCGTTGCAGGTAAGGAGTCTGTTCAGATCTTCCTGCAGAAGCCCTATACCGAGTATGACAAGCAGATGGGAGTTGAGGCTGCGGCAGTTGAGCTTGTAGCTTACGACAAGACCGATCTTCTTGAGCCCGGCGCAGAGCAGACGCTCAATATGTCGGTTGAAAGACGCGATTTCGCAAAGTACGATTCCTACGGTCACAAGACCTATATTCTCGAGGAAGGCGAATACTACCTGGCGGCAGGTAAGAACGCGCACGATGCCGTAAACAACATTCTTGCGGCAAAGGGCTTCTCTACCGCTGACGGTATGGACGATGCAGGTAATGCAAATCTTACCGCTCTCGTTGGATTTGCCGATTCCGAAAACGACAAGAGAATCACATCCGACGATCTTCTTCTCTATTCCACCGCTAAGGTTAACGTTTACTCCGATAAGGATGCGGACGGAAACCTTGTTGGCAAGCTTATCACCAATCAGTTTGACAACGCAGATCCCAAGATCTTTGACGGTGGTGTAAACTACGGTGAGAACGCTCTTGGCGGCGCCTGGACCTACGTTACCAGAAATAACTGGGCAGACACCGTAAAATATGCTGTAGCTGTTGACGAGGCAACTGGCTACGTAAGCAGCTATGACAGACTTAACAATTTCGTAAGACTTGTAAAGACGGATGCTATCAAGGCAGGACTTGATTTTGATATTCTTGATGAGGCTATAAGCGACGTTGCATACCCCACCTTTGAATCTACCGAAACCGCATGGCAGCTTATCGACCTCAGGGTTGATGAGAACGGCAATCCCATCGCTTACAACGATCCCCGTTGGGATGAGCTTCTTGACCAGCTCTCCTGGGACGATTACGTAGCTATTCTCGCGGGCGGTCTTTACAACACTCCCGGTCTTTCCTCTATTTCCGCGCCCGCTTCTAACACCTATGACTCAGACCTCGGTGTTATTTCTAAGTACAATATGTACCCCTCGGGCCTTGCTACAAAGCTTAACGATCCTGACAAAAACACATCTCCCGCGACCTACGTTGACAACGGCATCGTTGCTGCAACCCGCAATCTTGACCTCATTTACGAATATGGTATTCAGTGGGGCGAGGACTGTCTGTGGGCAGGCTTTAACGGTCTCTATGGTGCAGGCGCCAACATTCACAGAAGCCCCTATCTCGGCAGAAGCTACGGATATATTTCCGAGGACGGCTTCCTCTCCGGTATGACTCTCGCAAAGATGAATCTCGGTATGGAGACCAAGGGCGCGTATATGCTTGCAAAGCACTGCGTTCTTAATGAACAGGAGACCAACCGCTGTGGCGCAGCGTCCTGGGCAAACGAGCAGTCCATCCGTGAGATATACGTAAAGGTATTTGAGGTAACTATCGAGGAGGGCTCTCTTCAGGGCGTTATGACCTCTCTTAACCGTATCGGTACAACTCCCGCTCCTCACCACACCTTCCTTAACGAGGTTCTTCGTTATGAGTTTGGTATGACGGGCTACAACGTAACCGACTCCGGTATGCCTTATATGAACACCGCAAACTGCGTATGGGCAGGTAACGATCTTCCTATCAACGGCGTATCTCACACAGTTCCCGATATTCCCGAGACAGGCTACGGTCATCTTGCTCAGGCGGCAAGAGATTGCGTACACAACGTTCTCTACACCGTTGTAAACTCCAGCGCTATGAACGGCTTCTCATCCGATATGAGAGTAGTTCGATTCCAGCCCGAGTGGGAATACTTCCTCGGAGTAGCAACCGACATTATCAACGTTGCTATAATTCCCGTAGTAGTATTCTATATCGCAATTGAGATATGGGTAGGCATTAGAAGAAGATTCTTCTGATAAATAAAAAATGCCGATAAGCTCGGCTCAAATAATACGACAAGCAAATCCGCGCGGTATATTCCCCCTCGCCGAGGGGGAACGACCGCAACACCTTTTAAAACCTAACGGCACGTGCCGCAAAAATAAAACAAAAAAACAAAAGGATAAAAGGAGAAAAATATGGAAAAGTTCAAGAAAATCTTGAGAACTGTCCTCATTCTGTCTGTTATCGTCGGTGTAGCATGTATTGCTACGTCCTGCGACGTAATAGGCGGAATCTTCGGTGGTCATACTCATAATCTGACCATCGTTGAAAAGATCGACGCAAACTGTACCGAGGCAGGTCAGGAAGCATACTTCAAATGTGACGGATGCGATCAGCTCTTCGCAGATATCGAAGGCAAGAACGCTATTGAAGCTCCTGTGGCTATCGCTCCTCTCGGTCATAAGATCGTAGGCGTAGCGGGCACAGAGCCCACCTGCACCGAACCCGGTATCGCAGACTGCTTCAAGTGCTCCAGATGTGAAGCTGTTTTTGCGGATGCAAAGGGCGAGAACAAGATCGAGGCTCCCGTAACCAGCGCCCCCCTTGGCCACTCTCTCGTTAAGACCTCCGCAAAGGCTGCTACCTGTACTGCTGACGGCAACAACGAATACTACACCTGCTCCGTATGTAAAAAGGTTTACAAGGATGCAGATGCAAAGACCGAAACCACTGTTGCGGCTGAGATCATCAAGGCAAGCGGTCACGCAGAGGTAAAGCACGATGCAAAGGCTCCCACCTGTACCGAAAAGGGTTGGGACGCATACGTGACCTGTAAAAACTGCGATTACACCACCTATGCCGAAAAGGCAGCTCTCGGCCACAAGCTTACTAAGACCGAGGCAAAGGACGCTACCTGCCTTGAGGACGGTAACGTAGCATACTGGACCTGTTCCTCCGTCTGCAAGCAGATCTTCTCCGACGCAGAGGGCAATAACGTTATCACCAACACCGTAATTCCCGCAAAGGGACACACCCTTTCCGAAACCCTTATCGTAGAGGGCGCAGTTAAGAATTACGAGCCCGGCTCAAACTTTGATGCATCCAATCTTGTAGTAAAGCTTGATTGCAAGGATTGCGATTATACCAAGGAGGTTACCGGCTATACTCTCAGCAAGACAGAGAACCTTCAGCCCTCTGATAACGCGGTAGTTGTTACATACGTAGAGGACGGTAAGACCTATACCGCTTCTATAGCTATTGTAGTAGTTCACGTACACGTTACCGGCGATCTTGTTCCCGCCGAGGCTCCCAACTGTACCGAAACAGGTACTCTTGCATACTATGAGTGCGAAATTTGTAAGCATAAGTTTGCAGATAAGGACGCAACCGAGCTTTACGAGTCGGTTGTTGTTCCCGCTCTCGGCCACGACGAGATCAGCCACGATGCAAAGGCTCCTACCTGTACCGACATTGGTTGGGACGCATACGTGACATGTAAAAACTGCAATTACACCACCTACGTAGAAAAGGCAGCTCTCGGTCACTCCACCTCTAAGGTTGATGCAAAGGCTCCCACCTGTACAGAGGAAGGCTACGAGGCATATTACACCTGTAGTGGCTGTGATAAGCTCTTCTCTGACGCAGATGCTAAGAATATTATCCCTGCTCCTATCGTTGTAGGCGCTCTCGGCCACGACGAGATCAGCCACGATGCAAAGGCTCCCACCTGTACCGACATCGGTTGGGACGCATACGTGACCTGTAAAAACTGCGATTATACCACCTATGCCGAAAAGGCAGCTCTCGGTCACGATGCTACAAAGACAGAGGCTAAGGAATCCAGCTGTACCGAAGCAGGTAATAACGCATACTGGACCTGCTCTGTTTGCGGTAAGGTTTACTCCGACGAGGCTTGTACCGTTGAGACCTCGGTTGAGGCTGAGACTCTTCCCCTTGCAAAGCATGAAACCAATCTTCTCTCAGATGCAAACGGTCACTGGTACGATTGCGCTAACTGTGACTATGTAACCGATAAGGAAAACCACAGCGGCATCGCTTATCCCGATGCAGCTCCCAAGTGTACAGTTTGTGACACCGAGTTCGGTAAGGCAAGCTGGGACGGCTGGGTTCTCTTCAGACCCGGTATCGTAGAGGTTGCAGGCGGCTCTGTTACCTCCGCATCTCACGTAACCGTTAACGGCATTATGGCAAGCCAGTACGTATTCGGCGCAGGCTCTGCAGGCTCCGATAGCACTATCTGGACTATGTCTGACAGATTTGCATACAAGGAAGATAAATATCAGGTTAGAATTCCTACTGTTGGCGATAACGAGAGATATATTTACCTCTACGTTTCCAATGATGGCGACACTGACATCAGCTTCAGAATCTACTCTGAAAACTATGGCGACAAGGGTGGCGTTGACGTAACTCTTGCTGCTGGCGAGAGCGGCTGGTTCAAGTATTCGGTACACACCGGTACAACCGTTGGTTCTAACGTAAACCTTAAGCTTCTCTCCGATCTTGCTTCTGAGACCACCGTTACTATCTACGGCTACTGGCATCTTGAGGCAGAGGAGATAGCAAACCTTGACATCGTGAACAGAAGTGAGATCAAGCTTTCCTACCGTGCAGGCGAAAAGTTCAGCCTTCCCGAGCTTCTTCTCGTATCCAACATTCTCGCCAACTCTGAAGGTGACCTTCTCAGTGACGGAGATGTTGAGCCCTTCTTCATTGAAAATAACTACACCGTTTCCGGCCTTGAGATCGGACAGACCCTTGAGGCAGGCAATTACACAGTTACCGTATCCTTCGGCGGCAAGACAATTGAGCTTCAGATTGTCGTAAGCTCCCATACTCACGCTCCCGAGCTTGTTGCAGAGAAGCCTGCATCCTGTACCGAAAATGGACACAAGGCTTATTATATCTGTAACGTAGACGGCTGCGGTCAGCTCTTCGCAGATGCAGAGGGCAATACTCCTATTTCCGAAATTACCGTTTATCCCGCAGGCCACGTTCTTGCTATCCTTCCCGGTACCGCTGAGTACTGCACTCGTTGCGGCGAGACCGTAGGAGACGAGGTTATGAGCTCTGAGCATTGGGTAATCTTCAGACCTGAGATCGCTGTTAATGGCAGCACTCTTCCCGGTTGGAAGGCAGAATATACCGATGTTGACGGTCAACTTGGTTCTATGTTCACCTTCGGCGCTGACGTAAACGCAGGAGACAGAGTTCACCTTACGATGTGGAATGAGCAGGGCAACTTCCAGACCATTATTCCCAACGGTATTGACGCGGATGTTGCTAACCGTACTGCAATTATGTACTATCACAACTACGGTACCGAGCCTATTACCCTTAAGTTCCAGAATGACAGCAACAGCTCCATTTACGATGAGGTAACTATTCCCGCCGGCGGCATTGTTGTGTCCTCGTTTGACGTACCCAAGAGCGGTGGAGGTATTAACTACTACTATCTCCAGGTTCAGAACAATATTGAGTCTGACGTTACAGTCGGAATATACGGCTACTTCTATCTTGCAAACGAGATTGACAGTATTTCTATCATAAACGAGGCTAACAAGCTTAGCTTCAAGGCAGGCGAGACCTTCTCCTCGAAGGGACTTATGCTTAAGACAAACGGTGGCCCCAGATACACCTTCGTTGAAACCGGATATACCACCGATCTTGACGGTTATGTATTTAGCGATGCGGATGTTGGTACAAAGACTGTAACCGTTACCTTTGCAGGTAAAACAGCAACCTATGAGATCACCGTTCTTGATCACGATCACGTTGCCGTAGAGCACGCAGGCGTTAACGCAGTTAAGTGTGAGAGCGACGGCTACGAGACCTACTACTCCTGCTCCGTTGCAGGCTGTGATAAGATCTTCTCTGACGCAGCATGCCAGAACGAGATTTCAGCTCCCGTAGCGATTCCCGCTCATACTGCCGCTGTTACTATAAAGAACGGAAAGGTTGTATGCTCGGATTGTAATAAGGTTAATGACGACAACTGGGTATTCTATAACATTACTACCAACACAGGCAGCAACACCGTTGTTAACGGTAAGATTGAGGCAGCTGATATTGACGGCGTAAGCGGATCTATGATTTATATTGGCGCAGGCACTGCTGCAGGCACTCGTTTCCAGCTTTGCATGGGCGATAATGACGCTGACAGACAGACCGTTATTCCTAACCTCGGCGACGGCAGAGGAGAGGGCGATCTCAGACACGTGCTTGTATACTACAAGAACTACGGCACGGAGGATGTTGTGCTTAACCTTCAGAATGACGCGTCTGGTGGAAACGGCTCTGTTACCGTTCCTGCAGGCGGCAGCGCTGTTGTAAGCTTCGATATTCATAATGTGGGCGGCTCTAACTGGTTCTATCTCTACGTAGACAGCGATGTTACCACCGACCTTCAGATCGGCGCATACGGTTACATCTACGTAAACGATGGTGAGGCAACTATCCACGGCATCAAGGTTCAGCCCAACAAGACTACCTTTGCCGTTGGTGAGACCTTCTCCACCGAAGGACTTGTTCTTGATGCTTATATTACCAGCTCTAACACTAAGTGGCTCTATGCCCAGACAGGCTACACCACCAACCTTGATGGTGTGACCTTCACCGAGGCAGGCGAGTACACCGTTGAGGTATCCTTCGCAGGCGCAACCTACGAGTATACCGTAACAGTTGAGTAATTAATCAAGGCAATATTATATATTGTAAAAGGTGAATTGTCAATAGAAGTGCAACACTTTTAAGGAAGATTTTGCAATTCTAAGTTAAAAGAATCCTGAGCAGAAATATAATTTAAGCATTTGCGGGGTCTGTTGTTAATTAGCGACAGATTCCGCAAAAGTGTTTTAG
>JAZNZI010000087.1:0-20053 GCA_045594865.1 Eubacteriales bacterium | reverse complement strand
GCGTAGTTGGTGTAGTTACCGGAAGCCTTCTCCCAAAGCTCAGTATATGTAGCATCAGCGATGATGGGCATCTGCTTGCCGTTGAAGTCGAAGGTTGCGTAAGAGCCGTCTGCGTTGGTCTTGATGAATGCATCGGGACCGTAGGACATAAGGATCTGACCCTTCTCGGAGTAAGCGTAGTCGATGATAGCGAGAGCTGCGTGAAGCTTGTTAGTGTCATTGCCAACACCTGCCTTGGAGATTGCCCAACCGTCGGTCTTAACAGATCTCCAGGACTCGGTAAATCTCATGTAAACGCCACCCTCGGTGCCGTCGAACCAGTGAGCAACGGGAACCATAACTGCCATGTACTTCTCACCGTCCTGAAGGTCGGTCTGGTTGTAAACGGTCTGAGTCTGGTTGTAGTCGTAGTGCATAAAGCCTGCGTCGTTCTTAAGCATGTTCTGAGTCTTACCGCTGGTATCGTCATCGATGAAGGACTTGGAAATAAGACCTTCCTGTACCATAGCATTCATTCTCTCGAGTGCTACGTAGGTGTCAACCTCGTGACGGGCATCGTGAAGCTTGCCATCGGTACCTACATAGAGATAATCCTGTCTGGACTCAAGGCCACGTACGCCGAAGAGAGTTCCTGCAAAGCGGAACATATCAACTCTTCTCTGGTTGTTGCCGTCTTCTCTGGAGAAGAGACCTGCAACGCTCTCGGTGCCGTTAAGAGTCTGGGGGTTAGCAACTACGCAACGAAGAAGAGCTACAAGCTCGTCTGCGTCCCAAGCTGCGTTCTGACCTACGAAGAGGTTGGAACGGGTGGTGCCGTAGTAGCCATTGTATGCTGTGTCGATGTAGTCACGAAGCATGTTAACAGCCTCAACACCGGAAACGGTGCCTGCTGCAAGCTTTGCGTTCATCTTAGCAACGATGTTGCCTGCCTTGTCATAATCCTTGGTAACCTTCTCGGTTCCGGATCCGTCAAGCTTAACAACGTCGATCTCTATCTTGCCGCTGGTGGGCATGTAGGGAGTGTATGCTGCTGCTGCAAGATTCTTGGAAGCGGTAGCGGTGAAGTCGCCCTCGCCGTCAAGGAGTTTAACTACCCAGTCGGTTCTCATAAGGGGCATACGCTCGATGTCGTTAACACCGTCGAAGTAGGGAGAGAAGTAGATCGCACCGGTCTCGGTATCACCTGTGATAGAGAGAAGAACGATGGGGTTCTCATCGAGGTACTTCTTGAAGTTAGGCATGTCATCGAGATAGTCTGCAAGGTTGATAAGATCGCCATTTACACCAGCCTCTGCGAGCTGAGTAGCGGTACCGGATACCATATCTACCTCGTTAAGTCTTTCTGCCCAGTACTTGAACTCGGCGGAAGCACCGTTACCCTGATACTTGTTCTCGAACTGAACCTTAAGAACGTTCTGAACCTCTACCCAAGTGGGCTTGAGATCGCCGGAATGATAGGTCTTGCCATCAGCGAGAGTGATGGAATCAGTGTTCTTGAACTGCTCGGGGTGGAAGAAGAGGCCTGTTGCCTCGCTGTTGTAGCCGGTAGCCATACGAAGAGATGTGCCTTCTGCATAGGGAAGCTTGAAGGTGAGGTCTTCCTCGGGCTTGTAGTTGGGGTCGGTCGCGCCGCACTCACACTTGCCATCAACGTAGTTATGGGTGTGATCGGGCTTGTAGTTGGGATCGCTTTCACCGCATTCACACTTACCGTCAACGTAGTTGTGTACGTGAGTGGGCAAGCATCCGGTGAGCACAACGCTCATAAGCATTACGAGCGCAAGGAGTAGTGCCAGGAGTCTGTTTTTTTTCATAGGGGGTTTCCTCCGGTTTTAAAATTTTTATTATTAAGCGCATTTATTGCGATAATAACCTTGAATAAAGTAGAATTAAGTGTGATAGGCGGATGTTATTCCTTAACGCCGCCCATATTTACACCCTTTGCAAAGTACTTCTGAATGAAGGGGTAAATAACGAGAATCGGGATAACCGAGCAAACGATAAGAGCGTATACTGCCGAGTCTGTTGCATATGGCTCATTCCAGCCGATCATAGCCTCAGAGTCGTTGTAATACTCAAGCTGCAGACGGATAAATACCTGCAGTGGATGCTCGTTGGAGTTCGAGATCATCTGTCTTGCCCAGAAGTAACCGTTCCAACGGGAGATCGCAAAGAAGAGCGCAACCGTTGCAATGGTGGACTTTGACATAGGAATATATACGTTGGTAAGAACCTGCATTTCCGTTGCGCCATCTACGATGGCAGCCTCCTCAATCTCGGAGGGCACACCCTCAAAGGCATTACGGAGAAGAATGATGTTCATCGCAGCCATACCCATAGCAATTACGATAAGCCACTTGTCGTCTGTAATTCCGATAGAGTTAAAGACGTCTCTCGTATCGAGATAGTTAAGGTACTGGGGAACGATACCCGCGGAAAACCACATAGTAAATACGAGGAAGAAGTTGAAGGTCTTACGGAAAAGCAGACGCTTCTTGGAAAGAGCATATGCGCCGAAGATTGCAACTCCCATCGACCAGATTGTACCGTAAACGGTAAGGAACAGAGTGTTTGTGTAGGCATTCCAGAACATATTTGTTCCAAACATCAGCTCAAATGCCTCAAACTGAATATCCTTTGGGAAGAGAATTATCTGTCCGTATTCAACTGCCTCGCGTCCGCTTATAGCAGCCGATATAGCATAGAGGAAGGGGTAGATACAACAAATTGCGAAGATAGAAAGGAATAGATAACTAAGTATCTTGAAGATAAGTTCGGATATTTCTAATTTTCTTTTCATAAATTATTCCAAACCTTTCTTATTAATAGAGTGAAACATCGGATGCCTTGCGCGCTATGGTGTTAGCTCCGATAACGAGCAGCATACCGACTATGTTATTAAGCATCTCCGCTGCCGATGCAACGCCGACCATCGTTCCCGCAATACCGTACCTCTGTGCAAAGGTGGATACAACGTCTGCGGTGACGTAGGTTTGAGAGTTGTAAAGAAGAAGCACCTTTTCATAACCGACGTTAAGCAGAGAGCCTATACGAGTTATTAGCATAATTACTATGGTGGACAGAATAGAGGGAAGCACAACGTATCTCATCTGCGCCATCTTGCCTGCGCCGTCTATCTGCGCCGCCTCGTAGCTTGTGGGTGAGATAGCGATTATAGCTGCGAAGAATACTATCGAGTCATAGCCTGCCGTCTCCCATATACCGCTTATCTGGTAGATAGCACGGAAGAAATCGGGGTTGTTTAGAAGTCCCGCTTGACCAACCTCCTCGGTTATAAGGCCAAGATTGCAGAGCAGCTGAGAGATAATACCCATCTCAATACCCTCGAACTGACCGATACCCTCGGATCCGCGACGCACAAGCATCGTGATAAGCGAGGTCATAACGACGGTGGACATAAACTTGGGAAGATATGTTGCTACCTGATATATACTTCTCGCGATGTTCGATTTGATCTCATTGAAGAAGAGCGCGATAATGATCGGCATGGGGAAGCCGAAGCACAGACCGTAGAAGGAGAGTAAGAAGGTGTTTCTGAAGGCTCTCCAGAATTCAATCGACATAGTCGAGTCGCCCGCAAAGAGCATCTTGAAGTAAGAGAAGCCTGAGTAAAGTCGGTCTGCAACCGCCAGAGTATCGTCAGGAACCTTGAACGCGCCGAGCAGCTCGTACATCGGGAAATATCTCCAGAACAGGAATACGAGGAGCATAGGCACCAGCATAAGATAAAGTCGCCAGTCCTTGACCACCGTGCGAGCTACGTTCAGCCAATGATGCTTTTCAACGTCATCTCTGACCTTTTGCTCGGGATCCTCGCGATATTTACCCGTGGCCTCGTCGTATACAAGGTAATCGGATGCTAATTTTTTCATAAACGTGCTTCCTCCGTTGTTAATCATTCAAAATTAAGTAAGTTGATCAGTCCTCGTCGCCGTAGCCCAAGGGTTCTGCGGGTTGCTCGCTCTCTTCCTTTTCTCTCTGTAGGCGGAAGAGGTAGGACTTCTGATCTTCTATCAAGCCGTCAACCTTTCGCATAAGCATCATTACCACCACAACGAACAGAAGTGAGATAACATCGGATACAAGATATCCGACCAGGGTGCTGAATGTTCCGCCAAAGGGAAGTGACACAAGCCATCTGCCGATCTGCATCATAACGTATGCGCTTGCGGTGAAAAGTAAAAGCTTGAAGGGGCTTTTGCGTATTTCATCCTTGCCGAACAGCTTTATCCAAAGCAGAGCGGTAAGTGCAAAGCAATTTCCTACAATATAAATAAGGTACTGATGCGCTGCAGCTCCCGACGCTATACAGAAGACCAGACCGCCGAGGCAGGCGTGTATTGCCGCGTATCCTCCCCACCTCATCATAACGATACATATAAATACTATGGTTGTGGATATTGCCACGGGCTGTGCATAAAACCATTTGTTAGTAGCTATTGTGGTGACCGCCTCGGAGATCGCCAGCAGCGCGCCAAAGAGAAATAGGTCAATATTTCGGTATTGTTTAAATGTGATGTTGTTCATTTTTGCTTGATAAGCCACATTTCCTTATTATAAGTTTTAATTATTTTACAATAAGTAAAAAAACACTGCCTTAATTTTTTTGACAGTCTAATTTTTTTGTCTTTGTTTTTTTGATATTTTTAAGTAAAAGTGATGTTACTTATGCAAAAAATAAGAACTTTTTTGTGCAAAACGACGAAAAATAAAAACTTCTTTTTTATATTACTTTGTAAAGAAAACCTCTATTTTAAATATACATAAAAAGCGGCCGGAGCAATTGCTCTCGACCGCTAAATTATTTAAAAAATACCAACCGAGCGAAGAATCGCCGATACTAAGAATACCGTAAAGGCAGAGGTGATAGTGGTGAACACCACCAGCTGTCCTGCCAGCTCGGCATCAGCCCCCATTTCCTGTGCCATCGGTACGCTGGAAACGGCTACGGGTGTGCAGAATACTGCCACAAGTGAGGCAAACTGCGCGCCTCCGAATGAATTTCGGAAGAAAAGATAGGCTGCGCCTATACCAATCACGGGAACGATCACGCTGCGAAGGATTATTCCACATATAATCTCGCGCTTGAGAGAGGGAATGGCAGAAAATTCAAACTGTGCTCCCAAAACAAGCAGTGCGAGAGGAGTGGCAAGGCTTGAAAGATTCTTCAAGGTGCTATAGATGGCGGGAATCTCGGAAATCCTGAATGAAATACCGGCTTGAACCAGGATGTGACGAATAAGGAGCGCCACAAGGCCCGAAACAATACCGATTATCAAGGGGTTTTTCACAATTCCAAGAAGCACCTTTTTGAAGTCGGGCTTTTTGCCTTCATTGTTAAAAATCGAAAGACCGATAACCGCGAGGATGTTAAAGGCGGGAACCATAAATGCGGAGAGTAGGGTTGCCACTGCCGCGCCCTCACCGGGGAACAGAGATGAAGCCAACGGAATTCCTATAAGCGCGTAGTTGGAGCGGAACACACCCTGAAGAAGCGCGCCCCGACATTTTTTCCTGTCGGTCAGGAATATTACTGCAGGTATCGCAAGACCAAAGATTATCAGCAGAGCCACAAGAGAATATAACACGTATCCAAGGTCGACCGTTGACATACTTTCAATGCCGTAAATGTTGAGAAACAGCATAACGGGAAGGAAGACGCGGAAGACAAGCTTGTTGGCGTTTTTTGAAAAGTCCGCATTCATCAGCCCCAGCTTTTTCAACACGTAGCCAACGGCAACGGTGAATATTATGGGAGCGACGGAATTAAAAGCAAAAAGTAAAGAATCCATAATGATAATATTATCTCCAATTTCGGAAAATGGCTATATATGTAAAGTGTGATTGTCAAAATTATTCAAAAACGGGCTTTACATGGTACTTTCCGTACTCAAACAGTTCGTAAAAATCGTTAGGCTTAACCCTGACAATCTCGTTGCCGTCAGAGTCAAAAACAACCCAATAATCAACCGCTCTTCCATCGTCACCTTCATAGCTGAAAAATAACGTGAGGCTTTGATTGAAAACATATTTATATGCTACGTCTCCACCGTTCACCAGGCATCCCTCGTCAACCGTTACGACTGTCGTGGGCGTATGTCTACGGCAGTAGTCGCAGATGTAATCTCCGTCGGTATCTTCGCATTTGGACAGTGGTGACGAGCATACGTCGCAAAGATGGTCCCTTATGTCGTCGTGACAGGTTGAAATAACCGTAGCGCAATCGTCGCAAATATGGTTTCTGTCCTTATCAGAGCATTCGGATACGATATCAAGACAATAGTCGCACACGTGATCAAGAGGATCCTTATCTATGCATTTGCTCAGCTTTTTGGAGCAAATATCGCATTTATGGTCCATAACGTCGTCAATACAGTTCGTCAGTTTTATGTTGCAGTAATCACAGTAGTGATTCTGATCAACGTCCTTGCAGTCCATCATGGGCAGACCGCAGTAATCACATACATGGGTTTTGTCCAGATCATAGCAATTTCCGAACTTAACGAGGCACACGTCGCATATGTGGTTTTTATCAGCGTCGGTAGGGCATGCCGTCAGCGTTTTTTCGCACACGTTGCAGGCGTGGTCGTTATCTGTGTCGATACAGTCGTTTACAACGGTACCGCAGACGTCACACTTGTGATCGCAATCGGTGTCATAGCATTTTGAGGTATCCGGCTGGCCGTTCTCGTTATCGGGGGTGTTGTAGCATGAGCAAAAAAGCAAGGCAACGAGAACTAATACCGCGAGTAATAAAGGTCTTTTCATATAGCTCTCCAAAGCTGGTGTTGGTTTTGATTATTTAAGAATTCCTCCCGTCAGGGCGGGCATAACCGTTTCGTCTATCATCTCCTCTATCATCTCGTCGGTCATATCCTTGAATATAGCCTTTAGGCCGAGGAAGTTGGATATTCCCATAAGCATATACGCAATCGATTCGGTGTCGCTGATGCTAACCTCGTCACCATCCCTGATGAGACCTCTGGAATAGCTCTCCGCGAAGGACTCGTAATAGTCAACGAACATCTGTCTGTCAATAGAAAGGCTTCCCCATATGATGTTGTAAACATTGGGCTTTGTAAGCGCGTACTTGATAAAGCACTTGATGCCCCTGCGCTCGCGCTCGTATCTTGTCGTACAGTCGCGAATGCTCTCGGCGAGATGATCTTTTATCTCCTTCTTATAGGTTTCCATAAGATATTTGTAAACGTCGGTCTTTGTTTCAAAATATATGTAAAATGTTCCGACGGCTGTTCCTGCGTGCTTGCATATGTCCGAAATCGACGTGCCGTAGAATCCGTTTTTGGCAAATAGCTCTTCAGAGGCCGAGAGCAGCTTGTCCATTTTGCTTTGTCCAAGCTTGGTCTTAGGTATGTTGATTCCTTTAACTTCTAATATTTCGTTTGGCATATTTACCTCTTTCGCAAAAAAATATATTTAATTATAACATTTTTTGAGTTAATTTGCAATAGGTAAAGATAATCTTTTTATACATTCTGACCAATTTTTTTAAAAATAAGAAGTTTTACATATAACATATTAACAAAAAGCATAAAAAATGATATAATTGTGATGTAGAAAATATGAACAATATTCATATTCAAAAAACGGAGGTATTTTAAAATGACATTCAACGAGCTTTACGTAGGACAGAAGGAATCTGTGGAGAAGACCTTTACCGATGCAGATCTCAGAGCGTTTGCTGAGGTGAGTCTTGACACCAACCCCATCCACCTTGACGAGGAGTATGCGAAGACAACTATCTTCGGCAAAAGAATAGTCCACGGCATTCTCACCTCGGGACTTTTTTCTGCGGTTCTCGCAAACAAGCTTCCCGGCCCCGGCACTATCTATCTCGGTCAGGAGCTTAAATTTACCGCTCCCGTATTCCTCGGTGACCACATCACCGCAGAGTGCGAGATCGCTGAGATCCGTGAGGATAAGCACATCGTTAAGCTTAACACCACCTGCTATAATCAGGACGGCAAGACGGTTATCACCGGTGTTGCTACCGTAAAATTCTAAGGGCTAATTAAATTGCCAGAAAGGCAAAGGAGAAATAGAAAATGGCAGATTACAAGTCAATTCTGTTTGAACAGATGATAAAGGACTTCGCTGAAAATGAGGTTAAGCCTCTTGCTCAGGAGGTTGAGAAGGCGGATCATTACCTCCTCAACGGTAGCAAGCTCTTTATTACCAACGCAGGCTATGCGTCCACCTACATAATTATTGTTATCACAGGAAAGGGCCCCAAGGGTCCCGAAATGTCCGCGTTTATCGTAGAGAGCGGCTTTGAGAGCTTCTCCGTAGGAAATAAGGAGAAGAAGATGGGTATCCGCGGCTTTTCCACCTGCGAGCTTATTTTCGAGAACGTTAAGGTTCAAAAGGAGAACCTGCTCGGCAAGCGCGGCGACGGCTTCAAGATCGCGATGAAGACACTTGACGGCGGTCGTATCGGTATCGCTGCGCAGGCTCTCGGTATTGCATAGGGCGCACTCGACGCTACTATTGATTACGTCAAGTCGAGAAAGCAGTTCAACAGAGCTATCTCCCAGTTCCAGAACACTCAGTTCGTTCTTGCAGACCTTGCAACCAAGGTTGCGGTGGCATCGAGGATTCTACACTTCTCTGGCTTGAGGAAAAGCTTGCCTACGCCAAGGAAAATGGCATCGATGTCATCTCCTTTACTCATCATAATCTGTTGGTACACAACGCACTGTTTGAGTTTAACTACACCGTACGGAACAAGGATCAGCTATGCGCTCTTTATGCTAAGTACGGCGTGGAGCTTAACTTCTCGGGGCATCTGCATATTCAGAGCATAAAAAATACAGAGGTGGACAGAGCGACAGTTTACGATGTTTCGAACGTGTCACTGCTTGATTACGGCAACCGCTACGGCAGGCTGGACGTTTATGACAACTGCTATTCCTACAATTCCCATCAGCTTGATATGTCGGATATTGCCGAGGGCGCACGGGAGCATTCCTTTAACGTTTTCTGTGATAAATACTATGCAAAGACCAAGTGGAATTACAACAGTCTTGGAGAGGAAAAGAGCGATCAGGTGACAAGGCTGCTCAGCAGAATAAACGCCTATTATTTTGACGGCAGCTATGAGCAAATACACGAGCTTATCTTCTGGAACGGCAGCCTTATAAAGCTTATCGAGGATAACACCGCGGGCTACGAAAGCTCCTATATAAAGTCTATACTTGACGTTCCGAAGGAGGATCAGCACGAGCTGATTATAGAACGCTGATTTTAAGAGGCTGTCTCAAATGCAATTTTAAGAGTGTTTGAGGCAGCCTCTTTTTGGGATAGGCAGATTTAGGGGAGAAGCGTCGTTTTGCGACCCGAAGGCGTATATACATACGGCGAGAGGAAACAAACGGCGGTAGAAAAAGTCTATATAAACCGAAGAAATTCGCAGGATTTTAACCTTTTACTGTCTCATTTACAATTTTTGTTCGGTTTCATATCCTTTTCGGATTTTTTCGTTCTCACCAAATGTGACAGCCCCCTTTTTTGAATAATATCAGACAATCCCGTCTATAATCCTGAAAAAGGAATTTGAGGATGGGGCTTTGAATGGAAAAACTTTGCTCTGATTACGGGAAAAATATCGAGATGCTCAGTGCCGCTTTGCGGGTGGAGGAGAGCTTTGATATGATAGAGCGGCATCTGACGGTCTGCGATAAGGATATGTGCTTTTATTATATCGACGGCTTCGTGAAGGACGGCGAGATGCTGCGTATTATGCAGTATCTGCTCTCTCAGAAGACCATAGGCACGGCAGAGGAATTGGAGAGAAAAATCCCCTACGTCGAGGTGGAGCTGTCGGGGGAGACCGAGAAGATTATCCGCGCGGTGCTGTCGGGACAAACGGCGGTTCTTGCCGAGAGCTTTGGCGGCACGGCTATACTACTCGACCTGCGTACCTATCCCGCAAGACCTACCGCAGAACCCGAGAGCGATAGGGTGATGCAGGGCGCAAGAGACGGTTTTGTGGAAACCTTGGTGGTGAATACCGCTCTCATTCGTCGAAGAATCCGCGATCCGAGGCTTACTATGGAGCATTTTTCTCTCGGCGGCTCGTCGGGTACCGACGTGGTGGTCTGCTACGTAAAGGGGGTTGCCGACAGTGAAACGGTGGATGAGGTGAAGAAAAAAATCTCATCCGTTCGTCCGAAATCCCTGACCCTTGGCTATCAGAGCCTCGCCGAAACGCTGATAAGGTCGGGATGGTATAACCCCTTTCCTAAGATACGCACCACCGAGCGTCCCGACACCGCCTCGGCAGAGCTGCTGGAAGGCTCGGTCATAGTGATATGCGACACCTCGCCCCAGGCGATGATACTGCCAACCTCGATTTTTGACTATCTTGAGGAAACTGACGACTTCTGCTTTCCGCCCCTTACCGGCAGTTATCTGCGCCTTGTTCGCACGGCAATTCTCATTCTGTCGGTCATAATCACACCGCTGTGGTATCTGGCGATAGAATATGCCGACCGCTTGCCCGAGGCGCTTGCTTTCGTGGTGCCCGACGACGCGGGCGCGCTGCCGATAATTTTACAGCTTTTCCTCGTGGAATTGGCTATCGACGGACTGAAAATAGCCTCGATGAACACTCCCGATATTCTGTCAAACTCGCTGTCGGTGGTGGGGGCGTTGATCCTCGGTGATTTTGCGGTGGAGGTCGGCTGGCTCTGCGCCGACGTAATACTCTATATGGCGTTCGTCGCCATAGCGAATTTTGCCCAGCAGAATTACGAGCTTGGCTATGCCTTCAAGTTTATGCGAATGATGATACTTGCCCTTGTCTATTTCCTCGGAATATGGGGCTTCGTG
Source organism: Eubacteriales bacterium (assembly GCA_045594865.1). Taxonomy (GTDB): domain Bacteria; phylum Bacillota; class Clostridia; order Oscillospirales; family CAG-272; genus UBA1740. The sequence goes on along the minus strand of JAZNZI010000087.1, from coordinate 9,181 downwards.
GCGGGAATTTTGCTCTTTATTTTCTTCGTCAGCACCAACCGAACGCTGTCGGCAAAGCACCATTATCTCTATCCGCTCATCCCCTTCAACCGAAAGGATTTTATGCATCTTATCATCCGCCACAGAAAGCGGGATTTTGATAAAAGCGAGGAAAGCTAATCTAAAATGTAAACTATAATTAGAAAAAGCAGGCAAAACGCCTGCTTTTTTTTGTTGCTTTTGCGTTAATCGCGCGCGTGCTTTTCTTTCAAGAATTGCACGTTTTTCTCAACCTCTTTCTTGTGCAGAGGATACCAGAACCACAGCACCGCCGAAAGCAGAATAAAGCCTATAGCGGGGATCAGTGTGGAGATATCGAAAATACCCTCCTTAACGCTCTCGGGCAGAGTCGCTCCCGGCAGCTTTTCATAGCCGATAAGAGTGAGAAAAAGACCTGTAAGTCCCGCTGCTGCCGCCTGTCCGATCTTTCTTGCAAAGGAGTACATCGCGTATATCGAGCCGTCCTCACGAATACCGTTTCTTATCTCGGAGTAGTCGATAACGTCGGTTATCAGCGCCCAGGAAACCATTGCGAAAATGCCAAGACCGAGCCAGGAGAACAGATTTACCGCCACGTACACCCACACGCTCTGCGGTCGGACGAAGAATAGCACAAGGCATACAACCGCGGCAAGCAGATTTGACGCCACGCTTATCTCCGCCTTGCCGAATTTCTGCGCCAGCGGTCTTGCCAGCGCCGCCGCTACCACCATTCCGAGCATCATTGCTATGGTGGATGCCGATTGTGCCGCCGTGTTGGCGTAATAGTCGGGGTAGACGTAGTTTGCCATCTGCTGCAGGGTAAACTGTGACAGCAGCATCAGTATTGACGCCACGATTATAGAGATCAGCGCGCGGTTTGTCAGCGCGCTCTTCAGCATTTCGCCCACACTTGTGCGCTTCACCTCTGCCGCCTCGTCGGGAATAACGCGTTCGCTTGTCATCACGTAGCAGAGAAGATAAGCAACTATCGCCAGCACCGAAAAAGCTCCCGCGATAAAGGTAAATCTCTCGCCGTTCATCTCGGCAATCTCCACACCGTCAACTATCCTCGTGTCGTACGCCACGAGGGGCACTCCCGCGCCTACTATAACGCCCGCAAGGGTGCTTCCCATAGTGCGAAAGGTAGACAGCGACTGTCTGTCCGCGCTCTCGCGTGAGATGGTCGATGCCATAGAGCCGTATGGAATGTTTATGGAGGTATAGAAGATCGAGCCCCAGAGGATATAGGTGACAATCAGCCAGAGTATTCTGAACCACTCGGGGCGGGAGGCAAAAGCAGACTGATATATGAGAAATGATGCTATCGCCACGGGCGCGCACATACGAAGTATCCAGGGCTTAAATTTTCCGTTTGCCGTCGGCCTTGCACGGTCGCAGATTCTGCCCATAGTCACGTCGGTAAAGGCGTCCACGAACCTTGCCAGCATCATCACTATACCAACCACGCCTGCGCTGAGGTGCATAACGTCGGTGTAGAACTTCAGAAGAAAGCTGGAGGAGAGCAAAAAGGTGAAATCATTTCCTAAATCACCGAATAAATATCCAATCTTATCCCTTATTCCAAAGGGACGGGTAGCATTATTAACCTTCATTTTTTAAAAAAGCCTTTCATTTGCTACCGTTAGTATGGCTTTTTTCGGAGAATTTATGAAAAAATTAAAAAAACTATTGCTTTTTTAAAATCTTTATGGTAAAATACCCTTGTTAATCATACTCGCTACTGCGAGAAATATTATGAAAGGAAGCGAAAAATGGAAATTCTTGAAATCGTACTTCTTGTACTGCTTCTTGTTTCTGCTGCATTCATCATTGTTGCAGTTGTTCTTCAGAAAAGTAATGAGGACGGACTCTCCGGCACTATCGCAGGTGGCTCCGAGACCTTCTACGGTAAGGATAAATCCGCCGGCGCAGACAGAGCTCTTTACAAGTGGACTCTTATTGCCGCAATAATCTTCGCGATTGCAGTTCTGGTTGTATTCATTATTCAGCCCGACTACGCCGAATCCTACTCTCTTGAAGGCTGGAAGGATCTTGTAAATTACTCTCACCTGTTTAACTAAAACATTAAGGGCGCTGATGTGTAAGGCGCCCTTTGTTTTTGCGACTTTTATTTTTCCTCGTTCCGCATAAAATAAATAAAAAGGACGAGGTGTAGACTTATAATGAAAAAGAAAAAGGATTTTACTAAATTTACCAAAAGAAACACTCATAAGTGCAGATCAAAGGAGCAGGCGAGAGCCGCTCTTATGAAGGCTGTGCGCGAGGTGGGGGTTGACCCCTCGGTCGCGAAGATCAGCTCGGGCGCTATATTGAGCTATTCGGACGAGGGCAGACGAAGCGGTATCGCTGCCACGGGCATTTATCAGGGCTCGAAAAACGGCTACGGCTTCGTTGCGCTCGAGGGGGAGAGCAGGGATATTTTCATTCCCTCGGGCAACTCCCGCGGCGCGCTGGACGGTGACTACGTTGATATTGTCTACCGCAAATACAGAGATTATAACGGCGAGGAAAAGACCGAGGGCCGCGTGACACGCATTGCTCAGATCGGCAGAAGAACGGTCATCGGCAGACTCTCGGAGGATATCCGTCGCCACGGCAGAAGATACTTCCGCGTGTTTTATATCGAGCCCGACGATCAGAGGCTGTCCTTTACCCCCTACGTCAGCGATCTCGGCGGCGCCCGTCTCGGTGATAAGGTAGAGGCTCTTTTGCGCCGCGATGGAACCGACCGCCCCGACTGCGACATTATCCGCGTGTTCGGTAAGGACGGAACGAGGGCGGCAAGCTACGAGGCTATTCTTGCCGAGTGCGATATTATTACCGATTTCACTCCCAATGAGCTGGCGGCGGCTGATTCTGCCGCGGCAGAGCAGCTTTCATACGAGGGCAGGGAGGATCTTACAAAAGAAACAATATTTACCATTGACGGCGAGGGGGCAAAGGATCTTGACGACGCTATCTCTCTGCGCCGCCTGCCGGGCGGAAAATGGAAGCTCGGCGTGCATATTGCCGACGTCTCTCACTACGTCCGTGAGCGCACACCTCTTGACAGATGCGTTATGGCGCGGGGCACAAGCGTGTATTTTATTGATAAGGTAGTTCCTATGCTGCCTCCCGCGCTCTCAAACGGCGCCTGCTCGCTGAACGCGGGCGAGGATAAGTACACCATAAGTGCTCATATTACCCTTGACGGTGAGGGAAATATTTTAGATTTGAAGCTCTCGCCGGCGGTCATTCGCAGCCGCGTGCGCGGAGTGTATTCGGAGGTAAATAAGCTCATGTCGGGAGAGGCAAACCCCGATATAAAGAAAAAATATGCGTCGGTTCTGCCTACGCTGACGAAAATGCGTGAGCTTTACGAAATACTCCTTGAAAAGAGCAAAAAGCGCGGAGCAATAGACTTTGATGCAGACGAGCCCGTGATCACTCTCGGTGCTGACGGTATGCCCGTGGATATTGTCCGCCGCGAGCGGGGCTTATCCGAGAGGATAATCGAGCAGTTTATGCTTACCGCAAACGAGGCAGTGGCGTCCTATCTTTATAATAAAGGCATACCCTGTGTTTACCGTATTCACGAGCCGCCGCCTTCGGATAACTACGCGGATTTTCTCTCATATCTTGAGAGCCTGGGCTTTGACGTGCGGAAGATGAGAAAGCAGGAGCCTACCTCGGCGGATCTTGCGTCACTGCTGAAGCTTGCCGAGCAGAAGGGACTTGCCGAGCCCGTGTCATATACGATGCTACGTTCTATGTCAAAGGCGAAGTATTCCGAGCAAAAAATCGCGCATTTCGGACTTGGAATCGAGGATTATTGCCACTTTACCTCGCCCATCAGGCGTCTTTCCGATCTTGCCACCCATAGAATTATAAGGCGCACACTATTTGAAAACAAACGCCCCGAGTCTTATGCGTCCTACGCGCGCAGAGCGGCTGCCGCCGCCACCGAGGGCGAGATAAGAGCCGTGACGGCAGAGCGAAAGATAGAGGATCTTTATAAGGTCATCTATATGCAGAGCCGCGTGGGCGAGAGCTTCACCGCCACCGTCAGCTCTATTACCTCCTTCGGTATGTTCTGCACCCTTGATAACACCTGCGAGGGACTTGTTCCAATCAGCGAGCTTGACGGGGTGTATACCTTTGACGAGAGAAATCTCACCCTACGCTCCTCTCACCACACCTACCGCATAGCCGATAAAATTGAGGTCGTGCTTGAGGAGGCAAATATCACCCGCGGAAAGCTTCGTTTCTCGGTAAAAACCAACTAAATGACAACTAAACCACACAAAATATGAAGAAAGGAGAGAAAAATGAGCAAAAGAATCAATATTCTGACAGCGTGTTATACGCTATTTTTGGTGATGCTTTTTGGCTCGGCTACCTTTTCGGGTATTCTTTCCGAGCTGGTTTATTACCTTGGATTTATCATACCAATCGCCATCGCGCTGATCAGCTGTCGGGGCGAAGAGAGCGATCCGAAGAAATATCTCACCATCGACGCAGACGGTATAAGGCTGTCCTGGCCCTTGGTATTTCCCACCATTTCGCTTACTATTCTGCTCTCATACCTCACATCTCTTCTTATTTTTGCTATAACCGGTCAAACTAACAACGTGGACCTTGGCGATTCTTATATTCTTGCCTTGATCACCCACGCTCTTGCCCCCGCAATATTTGAGGAAGCATTGTTCAGATACGTTCCTATGCGCCTGCTTGCCCCCTACTCAAAGCGGGGAGCGATATTCATCTCGGCATTCTTCTTTGCCCTGGTGCATCACGATCTGTTCTCCATTCCCTACGCGTTCGTTTGCGGCATCATATTTATGGCTGTCGACCTTGCTACCGACAGCGTAATACCCTCGGTGGTTATCCACCTTATCAATAATGCATTGTCGGTCAGTATGATTTTTGCGCCCAACGATCTTGTGGTTATTGTGATCTTCGTCTTGCTTGCGGTTCTCACCATTGCATCTGCGATTGCAATTTACAGGCGCAGGGATAGCTACCGATCGGCGCTGATTATGCTAAATGAAAAGGGCGAGGGTGCGCGTTTCACCGTTGGAATGCTTCTTTTTGCGCTTCTGACGCTGACGATCGCGGTGGTAAATCTGCTCTAAGGAGATATTATGGACAATATTAATCTTATAGATGACGAAAAATATATGGAAGAGGCAATAAGGCTGGCGCTCCTTGCTGCCGAGCGGGACGAGGTTCCCGTTGGTGCAGTCTGCGTTCGTGACGGAGAGATAATATCCTCTGCCTTCAACACTCGCGAGGAGTCAAAGTGCGCCACCCACCATGCAGAAATTCTGGCTATTGAGGCTGCCTGCCGTGCTCTCGGTGGCTGGCGACTTCCGGGTGTGACACTCTATGTCACTATGGAGCCCTGCGTTATGTGCGCTGGCGCAATAATCAATTCAAGGATAGAACGGGTGGTCTTTGGCGCGAGAGATCACCGCTTCGGTGCCTTCGGCTCGGCTCTCGACGTAAACGGAGCAGGGCTTAATCACAGACCCGAGGTGGTAGGCGGCGTCCTTGGCGACAGATGCGCCGAGATACTTTCCACCTACTTTAAGGAAAAGCGGAAGAAGCTGCAGGATACTTAAAAAGTGGACAAAAATTCCATAAATGTAAAACAAAGGTACAATAAATCCTCATTTGCTTGACAAAAACCCACATATGTGATATTATTACTATGTTTGGATATTTCCAAATAAATACTTTTGCGCAGGTTAATATAAGAGCTGCCGTAGCACTTCCCGACATCCCCCGATCCTGGCGGGCTGCTATGCCGAACACTGTTTTAGTCGGTTGCAAAATTTAAAATGTGAAAGGTGCTTCAGAAAATGAAAGCAAAGGCATTAAGAGAAAAAAGAGAATTTCGCGACATTCGCGAGATGGTAGAGGACATTGGCGATCGCTACTGCGGTATGGTTGCATACCGTTATCGCGTTAAGCCCCACGACAAGGAGGTCGTAAAGATCACCTACGATCAGATGCGCGATCACGTTCGCGCCCTCGGTACCGAGCTTGTAGCCCGCGGCCTTCAGGGTAAGAAGATCTGCGTTATCGGTAAGCACACCTATCAGCTTATCCAGACCTATTACGCTACTATGGCGATAGGTTCCGTGTGGGTTCCCCTTGATCGCGACTGGACAAAGGAGGATCTGCTTGAAACCGTTAAGTCGGGCGAGTGCGATTACCTTATGTGCGACCTTGACATCAGAGATAAGTGCGAGTACATCACCACCGAGCTTGGTATGCCCGCTCCCCTCTTCCTTAACGGTGAGGGCGAGGACAGCCTTGTAGCCTGGCGCGAGGCGGGTGCAAAGAAGTTTGCAGAGAACCCCTCTCTCTACTACGACGCTCCCATTGATCCCGACGCGCTTGCAGAGCTTGTGTTTACCTCGGGTACCACAGGTCAGGGCAAGGGTGTTATGCTTTCCCAGCGCAACTTTATGTCCGACCTTGCGGACGTTATCCCCTTCATCGACTTCTCGACCAAGTGTATGAACGTGCTTCCTCCCCATCACACCTACGGCTCGTCCGTTTCCATCTTTGGACAGAACTCTATCGGCTGTGATATCTACATCTCCTCGGGCGTTAAGTACATCCTTAAGGAGCTTCAGGAGCATAAGCCCGGTCACCTCGTTGCAGTTCCCCTCTACGTTGAGACCTTCTACAGAAGAATTCTCAAGGGTATTGACGAGAAGGGCAAGTTCGTTGCAGGTCTTGTAAAGGGACTTATCAAGTTCAATAAGTGTTGTCACAAGATCGGCTTTAAGCCCTTCGACGGTATGTTCAAGAAGATGATTCTCTCAAACTTCGGTGGCGAGCTTAATATGATCATCTCCGGCGGCGCTCCTCTTAATCAGGAGATGGCAGAGCTCTTTGACGGTCTTGGCGTTAAGGTTCTTAACGGCTACGGCATCACCGAGTGCGCTCCCATCATTGCCGTAAACCACAACAATTATATCGTTCCCAAGAGCGTTGGACCCGTTCTTCCCATCGTTGATTGCCGTATTGCAGATGCAGACGACTCCGGCGAGGGCGAGATTCAGGTTAAGGGCCCCAACATTATGCTCGGCTACTATAAGAATGACGAGGCAAATGCCGAGGCATTCACCGAGGACGGCTACTTCCGTACTGGCGACGCAGGCCGTATGGTTATCACCAAGGAGGGTGACCGCATCCTCTATATCACGGGTAGATTCAAGAACATCATCATTCTCTCTAACGGTAAAAACGTTTATCCCGAGGAGATCGAGGATGCCCTCAGCGCAACTCCCGGCCTCGTTGATATCGTAGTTTACGAGGGTAAGAGTCGCCGCGGCATCGCCTTCAACACCATCGTTGCCGAGATCTATCCCGACAAGGTATTTCTTGAGGAGAAGGGCATCACCGACCCGAAGGCATACTTCCAGAAGTTTGTCAACGAGTACAACAAAACCGCCGTTCCCTATAAGAAGGTGGGACTCGTAAAGGTCCGTGAGGAGGAGTTCCCCAAGAACACTCTCCGTAAGATATTGAGGAGAAAGATGGATATGACCATTGACTAAGTTTTATAGTGTAAAAATCGGCTAAAAAAGTCGTTCGCTCCCGCTCGCAGTAGTTTTCTACAGCATCGGGTCGCGAGCGGCTTTTTTATCTCAATTTTTCCTACTCTAAAACCGCGGGTTGAAATGTAAAAAAGATTAAAACCGTTGTTAGTCAGGCTTGACGTAGGTCACTACGCCTGTCGCCCCGCAAGCGGCGATTTTTCCTCGTTTTTTCCTATCCCAAAACAAAAAGCAGAGCGCGGGGGTCTGCTGAAGTATTCATAGCGGCTTGGACTTTAGAAGGAGCGGATTACGTGAGCAGATAAAAACAGTTAATAACTGTTTTTGTCGTAGCGAATGCGCAGAAACAAGGAGCAGAGCGAGTTGAGTGTATCGAAACGAGATATGCGACTATGTTTCAAGAGAAAATCGCCGTTTTGGTACGGCGCAGCTCCGTAAGGTTGGGTTCCAAAACAAAAAGCAGACCGTGGGGATCTGCTAAAGTATTCATAGCGGCTTTAATTTATGAAGGAGCGGATTACGCTGAGTATTTTTGTTTTGGTACAAAAATACTCGCAGAGTTTGCTTTTGCAAACATCACGCACAAATCGCCTTGTTGCGATTTGTTGCTTGGGGCTAATCGTCGCTTTGGTGCGACGAAAGCCCCGTCCGTCCAAAAGAAAAACCGTACCACTTTGGGTACGGTTTTTCTTTTGGAGCGGATTACGGGGCTCGAACCCGCCACCTCCACCTTGGCAAGGTGGCGCTCTACCAAATGAGCTAAATCCGCAGGTATTTATTTTAACTTGGCGACTCGGATGGGGCTCGGTCGCGGCGCGAACTGCGCGCCTTGGTCGCCGTCGGCTCTGACAGTCCACCGGACTGTCATTCACTACCTCCTCTGTTCGAGCGGCAGTGTTTAATTTTAACTTGGCGACTCGGATGGGGCTCGAACCCACGACCTCTAGCGTGACAGGCTAGCGCTCTAACCAACTGAGCTACCAAGCCGAGTAGTTAAAATGAAGCTTGGAGCTTTACGCTCCAAGCCTTGGTGGAAAGTACAGGGCTCGAACCTGTGACCCTCTGCTTGTAAGGCAGATGCTCTCCCAACTGAGCTAACCTTCCGTCAAATGCTATACAATTATAGCAGACATTTTTCCATTTGTCAAGGGGAATTCATAAAAAAATATTGAATTTTTCTTATAAATGTGTTAGGATATATGCATTAACTATTTGTTGTAGGGTGTAATATGAAATTATACGAGAATTTATCCTTTGATGCCGAGCGTGCGCTTTATGGTGAACGTGATATTTATATAAGAGATTGCAGCTTTGACGGACCTGCCGATGGGGAGAGCGCGTTGAAGGAGGCGGGCGAAATCACGGCCGAGAGATGCTACTTCAATCTTCGCTATCTCTTATGGCATTGTGACGGCGTTCATATATGGAGCTGTGAGATGACCGAGAACTGCCGTGCGGCGCTCTGGTATTCAAGCAATATCGAGATCGTCGGGGCAAGGCTTCACGGCATAAAGGCTGTGCGTGAGTGCGAAAGGGTTTTCATTTCAAAGTCTGACGTAATTTCTCCTGAGTTCGGTTGGTTC
>JAZNZI010000086.1:0-15521 GCA_045594865.1 Eubacteriales bacterium | reverse complement strand
TTATTATTTATTTCATCAATAATGCGTATAATCTGATCCGTCAGTGAATCAAGATCAGAATTATTATAAATAACGAAATTGCATCTTGAAATGATGTCCTCATCCGACATCTGCGCGGCAATTCTCTTCTCGGCGGCCTCACGCGAAATATTATCCCGCGCCATAATTCTGGCTATTCTCGTCTCCCTGTCTGCTATCACACAGATGAGGACATCGCACTCGCCGTCAAAGCCCGATTCAAACAAAACGGGAGCGTCAACGATTGCCATAGAAGCATCAAGCTGACCGAACATATCAAGCCTGCGCCTTGTTTCATCGAGAATAAATTTATGAGAGATCTTGTTGAGTTTATTTAGTCTTTCTTCCGAATTCTCCCCACAAAAAACTAAAGCCCCAAGCTTTCTACGGTCAAGAGATCCACTATCGGAAATAATATCACTGCCAAACTCGCTTTCAAGCGCGTCAAGGCACTCGCCCCCGGCGGCTGTTAATTCACGCCAAACAGCATCGGTATCTATAGATGGGATTCCAAATCTACGGAATACGTCACAAACACTACCCTTTCCACTGCCGCTGCCGCCGCATAGTCCTATTATTTTCATAAGCATATTCTCCTTCAACATATAATTATACAATATAAACAAGGTAAATGTCAAGTTGCCAAATGTCAGTTTTTTTAAAAAAAGAATAATATATAAAAGTAAAGGAGGCGGATTTATGAATGAAAGCAAAGCAACCGTCATAGCAAAATACTTTGCCGCGGCAAACACATACAGAGGTTTTAAAAGCTATTTTGATAGAGTGTTTTCGTCAGCTGATTACGATAGAATATACGTTTTAAAGGGTGGACCGGGTACGGGAAAAAGCAGCTTTATGAAAAAAGCTTCGACAGAGCTGCATAGGCGCGGGTGTGAAATTGAGAAGATTTATTGCTCCTCGGATCCCAAATCACTTGACGGAGTAATTGCAACGAAGGGTGGCAGGAAAATAGCGATTCTCGACGGCACCGCTCCCCACGAGCGAGATGCAGTTATACCAGGGGCGATAGACGAGATCATAAATTTAGGACATGGGTGGGATACAAGCTGGCTTACTGCGAGAAAAAAAGAGATTCTTGATATTGCACAGGAGAAGTCTTTAGCCTATAAAACGGCATATGAATACCTGTCGTTAGCTGGGTGTGCTTATAATATTATTACTAATATCTATCGTTTGCATTTTGATAAAACAAGGGCAACTTTTGAGGCAGAATTAATTTTTAAGGATATTTCAAGCTCTGATAGCAAAATTAATACAAGGCTTGTTTCCTTCTTCGGAAAGAACGGTCCGGGGCGACTTGATACACTTTCAAAAATCCAAGGTGAGCATATAAAGGTCTGCGGTGACGAAGTCTCTGCTTCACTGTTTTTATCAGTTTGCAAAAACATACTTGAGAGCAAAAATATAGGTTTTACCCATTTCCCCTGTGCGCTTGATCAGTCGGCAACCGATGCAATATATATTCCTGAGGCAAGTCTTGTTATTGACCGCGATACAGAGGGTGAGATAAATGCCGATGAGTTTATTTCGCTCCCAACTCTTGAAACAGAACGAATAAAGAAGGCAAGGCGGCTATGGCAAGATTCTCTTGACGAAGCGAAGCGATGGTTTGTCATTGCTTCAGACCTTCATTTCAGGCTTGAAAAAATATACGGCGAAGCTATGAATTTCAAGGTTATAGACCAAATATTCGGATCAACCCTTACGGAAATCGTCAATATTCTTGAAAAAGACACATAATTTTCTGCCATTTATTGACTTATTTTTATATTTGTGCTATTATATAAAGAAAGGCACGCTTTGTGCGTGCCTTATAAAATGATTATTTTCTCTCTGAAACGAGTCTTGCAGTATCTCTTGCGATTACAAGCTCCTCGTTTGTGGGGATCATATACACGAGAACTCTCGAATCGTCTGCAGAAAGCTTTACAGGATCGGAGGAATGGCCAAAGGTATTTCTCTCCTTATCAAGCTTAACTCCAAGATACTCAAGACCTGCAAGTGCATTTTCTCTGATATAAGGAGTATGCTCGCCGATGCCTGCGGTAAATACGATAGCGTCAAGACCGCCCATAGCGGCAGAATATGCGCCGATATACTTCTTTATCTGGTAGCAAAGCATATCGAAGGTAAGCTTTGCACGCTCATTTCCCTCATTCATAGCGCGTTCAACGTCGCGGGAGTCAGAGCCAACGCCCGATATACCCGCAAAGCCGCACTGCTTATTCATATAGTTATCCATTTCCTTGGGGGTAAAGCCCTTTTTCTCCATAATGAAGGGCACGATAGCGGGGTCGATAGAACCGCATCTTGTACCCATAAGAATACCGTCAAGAGGTGTGAAGCCCATAGAGGTATCAACGCACTTACCGTCCTTAACGGCAGAAATGGACGAGCCGTTTCCGATATGGCAGGTGATGATCTTCTTGCCCTCGGCATCTCCGCCCATAATTCTGATCATCTCGCCGCTTACAAATCTATGAGAGGTGCCGTGCATACCGTAGCGGCGGATTCCGTATTCCTCGTACATATCGTAGGAAATGCCGTATGTATAGACCTCCTTCGTCATAGTCTGATGGAAAGCGGTATCAAATACAAGCACCTGAGGAGTGTCGGGCATAGCGGCTAAGCATCCCTTGATTCCCATAATGTGAGCGGGATTATGCAGCGGCGCGAAAACGATGCACTTCTCTACCGCCTCGAGCACCTCGTCGGACAGAAGCACCGAATCAGCAAAATACTGACCGCCGTGAACGACTCTGTGTCCAACCGCCTCGATCTCATCAACGGATGCGATGCAACCAACCTCGGCATCAACGAGTGTGTCAACAAGCAGCTTCATCGCTGCAGAGTGATCGGGAAGCGCGGTTCCCTTAACGTATTCGCCCTTTCCGGTAGTCTTGTGAATAATTCGCGAGCCGTCAATTCCGATTCGTTCGCAATTACCCTTTGCAAGCACAGCCTCGCTCTCGGTATCGAGAAGCTGATATTTAAGCGAGCTTGAGCCCGCGTTGATTACTAAAACTTTCATCTTAATTTCTCCCTATATTTTTATTACAGAGATATTATACATTATCAAAAGGAATTTATCAAGTCGATTTTAAAAAAATCATTGAAAGGAGCTTATAATGAAGGTTGCAGCCATTATCTCGGAATACAATCCCTTTCACTCTGGCCACGAGTATCAGGTAAAAGAGCTAAGGCGCCGTCTTGGCGAGGATACGGCTGTAATTGCAATTATGAGCGGAAATTTTACTCAGCGCGCAGAGCCCGCCGTGTGTGATAAGACCATACGCGCCGAGGCTGCTGTGGAGTGCGGTGTAAATCTTGTACTTGAGCTTCCCTTTCCTTTCTGTATGTCAAGCGCAGAGTTCTTTGCTAAAAGCGGCGTCAGAATTATCAAGGAAATTGGCATTGTCGATTATCTGGTTTTCGGTAGCGAGAGCGGTGATATAAGCGAGATATCGAATATCGCATCTGCAATGTCATCCGACGAATATTCGCTGACGCTTGAGGCTCTTACGGGTGATCCCGAGTACAAGGAATGCGGCTATCCCGAGCTGTGTCAGATAGCGCTTTCAAAGGTGTACGGAAAAGAAATTACGCGTGATTTCTTCACACCCAACAACATTCTCGGCATCGAGTATATCAAGGCAATTTCTGCCGAGGGTATCGACCTGACACCTTTGACGCTTCGCCGCGAGGGATCTGGCTATCACGATATAATCAACCCTATGGCAGAGTTTCAGAGCGCAACCGCAATTCGCGAGGAATTAGCTGAGAATAACCTTTCTGCCCTTGATTATGTGCCCATAAATGCAAGAGCGGTATATCTTAATGCTATAGATAGCGGCAAGATGCCCTCGGATATTTCAAGACTTGACCTCGGTATAATTTCATCATTCAGATTAAATTCTCCTACGGCAAACGTAGACTATCACGATGCCGCGGGCGGTTTATATAATCGCCTCTGCGATATGAGCGCAGAAGCAACAAGCATTTCCTCTTTGACGTCTTTGGCTGAGACGAAAAAGTACACTAAGACGAGAATCAAGAGGGCGATTTGGAATACTTACTTCGGCGTCACCTCCTCCGACGTAAGATCGCTTCCCTCTTACACTCAGGTTCTCGCTATGGACTCTGTCGGTCGGTCATTACTGAAAAGAATCAAGAAAATGTCGGACTTCCCCGTCATTACGAAGCCCTCTTCATACAGAGAGCTTGGCGAGGACGTGAAAAGGCAAAAGGAGCTGTCTAATAAAGCAGACGCGGTCTTCGGATTAACGCTTAAAAATGCGAATTCAGGGCGTTTTTCCCTAACCTTCACGCCTTATGTAAAGGATTGACCTTTTGTGCGAAATGTCCACGGTGCAACCTTTGTCGAAGCTATTTACAGCAAGACCCGGCTTTGATATCATAGTGTTGAAGTGGACAAGCCGCCGTCATTTTCAAATATTATGAAAGGAGTACATACCTATGTTAAAATTTGAGGGCGTAAACGAAAACGAGTTTGTCGAGTACAAGGGCAGACCTATCGTGCGCCAGGGAGACGATATTTTCTACGGCGATCTGTCGGAAAAGTATTACGTCTATATGATGATCATGTCGGACAAGAAATCCCCCAAGGGAGATCACAACGTCCCCGGCACCATTATGGTGCAGCTGCTTGAGAGTGCTACAAAGAAGCCCGAGAAGCAGAAGATTACAAACGGACTTGCTGAGGCGTTTGAGTTCGCTGAGGCATGGCTTCGTGCAAACGACAAGGACTAATTTTTGAGTATAAGCGTGCGCGCAGATCTACTGCGCGCAAGGAGGTAAAAAATGAATAAGAACACACTAAGCAATCCCGTAAGGTCGATTGCTTTTTTTCTAACCGCAATCATACTTGCCTGCACCTTTGGCTTCACCGTTGACGGTTGGCAGGCTGAAAAAGAGGACGAAAAGGACGGGAATATCGCACAGAATCCGGAGCAGCCTGCCGAAGATACCGAGGGAGAAAATAAGGAAGAAGATACCGAACAGGAGCAACTGCCAGAGGAACCCGAGGTTTACATTCCCGAGCATACAAACAGAATCACGGGACTTGAGGTGAGCGCAGAGCTGGCAGACGCGACAAGCCTTGCTTTCGTTATGAATGCAGAGCTACCTGCCTACGGAATATCATACGCGGATATGCTATGCGAAATACCAACCGAAAACGGTGGCACAAGGCTTCTGGCATTTCTATCAAAAACGGAAAATCTATGGAAGATAGGCTCGATTACCAATACTCGTGGATACATTTCAAATATAGCAAAGTATTTCGGTGCTGCGGTGATTTCTCTGGGAAGTGACGACACTATGCTATACAATAAGTGCGATACCACGGGTATGGAGCTTGACCTATCGAGGAGCCAGGGATACCACTACACCGAGTATATGAGCAACGTGTACACCAACCCCGACCTGCTTGCAAGCGGACTTGAAAATGCAGGCATCGAAAAAGACACGAGCATCACTTCACCACTTCCCTATAACCATACCGACTTTGGCGCTGAAAAGATTGTATATGCCGAGCAGGTTGCATCGGTTGTGCGTATCGAGCATTCGGCAAATTCGATGACCGAGCTTCGATATGACGAAGAAACAGCGAGCTACGTTGTATATAAAAACGGAAGCGAGATAACCGATTCACTTAACGGAAATACAGTTGATTTTACAAACTGCTTCGTTTTATTTGCCGATTCTATAACTTATGATAATGCCACATGCAATCAGATGGTTATGGATACAATAGGCAGCGGCTCGGGTTATTACATAACGAACGGCACTTATTCTGAGATAAAATGGACTGCTACGTCGGGTGGCATTATGACATTTTATTCTCTCGAGGGCGATAAGCTGACCGTAAACCGTGGCGACAATTATATCAGCTTTGTAAAATCGTCAAGGGTTGATAGCGTAAAAATTCAATAAAAAAACAGCGGAGTGAAATCACTCCGCTATTTTAACTTAATAATTGTTATTCATTAAATGGTTTTGGCAATACATAAGGCAAATGCGTATCAATTTCTAACTGTATTACAGGGGTGGGAAACTCCTCGTGTAAAAGGTCTCTCATTTGGACAGGTAAAACCTTGAAAGGAAAATCCGTATCTGGTGTATAGCTATGTTCCCAACAATATTCAATTTGTTCCCTACCGTCAGGAAGTAAAATTTTCGTTACCGTTTCCGGACTATCCACTATTGAACCGCAAATATGATACCATCCGTTATACCAAACTGTTCCCTCTTTTTCTAAACATCCCGATACATTAAAAGTCTCGGCAGGCTTTTGAGGATCAATTCCAAAGCTTCGTAAAAACTCAAACACTTTATCCGATGCTTTAAGTATTGCTTCATCAAAATTCTGGCAGTTAATGCAATCGCACTGTTGACTCATCGTTGGAATATCAGCCCTTTCATAAAACGCACAGGTACGCTCCACATCAACGTCAAGTACAAAGTTTGTAAATTTGATAATCATAGGTTTCTCATTTCTAAATATTGGTATCTTAATTATATCGTATCCACAGTAAAATGTCAATCAAAAAGTATAAATCCCCTTTATTTACAAATACTAACATCACACCTAAATTAAAAGGAGATTTTTGTATATATATGAAAGCAACCGGAATTGTTCGTCGAATTGACGATCTTGGACGAGTAGTTATTCCCAAGGAAATAAGACGCACTATGAGGATCAAGGAAGGAGATCCGCTTGAAATTTACACCGACCGCGAGGGTGAGGTAATCTTCAAAAAATACTCCCCTATTGGCGAGATGCAGGGCTTTGCCACCGACTATGCGGACACTCTGCAAAAGACCTCCTCCTCCCCTATCTTCATTTGCGACAGAGATGCCGTTATTGCCGTTTCGGGCGCATCAAAGAGAGATTATCTTGAGAGAAAGATCTCAAGGGGTCTTGAGGAGATTGTTGAATCACGCTCATTATACGTCAGAGGCCCCGGGAAAGAGCCTATATCCATTATTAACGACGGTGGATCGCACTACGTAAACTGTGCTATGCCCATTTTAAGCGAGGGAGATCTCGTTGGCTGCGTGGTATCTGCCTGGCAATACGATATGCCTACGAGCAATAAGATATCTGATGAAATAGAATCCAAGCTTGTACAGACGGCAGGAATGTTTCTTGGAAAACAAATGGAAAGCTAAAAGTGAGAGGCTGTCGAACAAAGACAGCCTCTCTAAAATTATTATTAATTAGACAAATAGTCTTTAAGAGTCTTGGATCTGGAGGGGTGTCTCAGCTTACGAAGTGCCTTTGCCTCGATCTGTCTGATACGCTCTCTTGTGATCTCAAACTTCTTGCCGACCTCCTCAAGAGTGCGAGGTCTGCCGTCCTCAAGACCGAAGCGAAGCTTGATAACCTGCTCCTCACGGGGAGTGAGGGTGTGAAGAATGTTGCAAAGCTGCTCGCGAAGAAGCGAGTAGGATGCGCTATCGGAGGGAGCGGGGGAATCGTTGTCCTCAACGAAGTCACCAAGGTGGCTATCCTCCTCCTCACCGATAGGAGTTTCAAGCGAAACGGGGTCCTGGGCGATCTTCATAATCTCACGAACCTTATCCGCGGTCATACCGAGTGCCTCTGCAACCTCATCGGTGGTGGGCTCTCTGCCAAGCTCCTGGAGAAGCTGGCGTGTTGTTCTCGAAACCTTATGTATGGTTTCAACCATATGAACGGGGATTCTGATAGTTCTCGCCTGATCTGCGATCGCTCTTGTAATTGCCTGACGGATCCACCAGGTTGCATAGGTAGAGAACTTATAGCCCTTGCTGTGATCAAATTTCTCTACCGCCTTGATAAGACCAAGATTACCCTCCTGAATAAGATCAAGGAAGTACATACCCTTACCAACGTGGCGCTTTGCAATAGATACGACAAGACGAAGGTTAGCCTCGATAAGCTCGTCCTTTGCCTGCTTATCACCAAGAGAAATTCTCTCGGCAAGCTCCGCCTCGCGCTCGGGGGTAAGGAGAGGAATCTTACCGATCTCCTTAAGGTACATACGAACAGGATCGTCAATGGCAAGTCCCTCCTGGGAGAAGTACTTGTCCATATTCTCGGTAGAGTCAAAGTTTCTCGCGTCCTGCTCTATCTCTTTAAGCTCGTCTGTTTCAAGCTCATCGGGAGTTGCGGAGTCAATGTCCTTCTGAGTAATATCGTAATCGATATCCTCAAGTGCCTTCATAATGTCCGAATTACCAATACCGTCGCCTGTGGAATCGATATATTCGTTTACATCAATCTTATCTCTGCTCATATTTAAACCTCTCTTTTCTTAAGCTGCCTTAAGTTTTTCTTTTCTGCTCAATCATCTGTGTTAATTTATCGAGTGAGCTGTTTTTTTCATTATTCTTCTTCGAAACCGAGCGTCTGAGCCTCTCGATACTATCGGTGAGAACCTGCTCACCGTTTTCACTAAGCTCCATACGCGAAAGCTTCATTTTAGTAATTCTGCCATGCTCGTCGGGAGTAAACACCGCATCAATATCGTGATGTGAGTCATCACCGTTAATATACGCATTCTTTAAATACTCAAATATTCTCCGGTTAAGATCGGTGATAAAGTCATCGGCAGTGACGAGCGAGCCATCAAAGACGCGCTTTCTATGCTCGGGATACATAAGAAGCAGTCCGAGCAACGCCTCCTCGTTCTTCGCAACAGCGGGAGCTTTTATAAAGTCGGGATTAACTCGGTCGGAATAACCGATGGCATCCTGCTTGACCTTGTTGGACTCCTCCTTGCGACGGGTGGCATTTGCCTTTGATATCATTCTGTCAACATCAGCCTTTACACTATTCTTGTCAACGCCGAACAGCTTTGATATGTTTTGTATATAAATATCACGTTCTGCCGAGGAATAAGTTTCTGAAATCAGCTTTTCACTTTCCTGAAGCGCCTTTATCTTATCCTGCGGAAGATTTATATCATACCTTGAAAGTATAATATCAAGGTTGTAATCAAACTTTGATTTCGACTGAGAAAGCACCTGGCGGAACTTGTCAGCGCCAAATTTTTTGATATACTCGTCAGGATCCTTTGCACCGGGAACTCTCAGTATCGTAACGTCAAGTCCCACCTCGGTAAGCATCTTGACAGCGCGCATCGCCGCCTTCTGCCCCGCCTCGTCGGCATCATAGGAGATGATAACCTTCTTGGTATATCTGCTCATCATTCTCGCCTGCTCGGAGGTGATCGCAGTACCAAGCGTTGCAACGGCGTTCTCAAAGCCTGCAGCGTGCATTGCAATAACGTCCATATATCCCTCGCAGAGAATCAGCGACTCTGCACAGTGATGTCGGGCAAAATTAAGGGCAAACAGATTTCTCGACTTCTTAAACACGGGAGTATCCGAGGAGTTCTTATACTTCGGCTTGCAGTCATCCATAACTCGACCGCCAAAGGCGATCACGTTGCCCGAAACGTCGATAATCGGGAACATTATGCGATTTCTGAACGCATCGTAATATCTTCCCTTATCGCTCTTGCCGCAAAGGAAGCCTGCAACAAGCTCGTCGTATGTATATCCCTTTGCAAGCATATACTTTGAGAACTCGTCAAAGCTGTTGGGCGCATAGCCAAGACCGAAGTGCTTTATTGTAGCGACCGAAAGACCGCGCTTATCCGTGAAGTAAGCAAGGGCTGCCTTGGCATCGGGATTATCGGCGAAAAGGCATCTGTTGAAGTATTTTGCCGCGTCGACGTTCATTTTAAACATTCTGTTCCTGTCGAACTTCGGCGTATTTTGAATAGGGCCTCGTTCATCTCTTACAATAGTAATTCCCGCTCTTTGAGCAAGAAATTCAACCGCATCGGGATAATCGAGATTTTCGCGCTTGCGAATAAAGGTAATAGCATCACCGCCCGCACCGCAGCCGAAGCAGTAAAAGCTGTTATCGGCGGGATAAACGGTAAAAGACGGAGTTTTCTCGCTATGGAAGGGACATAGACCGCGTAAATTTGAGCCTGCTCTTTTTAGCGAAACGTAGCTTCCGACAAGCGTTTCAATATCATTTCGCATCAAAACCTGCTCGATCGTTTCCTTACTGATCAAAAGAACACCTCCCTTTTTTCCAAAAATCACTTTAATATACGAATGTTTTATAAAAAACACTTTTTATTTTTTAAAAATTTCAATAAGCGAATTCCTCAGCAATAATTTTCATCTCTGCTCTGCCCGCCGTTGCCTCAGTAATAGCACTCATAAGACCGTTAAGCTCGGACTTAATTATCCTTCCCAAAACACAGACGCCCGTATCGTAGGCGGAGTCCTCAGTGCGAAATCCGTGGTCGGTGAGAATTGACGTAATTTTACCGTAATCCGAGTAATTGACCGAGATCTCAAGGCTTGTATAAATATCGTATCTGATTATTTCGGCAGATTCAAGCGCTCCGAGCGCCGCAGAGGTATATGCGCGCACGAGACCTCCCGTGCCAAGCAACGTTCCGCCAAAATATCTTGTCACAACGATGACCACGTCTGTGCACCCGTTCTTACGGATAACGTCAAGCACGGGCATACCCGCAGTTCCCGCGGGCTCGCGGTCGTCGGTAAAGCGCATAGCCGAGTTTTCCCTCAGCACGTATGCATAAACGTGATGTCGGGCATCGGGATAATGCTTTTTCACCGAATCAACGAAGGCAATAGCATCCGCCTCCGTGCTAACAGGCATAGCCTGGCCGATAAATACCGATTTTCTGTCCTCGTATTCAAAATGCGAGGATTTTTTTACAGTAATATAGCTTTCCATAATTATTTATCCAACGGAAGTGATAAACTTGCCGTAAACTCCTCTGCCACGCTCGTCAAGAATAACGTCAACCGCAATTCCCTCGTCAACGTAATTGACCTCAAGAACTGTGTAGCTGTTGTAAAGCGCGCTTACTGCCGACTGATTTGAGTAAGGAATAAGCAGACTGTATTTTTTCTTGAATCTGTGAATTTCCTCCTCGATCACCTCAAGGAGTCTGTCAATTCCCTGACCTGTCACACCCGAGATCGCAACGGTATTATCACCCTCGGGCGCAGGAACTCCGCCTCCAAGCATATCGCACTTATTATAAACGTAAATAACAGGCTTATCCGATGCGCCAAGCTCCTCGATGACACCGCGAGTCACCTCAATATGCTCTGCCACCTCGGGATCGGTGACGTCCGAAATAATAAGGAGAATATCCGCGTACACAACCTCGTCAAGAGTAGACTTGAACGCCTTTACAAGATGATGGGGCAGCTTTCTGATGAATCCGACAGTATCTGTAAGGAGAACACTCTCGCCACAGGGCAATTCAAGCTTTCTCGTAGTGGGATCAAGAGTTGCAAAAAGCTTGTCCTCGGAGAGAACTCCCGCGCCCGTCAAGGCGTTAAGAAGTGTAGACTTCCCCGCGTTTGTATATCCGACGAGAGCAATTTTCGGCAAACCGCTTCTGTCACGCTGAGCGCGCATTACCGCTCTGTTATGCTCCATCTCCGCAATTCGCTTTTCAAGAGCAATAACCTTTTCCTTCATATGACGGCGATCGCTCTCCAGCTTTGTCTCACCGGGACCGCGAGTACCTATACCACCGCCAAGACGGGATAGCTCGGTGCCGTGTCCCATAAGTCTGGGCGCACTGTATCGAAGTTGAGCAAGCTCAACCTGAAGCTTTCCCTCACCACTGGTCGCGTGAAGCGCAAATATATCAAGAATAAGCATGCTTCTGTCGATAACGCGAACGTCGCCACCGATATCTCCCTCCAGATTACGTATCTGTGCAGGAGTCAGCTCAAAATCAAAAATAACCAGCTCAATTTCGTTATTGGTACAAAGCTCGGCTATCTCCTTAACCTTTCCGCTACCTATACAGGTGCGGGGATCAAAGCTATCCTTCACCTGAATCACTCTGGCAAATGCTCTGCCTCCGGCAGTATCAAGCAGCCTCTCAAGCTCGTCAAGAGAACTATCACACTCAGGAACGTCGCTGCCTCGCTCGGCAATGCCCACCAGAATAGCGTCGCTTTTAACAATATCTGAATCATTCATAAATAAATCCTTTAATAACCCCTTAATGAAACAAAAAGAGCGACGGAAATATCCGAGCGCTCTTTTATGATACATAGATTACTTGTTGTTCTGTGCAGCTGCAAGACGCTTCTTGAACTTATCAAGACGTCCGCCTGCGTCAACAAACTTCTGCTTACCTGTATAGAAAGGATGGCACTTGGAGCAAATTTCCACGTTCATATCGCCCTTTACGGAGTGAGTCTGAACGGTAGCGCCACATGCACACTTAATGGTAGCCTCTTTGTATTCGGGATGTAATCCTGCCTTCATTTTAACACCTCTTTTACACTATAGTCATTTTAATACGGCTTATTATATCACATAATTTTAATTTTTGCAATACTTTTTTCAAAAAATTATATCTTTTCTTCTATTTTTTTACGTAATCGGCTCATAATTTTCTTTTCAAGACGGGAAATATAGCTTTGACTGATGCCAAGAGCGTCCGCCACCTCCTTTTGAGTAAGAGGAACTTGGTTTCCAAGCCCAAAGCGTAGCTCTACTATTATCCTTTCCCTATCATTAAGATCCGATACTGCCTCCCTGACGATTTTTCTCTCCTCTATCGTTTCCATATCTTTAGTCACGACGTCTACGTCGCTGCCGAGTATATCCGATAGCAAAAGCTCGTTGCCGTCCCAATCCACGCTAAGCGGCTCGTCTATTGATATTTCTCTCTTGTGAGAAGATGTTTTTCTGATAAACATAAGGATTTCGTTCTCAATACAGCGAGATGCATAAGTTGCAAGCTTGATATTCTTATCTGAATTAAAGGTTGATATTGCCTTGATAAGACCGACCGTGCCGATGGAAATAAGCTCCTCAATATTTGCACCTGTATTCTCAAATCTCTTTGCTATATAAGCCACAAGCCGAAGATTATGCTCGATCAATGCATCTCTCGCTTCTTCGGTGTCAATGTTTTTTATCATCAGTTCCTCTTCTTCTGCCGAAAGCGGAGCAGGAAGTGTTTCACTACCATTTATATAATATACACCGTTTATTCTGAACAGCCGTGCTAAAAAAAGTCTGAATCTAATAAACGTTTTTTTTACTTTATCTAATAGCATTGTCAAGCGCGGCGGCAGGCATCAAAGCCTTGTATCCGCCGAAATCTCCTCCTTCCTTATCTATAACCAAGGTGACGCGAAGCTCCTCGTTCTTTCCTCCAACAAGCCTTACAGCATCGGCTTTAACTCCTACCATAACGTGCGTTTCTCCTCCTCTGGATAGCGGAACAAGTCTGATGCGTTTTTTTACTTTTCTTTCAAGAGAGTCAATATTTGAAAGTTCGATGATATTCTCAGGCAGAATTGTTTTTGCTACCTCTTTCTTTAATAATAATATAGGGCTCAAGTCCATTGGATCTACGGCTAAATTTCCGCTGTCGATAAATGCCGAGACCACCGCAGTGTTGTCGAGGAAGGATATCTCCACATCAACACTTCCCTCGCTTTCGTTATTAGAAAAGAATGAAACAAGCATTTTAAATACTCCTATGGATAAAAGAATTATTAAGGAGAGAAATAGCATTTTACGGTTTACCGCGCCGCCCTCTGCTCCGTCAAAGAATTTTGATATGTATTTATCGAGTATTCCCCAGAGGAACGAAACCGCGCCGCCAAGCAAGGCTTCAAAGATCAGAAAAGCAAATACAAATTTAAGCTTTCTCCTTACAGATACCCGCTTCGGCGCTATAAATCCCATGGCGATTAACCCTGCGGTAGCTATTATAAATTTCAATATAGCATATTCGGGCAGCAAAACAACCCCTACGGCAATCAGTGCTCCAACCGCAGATGAAATAAGCAGTCTTTTCGTCGAAGTCGGCACCTTGGAAAAGCAGGAAGCAAAGTAGAGTGCAAGAAGATCCACGGTAAAATTGATAAGAAAATATACGTCAATATAAAGTGTTTTCATCTTTCGCCTCCTACGTAAAATATTGTAGCACACGCCCCTCAAATATCTTGTCACAAAAAGGATTTAAAAAATATTTTTTTAAACAAAAAAATCACAGGAAATATGCATAATTTGCTTTCCTGTGATTTTCTCATATTCTGTTATAATTATTTAGCAAGCTTTTCGATAAGATCCGCCGCTCTCTCCATATAATCGCCCTCAAACAGCTCAATCACACCCTTGTCGCAAAGTGATGCGAGGCTGGGGTCGATAGGAAGCTTTGCAAGAACAGATGTGGAGTGCGCCTCTGCTATCTCGTCAATATGACTGTCACCGTAGGGCTTGATAACCTTGCCGCAGTCGGGACAAATAATGTAGCTGTAATTTTCCACAAGTCCAAGAAGCTTCACGTCCATAAGAGAAGCCATATTAACAGCCTTCTCTACTATCATAGAAACAAGCTCTTGAGGGCTGCCAACGATAACGATACCGTCAAGAGGCAGGCTCTGGAAAACGGTAAGAGGAACGTCACCCGTTCCGGGAGGCATATCAACGAACATAAAATCTACCTCGCCCCAGACAACGTCGGTCCAGAACTGCTTTACCACTCCTGCAATAACAGGTCCGCGCCATACGACAGGTTTGGTCTCCTCGTCCATAAGGAGATTAACGCTCATAACCTCAATTCCCGTCTTGGTTCTGGGCGGAAACATACCGAGATCACTGCCCTCCACAGATCCGCACTTCAGTCCAAAGGACTTAGGAATAGAGGGGCCTGTTATATCTGCATCAAGGATTGCGGTCTTATATCCTCTTCTCTGCATAGTCACCGCAAGCATAGATGTAACGAGCGACTTACCGACACCGCCCTTACCGCTTACAACTCCTATAACGCGTTTTACATTACTCGCCTTGTTCTGCGGCTCGAGCAGCGACTCCTTAGAACACTTCTGCGAGCATGTAGAACAATCATGTGAACATTCTGCCATAATTTATATCTACCTTTCTGTCATTTATTATATAAAATCAACCTTGATGTCACCATCAGATACGGAAAGCGAAATTCCACTTATGCCGCTGCCGTAATGATCAAGAATCAATGCAGCAAGCTTATCCTCAACGGCGCGCTCTATATATCTGCGCATATTTCTTGCGCCGTACTTTTCGGAATAGGACTCCTCTGCTATAAGCTTCAGAACATCCTCACCGTAAATAAGCTTAATTCCCTTTTCCTTGAAGTGATCACGAAGCTTGCCAAGCATAATATCGGCAATCTTCGCAAAGTCATCCTTATCAAGATGGCGGAAGGTAATTATTTCGTCAACACGGTTGATGAACTCAGGGCGAAGGAAGGTTGAAAGTGCCTTTTCTGTTCTTTCCTTCGATCTAAGCTCGCGCTGTTCAGCAAAGCCCGAAATAGAGGATGAACCCTCGCTACCCGCATTTGTGGTCATAATAATAACCGTATTTTCAAAATTAACCTGTCTGCCTTGTG
>JAZNZI010000085.1:0-6746 GCA_045594865.1 Eubacteriales bacterium | reverse complement strand
GGAGGCATACTTTTTCATATGATAATACCTCCTTCGTCTTCCTCAGAGAAACGGTTCATAATACCGATAGAAATAAGTATCAGTATCATCATAACGAGAGAGATCGCGCCTCCCACGTTATACGCGCCTGTGACGAACTGTCTTTCGATTGTGTCACCGATAAGCTCAAAGGTTCCTCCGCCCAGCTTCTGCGATATGTAGAATGTGCTGATTGAGGGAACGAGAACCATAGTGACGCCCGAAATTACGCCCGACATTGAGAGAGGGAAGATTACCCTGGTGATAACCTGAACGGTGTTGCAGCCAAGGTCGCTTGCTGCCTCCCACATATGCTTGTCTATCTTTGAAATACAGGTATAGATAGGCAGCACCATATAGGGCAGGAAGTCGTATACCATACCGAAGATAACGGCGCCCTTCGTGCCGACAATGTGCATTGACGTACCGAGAATGGTATTGAGCAGACCGCCGTCGTCAAGGATAGCCATTATAGAGTAGGTTCTGATAAGCAGGTTTGTCCACATGGGCAGCATAAGAAGCATAACGAATATCTTCTGATGCTCGGGCTTTGCCTTAGCCATTATGTACGCCAGGGGATAACCTACAAGCAGGCAAATAAAGGTTGCAATTACGGATAATTCCAGCGAAAGCACGAATATAGGAACGTAATCCTCAAGAGATAGAATGTTATCAAAGGTAAACGCTCCCGTATCATCCGTAAAGGCATAGTAAACTACTATGATAAGCGGCAGAACAATAAAGAGAATAGCCCAAAATATATGGGGCGCTGCCGCTATTGAATGCATAACGGAACGCTTCTTCTTCATCATCATCAGAACTCCTCTGCGGTATCCGCATCCGAAAGCTGATCAAGCTCGTCCGAGAAGGAAGAATAGTCGCCGAATTTGCCAGAATATTTGGATTTTTTCATAATATGAATAGCCTCGGGCTCGATGTACAGACCGATAGTCGCCTCGGGGGCAACGTAGTCGGTAGACTGGATCATCCATTTGAAGCCCTTGATATCCACGATGATCTCGTAGTGTACGCCCTTGAAGGTGACGCTCGTGACCTTACCGATAAGCATACCGCGCTCTGGCTCAACCACGTCAACGTCCTCGGGACGAACAACGACGTCAACCGCCTCGTTCTTCTCAAAGCCACCGTCAACGCAGTCAAAGGTGTGCCCCGAGAAGCGGGCGCGCTTGTCCTCAAGCATAACGCCGTCGATGATATTACTCTCGCCAATGAAGTCGGCAACGAATGCGTTCTTCGGCTCGTTGTAAATATCGGTGGGTGTGCCTATCTGCTGGATCTCACCGTCTGCCATAACCACGATGGTGTCGGACATAGAGAGAGCCTCCTCCTGATCGTGGGTGACGTAGATAAAGGTGATGCCGATAGCCTGCTGAATGGTCTTAAGCTCGTTCTGCATATCCTTGCGGAGCTTAAGGTCCAGCGCGCCGAGAGGCTCGTCGAGGAGAAGTACCTTGGGGTGAGAGATAAGAGCTCTCGCAATAGCAACTCTCTGCTGCTGACCGCCCGAAAGGGTGCTGACGCTCTTGTTCTCAAATCCCGAGAGCGCAACCATCTTCAGCATATCTGTCACACGCTTTTTTATATCTTCCTCAGGCTTCTTTTTCAGTCTGAGGGGGAATGCTATATTTTCATATACATTAAGGTGAGGGAATAGGGCATACTTCTGAAATACGGTATTAATATGCCTCTTGTGAGCGGGAACCTCGCTTATTTCAACTCCGTCAAAGTAAAGAGAGCCCTCGTCAGCAGTTTCAAATCCGCCGATAATTCGAAGTGTGGTGGTCTTACCACATCCCGACGGTCCGAGCAGGGTGATAAATTCACCGTCACGGATATAAAGGTTCATACCGTCGATAACCTTTTCGCCGTCGTAAGATTTTGAAATTCCTTTCAACTCAATGAGCTTTGCCATTTTCTTAAAATCTCAAATCCTTTCTGAAAACACACACGCGTGTCTGTATTTGTCAAGACAGGTCAAAAACAGTCAATAGCTTGACAGCGTTAATTATAACAAAAATATTTAATATTTTCAATACTTTTTTAATAATTTCTTTTCTTTTTTTAAAAGGATTAGCCGTGATTAGACGGATTTGGGCAGAATTTGGAGCGGAAAATGTTGCAAAAGCTCTGAAAATCTCTTTAGAACTCTTAAAATCTCCCAAAATCTCAAAATTAGCTTAGCCAAGCTCATCCTTGATGCATTTTATCATCGAAACGAAGAAAACGGCGAAAATCCAGTAGCCTCCCCCCATCCTATCAATCAGATATAGCGAAAAAATGCATAAAATGAAAATTAAAGCAGAGGAGATCTTCTTCACAAGATGCAAAGCCCACGCGCCGCACTCACGCATTTGGAGATATGTCCTAAGCATTCCGTATCCGTCATAGCCCTCGATCGGCAGAAGATTTGACAGGGCGGTGACAAGGTTGATCACCGCCGCCATAGCCGCCCACTCGCCACAAAGGAGCGAGAGCAGGGAAAATGCGACGAATGCGACAATGTTAGCAAGCGGCCCCGAAAGATAAGTCAACATCTCCTCGGCATAGGTTATGACTCCACCCGACTTTATTCGAAAGCCCGAAAGAACTCCCCGTAACATAGGTTTGCCGCATCGGAGTAAAATGCTTAAAATATGCCCTCCCTCGTGAATGATGGCGGCTATTATCGATAGCAGCGCCATATAAGGTTCTTCAAACCCAAAAATCAAAAACGCCCAGAAAAATGCAGGCAGAACGCCCTCAAGCATTTTGATAGCTTTGAATAGCAAGCCGTTTTTTATTTTGCCTTTCATACCGCACTCCTAATGATTTTTTATTATATTGTAGAGCGCAGGAGGCAAAAAAATAACTCCCGCTACAGATATTGAATAACTGCTGCGGGAGATAATTATTTGATTTTACTTGGGAGAACAATAGAAGACGGAGAGGTAATTTCAAGAACCCTCTTGTCCTTAGTCTCAATGATCAATGCAAGGTTAGTCTTGCTTACACCGACTACCCTTACCGTCTTTTTCTTTCCACCCTCGATAAATTTTATTTTTTTATCGGTAAGGGCAAATCTGGTTACGTAATGATTGAGGTGCTTTGCGGGATTTTTTATTTCTCTGTAAATGGCGAAAAATTTATTTAGCACCGTTTTTGCCATAATAATAGGGATAGAAAGATTTCCGTCCTCGAATACACGCCTTACCATATCGGTAAGTCTGGGCGAGAATTTTTTGTCCTCCAAACGTACGGCAAAGCTGACGATAAGATATTCGTATGAGGCGTAGCTGTCAAGCTTACCCTCTACAGAGGTATATCCTATCTTAACACCGTCACAGTATATATCGCTCACCCAACCAATGCCCATCTTCTGCATCGTATGCTCCTCAAGAGCGGAGGCAAGTGCCACCGCGCTTAGCGCGCCGAGACAGCCCGCCTGGGAGGGAAATATGGAAGGGCGTAGTATGCAGGAAAGGTACAGACCACGCTCACCATCGCTTTCTGATACCGAAGCACCAACTGCCGATTCAGCCGTCTGCCTTTCTGTAAACACCACGTATCTGTCGGGATAACCCGATCTTGCATATTTTCTTGCGAGATCCGCCGCAGATGGCAGCGATTCGCTGTATTCAAGCTTTACGGTATTACCGTCGGATGCACGAAAGGTCATAATATTTACGTTATTCTGCATCGCTGCCACCTCCTTTGGTCAAATTTTCAGTAAAAAGTATTAATATGCTTTGCCCCAGTAAACAAGCTTCTTAGCCTCTCTGCCGCAGCATACGCACTTGTCGCCGATGGGCTCCATGCCGAAGGGCATACATCTGGAGGTCACGTCTGCCTCCTCCTTAAGCTTCATCTCGCATTCAAGGTCGCCGCACCACATAGCTCTGATGTAGCCGTTGTTCTCGTATGCGATCTTTTTAAGCTCGTCAAGAGTCTCCGCGGTAAAGGTGCGGTTCTCTCTGTTAGCAAGGGCCTTTTCGTAGATGGCCTGCTGAAGATTCTTAAGTCCCTCAGCGACCGCCTCGTTAAGATTGTCAAGAGAAACGAAGCTCTTTTCTCTGTTGTCACGTCTTACGATAACGCACTTGTTTTCCGCAATATCGCGAGGACCGATCTCAACTCTGAGCGGAACGCCCTTCATCTCATACTCGGAGAACTTCCAGCCGGGAGACTGCTCGGATGCATCTACCTTAACTCTGTAGCCCGCGCTCTTAAGAATGTCGGCAATCTCGTTTGCCTTGTCGATTACGCCCTCTTTGTGTTGCTGAACGGGGATAACAACCACCTGAATGGGAGCAACAGAGGGGGGGAGCACAAGACCGCTGTCATCACCGTGTGTCATAATGATCCCGCCGATAATTCTTGTGGAAACACCCCAGGAGGTTTCATAAGCGTATTTAAGCTGATTGTCGCTGTCGAGGAACTGAATGTCAAACGCTTTTGCAAAGCCGTTGCCGAAGTTATGAGAGGTACCGCCCTGCAGAGCCTTACCGTCGTGCATAAGAGCCTCAACGGTGTAGGTAGCCTCAGCACCTGCGAACTTCTCCTTATCGGTCTTCTGTCCCTTGATTACGGGAATGCCGAGATCCTTCTCGAAGAAATCGGCGTACACGTTCAGCATCTGAACGGTTCTCTCCTCAGCCTCCTCTGCAGTTCTGTGCATGGTGTGGCCCTCCTGCCAGAGAAACTCACGGGATCTGAGGAAGGGACGGGTAGTCTTCTCCCATCTTACAACAGAGCACCATTGGTTGTATACCTTGGGCAGATCTCTGTAGGATTTGATAATATTTGCGTAATGCTCGCAGAAGAGAGTTTCGGAGGTGGGACGAACGCAAAGGCGTTCCGCAAGTCTTTCCTCACCGCCGTGTGTCACCCAAGCAACCTCGGGAGCAAAGCCCTCAACGTGATCCTTCTCCTTCTTGAGAAGAGATTCGGGAATGAACATAGGCATATATACGTTTTCAACGCCGCTCTCCTTGAACTTCGCGTCAAGAATCTTCTGAATGTTTTCCCAGATAGCGTATCCGTAGGGGCGGATGATCATACATCCCTTAACGCTGGAGTAGTCGATAAGGTCTGCCTTTTTAACTATATCGGTGTACCACTTGGCGAAGTCCTCGTCCATAGCGGTAATCTCGGTCACGAGCTTCTTGTTCTTTTCATTGCCTGCCATAAAACAGTCACGTCCTTTCAAAATCAAAAAATATTCATACAGATTAAATTATATAACAAATAAAGATTTTTGTCAAGATATTTTGATGCGGTGACGAGGTTTTTTGTAAATAATTATTTTTTGACAAATTTTGCAAAATCACTTGAATTTTCTTTCATAATATACTATAATATAGGGGTGATTTTGGGTAAAAAAACTCAAAAATTGAATTTTAAACAGCAAAAACATTCAAAAAGGTAGCTTAACGATGAAAAAATATGCAGAGCTCTCACGCGCAGAGCTTCAGGCAGAATACGATCTGCTCTTACAAAAATATAACGAATATAAGGCAAAGGAGTTGAAGCTTGACCTCTCCAGAGGTAAGCCCAATTCCGATCAGCTTGACATAAGCCTTCCGCTTTTATCGGAGGCAAGACCGAGAGAAAAGTGCTTTTCCGTAAACGGCGTTGACTGCCGAAACTACGGCGTGCTTGACGGTATCCCCGAGTGTAAGCAGTTTTTTGCCGATATGCTCGGAATTAAAACCGAATATATCACCGTGGGCGGTAATTCCTCGCTTCAGCTTATGTACGACACACTGGCGCGTGCAATGCTATTCGGTGTGCTTGGCTCTCGCCGTCCATGGTGCAAGGAGCCTGTGAAGAAGTGGATATGCGTCACCCCGGGATACGACAGACACTTTAAGATGACCGAGCTTTTTGGCTTTGAGCTTATATCGGTACCAATGACACCTACGGGTCCCGATATGGATTTGGTAGAAACAATAGTAAAGGATCCTACCGTAAAGGGCATCTGGTGCGTTCCCAAATATTCCAATCCCACGGGTAATACCTACTCGGATGAAACGGTACGCCGTCTCGCTTCAATGGAGTGCGCAGCAGAGGACTTCCGCATTATGTGGGATAACGCCTATGCCGTTCATAACTTCAAGGGTGAATGTGACGAGCTGCTTGACATCTTCACCGAGGCAGAGAAGTATGGAAATCTTGACAGAATATTCTATTTTGCATCCACATCAAAAATAACCTTCCCCGGCGGAGGCGTTGCGATGCTGGCGGCATCTCCCGCTAACCTTAATCATATTTCCCAGTTTCTCGGCGTGCAGACGATCGGTTATGATAAGCTTAATCAGCTTCGTCATACGACCTACTTCAAGGATAGGGCAACTCTTGATCGCCATATGGGTATTCTCGCCGAGTTTATCGGCAGAAAGTTTGAGATTACCCTTACTGCTCTCGACGGTCTTGAGGGCCTTGGAATTGCCGAGTGGACTAAGCCCTCGGGCGGCTATTTTATAAGCCTTGACGTGCTTCCCGGAACGGCGAAAAAGGTTTATACCTTGATGCAGAATGCGGGCGTCACTCTTACCTCAGTGGGTGCCACATATCCCTACGGAATTGATCCTAAGGACAGCAATCTTCGTATTGCTCCAACATATCCTACCGACGACGAGCTTAGGGTTGCAACCGAAATTCTTGTGCTTTGCGTAAAGCTGGCTGCACTTGAAAAAAAATTAATTTATGCTATAATTATATGGAATATA
>JAZNZI010000084.1:0-11508 GCA_045594865.1 Eubacteriales bacterium | reverse complement strand
GCCCCTTGAATTCAAGGTCGTCTGCCACCTCCGAGAGAATGTATTCCTCGCGATAAATTATATCAGAAATCTTCATATTAACGTCTCCCTAATCCTCATAATCATTGACTATAGCCCGTATTACAATAACGCTTCCGCGCTTTGCGCTACTTCCGGGAGGCAAAGACTGCTCGCTAATTATTGCCTCGGTGCTTGGCTCTGTAGCACCCGATCCCGATAATTTTATGCTAAGCCCTGCGTTAATTGCCTCCCTTATTGCATCGACGGTTTTCATTCCAATCAGGTTTGGTACGGGCACACTATCGTCATTTTCTTCTGAGGTATATAATATTATCTTAGATAGCGCAACCGTCACCTGATCGCCACCCGAGGGCGTCTGGGCAATTACTGTGTCACCCTTGCCTACGATTTCATATTCTATTTTTGCTTCCTTCAGCTTCTCCTTAGCGGTTTCAACGTTCATCCCAACGTAATTATCTATCGTAATATTTACCTCATCGGCGCTTGATTTGTATTCAAGGTAGGGAAGCAGCTTTTCCATAAGCATTGAGATATAGGGTGCTGCAACAACGCTTCCATATTTTACGTTCGAGGTTGGCTCGTCAACTACTATGATCATTGATATTCCGCTGTCGCCGTTTATTGCGTAAGCCACCGTTGATCCTATTCGCAGATAAGAGTTTCCGTTTTCATCGAGAATATCGAACTTCTGCGAAGTGCCTGTCTTGGCGGCTATGTCATAGCCTGATACGCCTGCGTTTTTTGCGCCACCGTCTCCGCTGACACCATCAATAAGTATTTGTGAAACGGTATTTGCCACCTCCTCCGATACAACCGTTCGCTTAATTTCGGGAGTATGCTCGGATATCACGTTTCCGCTTGAGTCGATTATCTTGTCGACCACGTATGGAGTGACAAGCTTGCCCCCATTTGCAACAGCCGATATTGCCGTCAGGTGATTTATTATAGAAACCTTAAATCTTTGCCCGAAGGATGCGGTTGCAAGCTCGGTAGAGCCGATATTTTCTTCCTTGTGGAATATCGTTGACGCTTCGCTCGGCAGATCAATTCCGCTTCTCTCAAAATATCCGAATTTTTGAACGTATTTATAGAAATTCGTTGCGCCTATCTTCTGCGATAGCACCATCATACAGGGGTTGCAGGACATCTGCAGTCCGTAGGCAAGATTAAATCCCGAGCCGTGTCCCGTCGTTTTATGGCATCTGATGCGCCATCCGCCTATCTGATAATATCCCTTGCAGGAAAAGGTACTGTTTACGCTTGCAACTCCGAGGTCGAGAGCTGCCGAAACCGTCACTATCTTAAAGGTAGATCCAGGCTCGTAGGTCTCGCTTACCGCCTTGTTTGACCACATGATCTGCATAAGCTCGTTTTTGTAGGCGTTATATTCATCCGTTCCGACGATCAGTCCCGAATCGGCCAGCTTTTGCTTTGACTGCTCATCAAGGGTAAAGGGATCGTTGGGATCAAAAGGAGACGTTGTAGCCATTCCGAGAATTGCGCCCGTAGAGGTGTCCATTACTACACCGCACACGCGATTCTGCGCTCCGTGGTTCAATCGAGCCAGTTCAATTACCGCCTCCAGCTCAGACTGAATATAGGAATCTATGGTGGTCACGATGCTGTATCCGTCCTCGGCAGGAAAATAATCCGAGTACTCGGTGTCAAGTGCCATTCCGTTGGCGTCCTTGGCATAAACGTAATATCCGTCCTCGCCTGCCAGAATATCGTCGTAGTAGTATTCAAGACCGAATAGCCCCTGATTATCGCTGCCCGTAAAACCAAGCACGTGGGCGGCAAGTGTTCCCTCGGGATAACTTCTGGAGGTCTTTGCCTCGGTGAATATAAGGCTTTCAAGCTTCGTCGCTCTTATAAATTCAACCACGCGCCTGTATTCCTCCTCGGAGGCAGATCTTTTAATAGTGACGTCAAGGACCGATGATCCGCTTATTTTCTTGTAAACGTCATCGGCATTGAGGGAGAGCAGGGGAGAGATACCGTCGGCTATGATCCTTGCATAATCAATACCGCTTTTTTTGCTTGCATTTTTAATATCTCTTGTGGATACGAATATTCTCCATACCGTATTACTCTCGGCAAGGACGTTCATATTTGAATCGTATATTTTGCCTCTCTCTGCGCTCAGGGCGGAGGAGGTAGTCACCTGATCGTAGGTCTTATCCCGATAGTAGTCGTATTCAAGATAATCAAGGCGAAAAATGTTAATTAGTAAATATAAGGCGAACATAACGAATACGAGCATTATTGCCGTAATTCTTCGCCTTGTCATTTTTTTATCGTTTCCTTTCACGCTTTTTCCTCTGAATAAAAAAATATAGCGACGGAGGAAAGATCCATCGCTATATCTTATTTATTAAGTTCCTGAATTATGAGAAATTTCTTCTTATTTTGCTATGTCAACGTCTGCCATTGTCACTTCGCTGGTCTCGGGGATCTCAACCTCGTTTGCAGAGGGAGCGGGGGCGGAAAGCGCCTTTACACCGATGAGAGCAAAGGAAAGGACGAACGCGCAAGCAACCGATGCTGTAAGGAGTGCCGATGCGGAAGCGCGGAGGGGGAATGCCTTGATGGTTTTATCCTTAACGGGAGCCTGCTTGATGGTAAGCTTATCGTCGACGAAGGAAACGATATTGGTCATAGCTACCTCACTTCTGGTCACTGCGGTCTTTACTGCAACGGGAAGAGAAGTGCTCTCAGCCTTCTGGCAGTTAGCCTTCATAAGCATATATTCGCCAATGGTGTAGTTATTGTCGTCCTGGGAGATAGTGAATCTCTGCTTCATGTTCTCATAGAGCTTGTCGTAATTATTAGTAGCTTGTGTCATTTTTCTTTTCTCCTCTTACAATTTTTCCGCTACGCGAAGCTTTGCACTCCTGGAGCGGGGGTTGAATTCCAGTTCTTCGTCTGACGGTAATATAGGTTTTCTTGATATTTCCTTGATGATGGGCTTTTTGCCGCATACGCAGACAGGGAAGTCCTTCGGGCAGGTGCACCCGCCCAGCAGTGATTTGTAGGATTGCTTTACTATTCTATCCTCTAACGAGTGGAAAGAAATGATAGCAAGTCGTCCTGTTGAAACAAGATTTGCTGCAGCAGAGTCGATCAAGGGCTTGATTGCGTCCAGTTCTCCGTTCACCTCGATTCTGATAGCCTGAAAGGTTCTCTTGGCGGGGTGGGGACCGTCTGCTCTCGCTGCACTGGGGATCGCGCCCTTGATGATCTCTGTGAGCTTGTGTGTTGTGGTTATTGGTTCAGTTTCGCGGTATTTGCAAATGGCAGAGGCAATTCTGGGGGCAAATCGCTCCTCGCCATAATCATATATTATTCTTTTCAGCTGCTGCTCGGAATATTCGTTTACAATTTCATACGCCGATAGGGGAGAGGAGGTATCCATTCTCATATCCAGCCTTGCATCGTGCATATAGCTGAATCCTCTCTCGGGAGTGTCGAACTGATAGCTGCTGCAGCCGAGGTCGGCAAGAACGCCACCCAGATTTGTTATGTTGTACTCCTTAATAACGTTCTCGAGGCTTGAAAAGTTTTCATTTACAAAGGTTATCTTGTCAAGATAGTCCTTAAGTCTTTCCTTGGCTGCATTAATTGCATCCATATCGCGGTCAAAGCAAATAAGTCTTGACGAGGGACCAAGTCGCTTTGCAATTTCAAGAGAGTGGCCGCCACCGCCTGTTGTGCAGTCTACGTATGTATAGCCGTCTCTGATATTAAGAGCCTCAATACACTCGAAAAGGAGAACCGATATGTGAGAAAAGCTGTTCATACTAAATCAATATTCCTTTCCGGCTTCATATTAGAGTCCGTTTTCCTGGAGAAGAGTACGAATGCCTTCGAGATCTCGGCTTGCCTCACGGGCTGCCCAAAGCTCCTCAGACCAGATATTGATGGTATTTCCTGCACCGACGAAAACAACATTCTTGTTTATTTTCGCGTGCTCGATAAGCTTTGTTCCTTCAAAAAGAATTCTGCCGCTTCCGTCGGGGGTACACTTCTGTGCCGCAGACATAAAGTATTCTCTTGCTGCTGCACTTGTGGTGTTGGGAAGCTTGCTGAGTCCTTCGATGAATATATCCCACTGCTTTTCGGGATAAATGGTGAGGCAGGTGTCAAGGCTTCTTGTAATGTAAAAAACATCGCCAAGCTCTTCACGGAATTTATTTGGAATGATTATACGCTTCTTGGTATCAAGCGAATATACAAACGAGCTAATAAACGCCATTTTGTTCTGCCTCCTTCTGATTTTTTGTTGATTTGCGGGGTGATATTGGGTGAGGCTTGCACAAAGTTGCACATTTGCTACACAATCTCCCACTTTCTCCCACGCGTATATTATAAACCATATTTAACAAAAAATCAAGGGGGTTTTAAATATTTTTTTGCAGAAAATTTAAATTTTTTTGATTTTTTTTGCGTTTTTAGAAAAAAATCTTAGGCAAAAAGCCAAAAAGCCCTTTTCTTTTGCCATTTCTTGTGGTAAAATGTAAATGGAAAAATGTTGGTTCTGTGCGGAAAATGTAAATTTTTTGCTAACAGAGTTTGGAAAGAATTGATTTTGACATAAAACCGAAAGGAGTGCTCGATTGGAAATTTACACAAATCCCCACAATATTACAGCCATAATTCTTGCCGCGGGTAGCGGTAGCCGTATGTCATCAGATACGACGAAGCAGAGAATGTGCCTTTTGGGAGAAAGCGTTTTAAGACGTTCTTTAAGGGCGTTTTCATCCTGTGATAAAATAAGCAGTATTGTAGTCGTTTGCCGAGCAGATGAGGTCGATTGGGCACGAGAGGAGCTGTCCTCCTTTTCAAAGGTTTGCGCTATCATTTCGGGGGGGAAAACAAGGGCAGAATCTGCAAAGCTTGGTTTTGCTTCGATTCCCGCAGAATCCGAATTCGTGGCTATTCACGATGCGGCAAGATGTCTTATTACCGAGGAAAACATATCACGCGTAATCGACGCAGCTATCAAATACGATGCTGCCACCGCGGGTAGCTTCGTCACCGATACCGTAAAGCAGCTTGATGGCGATATGATAAGCTCAACTCTTCCGCGAGAGAGGCTGTTTATCGCACATACACCGCAGATTTTCAAGTGTAGCTTATACAGCGAAGCATTGGAAAAATCGGGCGCTGACGGAAAAATAACCGACGATAATATGCTTATCGAGTCTATTGGTATAAAGATTCATCCCGTTGACACAGGGAAGAATAATATTAAGCTTACCACACCCGAGGATATAGCATATGCAGAATACGTTATTGAAAGGAGATGCTCGGTGGATATCAGAGTAGGACAGGGATACGACGTTCACAGACTTGCAGATGGGCGCAGACTCATTCTTGGCGGCGTGGATATTCCTCACTCCAAGGGACTGCTTGGACATTCGGACGCAGACGTGCTTGTCCACGCTATAATGGACGCATTGCTTGGCGCTTGCGGTCTTGGCGATATTGGCAGACATTTTCCCGATAATGATGCAAGCTATAAGGATATCTCAAGCCTTCTGCTTTTGAAAAGGGTTGCAAAGCTTCTCTCGGACAACGGTTTTTCTGTTATTAATGTAGACTCAACTATAGTTCTTCAAAGTCCGAAAATTGCAGGATATATTGATGAAATGATCGGTAATATCTCCGAAATTCTGGGAATAGAACGGGGCAGAGTAAACGTAAAGGCTACTACAGAGGAACGCCTTGGCTTCACGGGACGTGAGGAGGGAATAAGCGCTCACGCCGTTGCAACAGTAAAAAAGGGGTGAAAGATCACCCCAATCAAAAGGCATAGCCTACTCGCGTAAATTCTTGAAACATCTTTAACTTTATTGTCGGCGCGAGGGCATTTGCCATTGTCTGCCACAAGTGGCTCTCTATTATTTTATGGTATTAATAAAGTTATGTCACTATAACATTTGATATATGTATATAGAAAGGATAAAATATGACAAAAATTTCTCCTTCGGTTCTTGCCGCCGATCTTTCCAATCTTGCCAAAGAGGTGGCGGATATCGAATCTGCAGGCGCTGATATGGTACATCTTGACGTTATGGACGGTATGTTCGTCACAAATATCAGCTTTGGTCTTCCCGTGATTGCCTCGCTTCGCCAGAGAAGCAATATGATATTTGACGTTCATCTTATGATAGAGGCACCCGAGCGCTATGCCGAGCGCTTTATCGAGGTGGGGGCCGATATTCTAACATTTCATCTTGAAGCCTGCGAGGAGCCCGGAAAGCTGCTTGACGAGATACGCGATCAAGGCGTAATGGCGGGCATTTCGGTTAAACCGGGCACTCCTATCGAGGAGGTTTATCCTTACCTTGACAGGTGCGATATGGTGCTTGTGATGACTGTAGAGCCTGGATATGGAGGGCAGAAGCTTATTCCAGAAACCATTGAAAAGGTAAGAAAACTCAAGGCAGAAACGAAAAAGCGCGGAATTAATATAGAAATTCAGGTTGATGGCGGTATCGACGAAAGCAATGCTGCAGAGCTTATAAATGCAGGCGCCGGCATATTGGTTGCGGGCAGCTCTGTGTTCAAGGCTAACGACCGACGCGCAGCCATAGACGCGCTCAGAAAAGATGCTTGAGAAGATATCATTTTCCGAGGCGATCGAGATAGCTTCCGCATCCGAAGCAGCTCAGGGCGGAATAGGAACATACGGTGAAAAGATGCTTCATCGAAGCTTGAAATTTTATTTTGAGACGGATGAATCAAAGCACGAAATTGCCTTGCTCGGCTCTGTGGCGGATATTCGTAATGAGGAAGGAATTGTAGAGATACAAACCCGTTCCTTCAATAAGCTCGTTCCAAAACTCGAGCGCTTTTTACCTCTGGAAAAAGTGACGGTCGTTTGCCCGATAATAGAGAATAAGCGAATCTGTCGCATTGATAGCGAAAGTGGAGAGAGCTTGCCATCGAGAAAAAGCGCAAAGAGGGGCAGAGCGATACACGCTTTATCCGAGCTGTCAATGATAAGGCGGTTTATCCCGCATGAGAATCTTACAGTTCTCGTTATGCTTGTAAACGTTGACGAAACGAGACTTCTTAGTGGAAAGATCCGCGTTGGACGAAAGCGCACGTCAAAAATTAACTGTATACCAACCTCGCTTGGCTCTGTCATTGAGCTTAAATCAAGCGATGATTACCGTCTGCTTCTGCCTACTGATATGCCCGAAAGCTTTACTGCCTTGGAATTTGAAAAGATCAGCGGACTTCGTGGTATTGGTGCGCACGGTGCTTTGGCTCTGCTTTTGCAGCTTGGAATTCTTACACGAGAACGCAAAGGAAATCAGGCGTATACCTATATGCTAACAAATAAAAAATAATCGGTGATGTAGACATCTGTTGCATCACCTTTTATTTTAAAATCAAATTAATCAAGTTTTAATAGAAATTAGTATATTCAATATCAAAATAATTAAGGCGTATCTTTATATATTCCATTATAATGGATATAGTATAAAAAATAAAATATAGAGAGGCTTTCATTATGGTTTTTGAAAAAAAGCAAAGAACTGAAAGAGTTATTCAGTTCGGTGAGGGCGGCTTCCTTCGCGGATTCGTGGACTGGATGCTTCAGAAGGTGAATGAAAATTCCGATTTTGACGGCAGCGTAGTAGTCGTTCAGCCTATCGAGCGGCGTATGTGCGATATGCTTACTGCTCAGAATTGCGTATATACTCACGTAATCAGAGGCGTTGAGGGCGTTGATACTACAGTAGTAGACGTTATTTCAAGATGTGTTAAGCCTTATGATAATTTTGATGAGTATCTTGCGCTTGCAGAGCAGCCCCAGCTTCGCTTCGTTGTTTCCAATACCACTGAGAGCGGCATCGTTTTCTCTGCAGATGACAAGATTACAGATGCTCCCCCCAAGAGCTTTCCCGCAAAGGTTACGTTGCTTCTCAAAAAGCGCTTTGAACTCAGTCTGCCCGGATTTATCTTCCTTCCTTGCGAATTAATTGATCGCAATGGTGACAATCTTAAGAAATGTATACTTCAGTATGCTGATCTTTGGCAGCTAGGAGAGGACTTCAAAAAATGGGTTGCCAATGAAAACGTTTTCACTAATACTCTCGTTGACCGCATCAATACAGGTTATCCCAAGGGCGAGGATCTTGGACTTGGCTATGAGGATAATCTGGCGAACACCTCCGAGTTCTTCCATCTTTGGGTAATCGAAACCGAGTTCGATCTTAACAGCGAGCTCCCCTTTAACAAGACCGACCTTAATGTAATCGTCACCCCCGACAAGCTTGAAATGTACCGCACAAGAAAGGTAAGAATCCTTAACGGCGCCCACACCTCTCTCGTTCCTTACGCGCTTCTTTCGGGACTTGATACCGTTAAGAGCTGCCTTGACGATCCTACTATGAGTGAGCATCTTAAGAAATGCGTTTTCGATGAGATCCTGCCTACCCTTGATCTTCCTGAGGATGAGCTTCGCTCCTACGCAAACAGCGTTGTAGAACGCTTTAGCAACCCGTATATCAAGCATTATCTTTCTGCCATTGCCCTTAACTCTGTTTCCAAGTTCAAGGTAAGAGTTCTTCCCTCCATTCTCGAGTATACCAAGAGATTTAATAAGATGCCCGAAACTCTTCTGTTCTCCTTTGCAAAGCTTATCGAGTTCTACAAAACCGATATGACCAATGACGACAAGGATGTTGTAGAGTTTATGAAGAAGAGCAGTACCGCCGAGATCCTTGCAAATCAGTCGCTTTGGGGACAGGATCTGTCGTTCCTTACTGCAGAGGTAGAGAAGTATGTTAATAAATAAGCTTGATAATGTGGATATCAACCTTGAGGACGGCCATAAATATGCTCTTCACGATATAAAATGCGGTGAGGATATTATCAAATACGGCAATCCCATAGGTCACGCTATCTGCGATATAAAGAAGGGAGAGCATGTACATACTCATAACGTAAAGACTAATCTTTCGGGGAATCTTGAGTATAGCTACGAGCCTAAGTTTTACGATACCCCCGCCGTTCCCACAGATCGCACCTTTATGGGCTACGTTCGCGAAAACGGTGACGTCGGTATCAGAAACGAGATCTGGATCGTCAACACGGTTGGATGCGTTAATAAAATCGCACAGAAGCTTTCTGAGCTTACAGGCGCGAGATATTTTCCCCATCCCTTCGGTTGCTCCCAGCTTGGTGACGATCAGACAATAACACAGAAGATCCTTCGCGGTATGGTTAATCACCCTAATGCTGCGGGTGTTCTCGTTCTCGGCCTTGGCTGTGAGAACAATAACATCGACGTGTTTAAAAAGGTGCTTGGTGAGTTTAATCCCAATAGAGTAAAGTTCCTTAACACACAGGATCACGACGACGATATTGCCGCAGGCGTGGCTCTTATCAACGAGCTTAAGGAATACGCGGCGAAATTCGAGCGTCAGCCCGTTCACGTTTCGAAGCTTCGCATAGGACTTAAGTGCGGCGGTAGCGACGGATACAGCGGAATTACCGCGAACCCCCTTGTGGGCAGACTTTCGGATAAGGTAATCTCCTACGGCGGCAGCTGTGTTCTGACCGAGGTTCCCGAGATGTTCGGTGCGGAGCATCTGCTTATGCAGCGCTGCGAGAGCAGGGAGGTATTTGATAAGACAGTTAAGCTTATCAATGATTTCAAGGATTACTACACAAGGCATAATCAGGTTATTTACGAGAACCCCTCGCCCGGCAACAAAAAGGGCGGTATTACTACCCTTGAGGAGAAATCTCTCGGGTGCGTGCAGAAGGGCGGTCTCTCTAAGGTGGTTGACGTGCTTGATTACGGTGACGTGCTTAGTAAAAACGGGCTTTCGCTCCTTAAAGGTCCGGGCAATGACATCGTAGCGATCACAAATCTTATGGCGGCAGGCGTGCATATTATCCTGTTTACCACAGGTCGTGGAACACCTGTTGGCGCGCCCGTTCCCACCGTAAAGATCGCCACAAATCACTCGCTTGCAGAGCGAAAGGCGGGCTGGATCGACTTTGATGCTTCCCCCACGCTTGACGGTAATCCTCTTACCGAGGAGCTGTTTGATTATGTTGTAAGCGTAGCCGAGGGAAAAGAAACCAAGAACGAAATAAATAATTACAGAGAAATATCAATATTTAAGGACGGTGTAACACTATGAGCTTTATTAACGATAGCTTTATGCTTAAAAACGAGCCTGCAAAGAAGCTTTATGCAATGGTAAAGGATCTTCCTATTATCGACTACCATTGCCATCTCTCTCCTAAGCAGATCGCAGAGAATTATCAGTTCAGAAATGCCTTTGATCTTTTCCTCAGCGGTGACCACTATAAGTGGCGTCAGATCAGAACGAACGGCGTTCCCGAGGAGTATATTACAGGTAATGCTGACGAGTACGAGAAGTTCAAGATGTTTGCGAAGACTCTTCCTCGTCTTATCGGCAACCCCCTTTATCATTGGACTCACCTTGAGCTTAAGAGATATTTCGACATTGACGAAACTCTTAACGAGGAGTCCTGCGAGCGCATCTGGAATAAGGTAAACGAGTGCCTTGCAAAGCCCGAGTATCGCGCTCAGGAGCTTATTCGTCGCTCTAACGTTGAGATCATCTGCACCACCGACGATCCCGTTGACACCCTTGAGTATCACGCAGCTCTGCGCAGCTTCTCTACCAAGGTCCTTCCTACCTTCCGTCCCGATAAGGCTGTTGAGATCGGCAAGGATACCTTCGTTCCTTATATCGAGTCTACAGGCGTTAAGTCCTATGAGGAGCTTGTTGCTTGGATAAAGGCTCGCATCGCATACTTCAACGAGTATGGCTGCCGTCTTTCTGACCACGCTCTCGAGTACGTTCCCTTCGCGGTTGGCGATCCCAAGGCTGCTTTTGATAAGCGTATGGCAGGCGAGGCGCTTACTAAGGAGGAGATCGATTCCTTCAAGACTGCAATGCTTCTTGCGTGCGCTGAGGAGTACGTAAAGTACGATTGGGCTATGCAGCTTCACATCGGCGCGCTTCGTAATAACAACAAGAAGATGTATGAGAAGCTTGGCCCCGATACAGGCTTTGATTCTATCAACGATCTTTGCATCGCAGAGGATCTGGGTGCATTTATGAGCCATCTTGAATGCGCTGATGCGCTTCCCAAAACTATTCTTTATACACTTAACCCCAAGGATAATTATGTTCTGGGAACTATGCTTGGTTGCTTCCAGGGAGCTGGCGTAGCAGGCAAGATTCAGTTCGGCTCTGGCTGGTGGTTCAACGATCAGCGCGACGGTATGGAGGCGCAGATGCAGGCTCTTGCCAACCTTGGCACACTCTCCGCTTTCGTTGGTATGCTTACCGACAGCCGCTCCTTCGTTTCCTATCCTCGCCATGAGTACTTCAGACGCATTATGTGTAATCTTATTGGTAAATGGGTAGCTGAGGGCGAGTATCCCGAGGACTACAAGGCTCTTGAGAGCATTGTAACAGG
>JAZNZI010000083.1:0-23508 GCA_045594865.1 Eubacteriales bacterium | reverse complement strand
GTGCATCACCGTGCATACGACCCATAGTATCGGTCAGACCGTAGGAAGCGGGGCCGGCTGCCATATTATCGGGATGCAGGGTACGGCCGGTACCGCCGCCGGAAGCAACGGAGAAATACTTCTTGCCGTTCTCGTTACACCACTTCTTGTAAGTTCCTGCAACGGGGTGCTGGAATCTGGTGGGGTTGGTGGAGTTACCGGTGATAGAAACGCCAACGTTCTCAAGACGCATAATTGCAACGCCCTCGGGAACGGAGTCAGAGCCGTAGCACTTAACCTTTGCTCTGTCGCCCTTGGAGTATGCGGTTTCGCTGATAACCTTAACCTCTTCGGTATAAGGATCAAACTCG
This sequence comes from Eubacteriales bacterium, assembly GCA_045594865.1. Classification (GTDB taxonomy): domain Bacteria; phylum Bacillota; class Clostridia; order Oscillospirales; family CAG-272; genus UBA1740. The sequence goes on along the minus strand of JAZNZI010000083.1, from coordinate 23,158 downwards.
GTCTGAACGTAGGTGAAGCCGTTGATTCTGGAAATGATCATTGCGGCGTCCTTACCAAGACCGTTCAGAATAACGCGAAGGGGCTTTGTTCTAACCTTGTTAGCGTTAAGAGCGATCTTGATTGCGCCCTCTGCAGCAGCGAAGGACTCGTGACCTGCGAGGAAGCAGAAGCACTCTGTGCTCTCGGAAAGGAGCATAGAACCAAGATTACCGTGGCCGAGACCAACCTTACGGTTCTCTGCTACGGAGCCGGGGATACAGAAGGACTGGAGACCAATACCGATTGCTGCAGCAGCATCAGCAGCCTTAGTGCAACCCTTCTTGATTGCGATAGCTGCGCCAACGGTGTACGCCCACTTTGCGTTCTCGAACGCGATAGGCTGGGTCTCTTCTACAATCTTATAGGGATCGATGCCCTTTGCATCGCATATAGCCTTACACTCGTCGATAGAGGAAATGCCATATTCATTAAGTACGGCGAGGATCTTCGCCTCGCGTCTTTCATAACCTTCAAAACGTGCCATTTATATTTCCTCCTTCTTATTCCTTACGAGGATCTATGTACTTAACGGCGTCGTTGAATCTGCCGTATGTACCCTTAGACTTCTCGTATGCTTCGTTAGGCTCCATGCCCTTCTTGATAAAGTCGGTCATCTTGCCGAGAGAAACGAACTCATAGCCGATTACCTGATTGTCAGCATCAAGAGCCATTCTGGTGCAGTAGCCCTCGGTCATCTCGAGGTAACGAACACCCTTTGCCTTAGTACCGTACATAGTACCAACCATGGATCTCTCACCCTTACCAAGATCCTCCATACCGGCGCCGATTACAAGACCACCCTCGGAGAATGCAGACTGAGATCTACCGTAAACGATCTGAAGGAAGAGCTCACGCATAGCTGTGTTAATTGCATCACAAACAAGGTCGGTATTAAGAGCCTCAAGAAGAGTCTTACCGGGAAGGATCTCTGCTGCCATAGCTGCAGAGTGAGTCATACCCGAGCAGCCGATAGTCTCAACGAGAGCTTCCTCGATGATACCGTCCTTAACGTTAAGCGAAAGCTTACAAGCACCCTGCTGAGGTGCGCACCAGCCCACACCGTGAGTGTAAGCCGAGATGTCAGTAATGTCCTTTGCCTTTACCCATTTGCCCTCCTCGGGAATGGGAGCAGGTCCGTGATTGGGGCCCTTGGCAACGACGCACATGTTTTCCACTTCTTTGGAGTAAACAAGTTCTGCCATAATTTATATATCTCCTTTTAAAAATTTAACTTATTTGAATTACTTTACGATCTCGCCGTAGATAGTACCGAATGCACAAGCAGCATTAGCCTCGTCGGTATCGATATGCATAGCGGGAGCAAAGCTGGGGCTTACTCTTACAACAACGTCACCGAGTATAGCAGTACGCTCGGACTCGATCTTAACAGAAACGATCTCCTTATCAGCAACGCCCATTTCAGCAGCTGCCTCGGGAGTAAGATGGATATGACGCTTTGCAGCGATAACGCCCTCGGAGAGCTCAAGCTCAGCACCGTTCTCGGGGTTTACAAGCTTGCATGCACCACTACCCTTGATGTCACCCGACTCACGAATAGGAGCCACAACACCGATAGCACGGGCATCTGTAAGAGAAATCTCAACCTGGCTTGCATTTCTGGTAGGACCGAGAATAGATGCCTTCAGAGTGCCCTTAGGACCTACTACAAGAAGCTTTTCAGCGCAAGCGAACTGACCGGGCTGGCTAAGCTCCTTCTTATTTGTAAGCTGATAGCCCTCGCCAAAGAGAACGTCAACTGCCTCGCGGCTGAGATGAATGTGTCTTGCAGATGTTTCAACTAAAACCTGTTTCATTATGAAATCTCCTTAACTGATTTATTTCAGCGAACAAAGTGTCCGCGGTAATCCACGTTATATTATAGCATAATATTTTTTGAAAATCAATGCATAAACGCAAAGATTATCGAAAAAAATATAAATATTAAAAATGCGCGAGGTGCTTCTATGGACAAAGAAAAGATTTCTTGCGAAGGACAGGGCGAGGAAAATATGATAAAGGACGGCACTGCCCTACTGGAGAGTGCGGGTGGAGCGATATTCTGCCTTTCGATCATCGGGCAGATAGAGGGACATTACGTCCTTGACAACACGCAGAAGGCGACAAAATACGATCACGTTATCCCTACCCTCGTGGCTCTTGAGGAAAGCGACAGAATAGAAGGGATAATTATTCTAATAAACACCCTCGGCGGCGACGTGGAAGCGGGACTTGCTATGGCGGAGGTAATAGCAAGCATGACGAAGCCGACCGCTTCGGTGGTGCTTGGCGGCGGTCATTCCATCGGAGTGCCTCTGGCGGTGAGCGCGGACAGATCGTTTATAGTGCCGAGCGCAACTATGACAATTCATCCCGTGAGGACCAGCGGAGTGGTGCTTGGAGTTCCTCAGGCGTTTAATTATCTTGAAAAAATGCAGGACAGGATAATCAGATTTATCGTCGATCACTCCTCGGTAAAGGAGGAGAAATTTCGTCATATGATAAGCCGTACCGATACGCTGGTGAATGACATAGGCTCTATCCTCAACGGATACGAGGCGGTGGAGTGCGGTCTTATTGACGAGATCGGCGGAATTAAGGAGGCGCTTGCCTTTCTAAAGGAAAAGGCAAGCAAAAAAGAGAGAAAATAAGAGATTTTTTTGCTTTTTTTAGTTGTTTTTTTGCTGAAAATATGGTAGAATATAGTAAAACAACTATGGAGGCAATTAAAATGGCTAAAATCAAGTCGCTTTTCTCAAGCAAAAAATCTAATACAGACGGTCAGGAGGAGTACTTCAAGGAGGATTTTCCCCCTGTGGTAAACAGACCTGCCACCAAGACGGAGGACGAAAAGCCCGCGCAGCCCAAGAAGACCTCCACACCTAAGAAGCCCGCGGCAAAGAAGGCGGCAAGCTCCAACAGGGTTGCGCCCCAGCCCGTAGAGAAGATAATCAACCCCAAGGCAAAAAATGCAGCAAAGCCTGCGGCAAAGGTTGTCAAGCCCACCGAGGCAAAGAAGCCTGCTACCAAGGCGGTAAAGCCCGACGAAGCAAAAAAGACGACCAAAAAGGCGGCAGAGCCTAAGGCTGCTCCCACGGCGAAAAAGGCGGCGACAAAGCCCGCAGCAAAGGTAGAAAAGCCCGTAGCTAAGAAGGCTACTGCTTCTAAGAAAACCTCTGCAAAGGCAACGAATAAAAAGACTGCTACAAAGGCCGCAAAGGCGCAGGTAGCAGAGGAGCTTTACGACGATTCTCCCGAGGTAAAGGGAGCGGTTGCTATTCAGGAGAGCAAGCCCTCCGCTAACGGCAAATGGGATATCAGACGCGCGAAGGACGGAAGATTCTTCTTCAGCCTTTATGCATCCAACCATATGGTTATAGCATACTCCCAGATCTATTCCTCGCAGACCGCGGTCACCACAGGCATCAACAGCGTTATAGCAAACGCCGCAAAGGCAGAGACCGAGGACACCACTCTCAAAAAGAGTGTTTCTATTCCCTGTCCCAAGTGGGAGATCTATCTTGACAAGGCGGAGCAGTACCGTTTCCGTCTGTACGCTCCCAACGGTCTGTGCATCTGCCATTCCTCCCACGGCTATGCGACCAAGGGTGGCTGCAAGGGCGGAATTGAATCTATAAAGAGATTTGCCTCCGAGGAAGCAAGTGTAAATAAGCTTTATTTGAAATAAAAGAATAAAAAGCAGGGCGGTTTTCTCGCTCTGCTTTTTTATTTGGCTCGGCCCAGAGAAGCTGCTCGGCATCCTTTCTTCCATCCAGAGTCATAACAGCCGCTTGATCCTCCGAGAATGTCATAACGTCCGACAGAATCGTGTAGAGCATTTTCTCGGCATCAGCCTTCTCGTAAACCTTCAGCTTTTCCCACTCGGCAATCCGCTTGTAAACTTTGCTTTCTGCCGGTGCCTTGTAAGAAAATTTTGTTTCACTATTGACAGAATTGAAATCTTGTGGTACAATATCACCAATAGCATCGGTTCGATAGGGTGTCCCTATTCCATTTTTGGAAAATACATCTTGACCGGTGCTATTTTTTTTCTGTAATAATCGAATGCACCCACAACTTGTTTTTTGCCGGAGACTTTTTAATGTCCAACTTTACGGTAATAGGAACACCATCTATTTCCGTATCATACGAAATGTAGGCAAAGGTCTTATTTGCCGAATTTTGATATTTATTAGGTACATTATCGGCTATGAGTTTGCCGTTCTTTATAATTTCAGGAAGTATTCTAACTGTTGCAAGCTTTGCGATCTTCTTGAACTTTCCAAGACGCTTATAGTTATCTTCATTAAAAGTTTCACTGATGCTGCTCTTATTAGTCTCAATAACCATACCTGACTCTGCATTTATATCTGTTCTGCTGCGAGTTTCGATATTGGTAAAGAACCCTTCATTTAGAAGCGTATCAAATACCTTCCTCTGCACGTGGATATAATCGCCGGGTTTAGTTATACCAAAGCTATTAAAGGTACTATCAGCAAAATCTTTAGAGAAGCTGCTAACCTGCATATTTCCTTGATTTATGTTCGTTAGCGACTCTTTTTGCTGATTTTCTGCAGATAACTTGCTTAAATGTTCGTTTTCTGCCGAGTTATCCTCATCCTCCTCACGAAGGGCGAGAATCCTCTTGACAAGATCCCTGTTGCCTGCAGCCTCGGCGGCCTTCAGATAAAGCTTCAGAGCCTTATCCATCCTACGCTTTTCAGCGAGAGTGAACTTTTCGCCCTTGCCGGAGAGCGTTTTCTTAACGTTCTCGGCCCAGCTTATCACTCTGTCAACGAGAGGATCTCCCTCTCTGACAAGCTTTCTGACAACTCTCTCGTTGCCGAGAAGCTGCTCGGACATTGTTGCTCCAATCTCGCTATTAAATCAAATCAATAACGAAAAAAGACTGCCGTGTGGCAGTCTTTTTTCTATTCCCATAGTAAGATTTGAGATAAAACCGTGGAATGTGACCCGAAGATACCTCATCCACCGCAAGCGGTCCCCCTTCTCCAACAGAGAAGGCTTTATCCTCCGAGTAAAGCAGTCTGCGGTTTTAGCCAAATATTACAGAAGGATGTAATTCGATGGTTAGATTTAGGTAAAAAGAGTCGCTTGCGACCGAAGACGTAGTTACCTACGTCGAGAGTTCAGCAAACGACCCTTTTTACCAAATATAACCGAAGAATTAGTTGTTAGCGATCCACTCGTCAGCAACCTTCTTAGACATTCTCTTGATGTCCTCGGTAGGATACTTAGACTCTGCGCCACCGCTTACATAGAGGAAGTAGTTGCCGCCCTCGGTAACAAAGAGGCATTCCTCGTAGCCTGCGGGATCGCCGTAGCTGCCAACGGTAACCTTCTTGATGAACTTGGAGGTCTCGGTATTATATTCCTTCTTGCAGATAATCTTAGTCATTTTTCTTACTCCTTTCATGATACTATTTTTTTACTCATATAGTATATCACAGGTTGCACAAAAATGCAATATATTTTTTGTACAAAAATGACGAAAAAATAAATATTTATTTTGTGAATATTCGCGGGTTTCGACCATATTAGTGTTAGCCAAAATGATATGATAGCATAGAATGAAAACAAAACCGAAAAGTTAGGAGAAAATATGCACATACATATCAAAAGAAATGACGAATGTATAAGAGATATTGCAGAAGGGTACGGTGTTCCCGAGGAGAATCTAAGGCAGATAAACGAGATATACGAGGGAGATGCGGCAGAGGGCGAGGAGCTGCTGATACTGACGCCGACGAGAAGCTATACAGTACAGCCAAACGACAGCCTTGAAAGGATCGCGCTGCGCTTTGGGGTGCTGAAAAAGGATATTATGTCCCATAATCCCTGGCTGTGTGACAAGGCTCTACGCGTCGGGGACAGGATAGCCGTGAAATACGGTGAGCGCACGGGCGGTATGGCCGTGGCTAACGGATATTTTTACAAGGGGTGCAGTGAGGATGCTCTGCGCCGCGCACTTCCCTTTCTCACATACATCACCTTTGGCTCGGCGGTAGCTGACAAAGAGAAGATCGCGCGAAGCTTTGATGATTCGAGAGAGGTGCGCCTTGCAAACAAGGAAAAGAAAATACCCCTGGTGCGCGTGTATGACAGATACACCGAGAGGTACAAATCGGGAGAGAATCTTACCGCCTTTGCCGAGGGGCTGATAGAGCTTGCCAAAAGCGGCGGATATAAGGGTATCGTTATGGATGCCTGCGCGCTTTCAAATTCTGCCGAGGAATTTGCTGCGTTTTTAATGATTTTGCGCAAGCTGATGATAGGGTGCGATCTTATTCTTATCACCGAGATCAACGATAAATCTCCCATAGAGTTCAGCGAATATGCCGACGGAAGTGTGATATACTATCCGAAATATGCCGAGGAAAATCCTGCAAGCTTTGAGGATGGCGAGCGGAGGGCTATGGCAGATTTTGCCTGTCTGGGTGAGAGCGCAAAGGTGTTTATTGATTTGCCCGCGCCCGTTATGTATGACGGACGGTACACCACTTACAGCGAAGCTATGGCGGTGGCGAGGCGGAATGGGTATAAGGTCGAGCATAACGAAAGCACCCTGCTCTCGCACTTTAGTGACCGAAAACAGGGTGAGTGTGTATTTACCTCTCTGAACGGTATCAAGGCTCTGCTTGATCTGACGAGAGAGTTTGATTATATGGGCGTTTGCTTTGACATTATGAGAACGCCGCTGTCGCATCTGATGATGTACAGCTCTATGTTCAAGACCTCATATTTTAACAGTGTCAGGACTCGGGAGGGATGTAGTCGCGGAGTCGAAGAGTGACGCCGATGTCGGCAGAGATCTTCTTGCAAAGCTCGATTTCATCGGGTGTTAAGGTTTCCTTTACGGCAGATAGGCAGACAGTGGGAACATAGCTCTTTACCTCGCCTGCAAAGGCAAGAAGCGCGCCGTGGGCACTCTCGCCAAAGACCGAGTGACATATCTGCTGATAGCGCTCTGCCGAGGGGGTATTCAGGCTTATAGAAACGATATCGAACGCGCCCTCGTACTCGGGGGCGGTTTTCCTGCCGTTTATCAGGTCGGAGTGACCGTTGGTGTTTATTCTGATCTTTATATCGGGGTGCTTTTCCTTAACCCTTTTCGCAATATAGACGGCATCGTCAAGTCGGTATGTGGGCTCACCGTAGCCACAGAAAACAAGCTCGGGAAAGGCGGACAGATCGTGGGAGAAAACAGAGTCAAGAATCTCCTCGCGAGTAGGCTCGCGCTCAAGCCATAGGCTGTCCGAGCCGTATGCTCCGTCACCGTTATTGCGAATGCAGAATTCGCAGCGGTTCGAGCATTTATTGGTGATATTCAGGTAAAGCTTTCCCTCTACCACGTAGGTGATACACATAGATTTTTTCATATCTTAAAGAACCTTTTCGCGTTGTTTTCGGTGATGCGGGCGCACTCCTCGGGGGTTATGCCCCAGATCGATGCGAGGGTGGCGTTTGTGTACTCAAGATTACCCGAATGATTAAGCGTTCCACGCTTAGGATGAGGTGCTAGATAGGGACAGTCGGTCTCGATCATCACGCGCTCGTGGGGGATGCGGGCAGCAACCTCCTTGGGCTTTCTCGCATTAGTAAACGTGAGAGTACCCGAGAAGGATATCATCCAGCCGAGCTTTACCAGCTCCTCTGCCATCTCGGCAGAGCCGGAAAAGCTGTGGAGAACGCCCTTTACCTCAGGGTAGCGGCGGATAATCTCCATCACGTCTGCGTGGGATTCCCTGTCGTGAATGCAAACGGGGATGTTAAGCTCGCGAGCCATCTCCATCTGGGCGACAAAGTAGCGCCTCTGACGCTCCTTATCGGTGTCGGGATAGTGATAATCAAGACCTATCTCACCGAGGCAGACGCATTTATTTGAGCTATCAAGTATCAGATTGCGAATATCGGCAAGCTCGGCATCCATATCCGAGAGAAAACGGGTGTCTGAGGGGTGAATACCGATGGCGGTATACATATTTTCGTGCTTTTTCGCCTGCTCTATTGCGAGGCGGGAGGTCTCGGGACTGGTGCCGATGTTTACTATATAAGAAACGTTATCAGCAAGAAGGGTGTCGATAAGAGTATCGACACCCATTTCAAGTTCCTCCGAAAATCTCTCGTCGTAATAGTGGGCGTGAGAATCAAAGTATTTCATCAGTGGATTCTGTCTCCGTTCTTTGCGCTGGGATCAAGGAATACTACCTTAACATCCTCCTCGCCCGATGCAAGGATCATACCGAAGCTATCAACTCCGCAGAGCTTTGCAGGCTTAAGATTAGTGACAAGGCAGACCTTTTTACCGATAAGATCATCGGGCTTGTAGAACTTTGCAATTCCCGAAACGACCTGGCGCTTTTCGTAGCCGAGGTCAACCTGAAGCTTCAGAAGCTTCTTTGCCTTGGGAATGGGCTCGCAGGCAATGATCTCTGCAACGCGAAGCTCAACGGCGGAGAATGCGTCAATGCCGATCTCTGCCTCGTGCTCGGGCTCTTCAACAGGCTTATTCGCCTCGATAGCAGCGGCGATCTTTGCCTCCATCTCCTCAAGGAACTTCTTCTCATCTATACGGGCAAAGAGGGTGAACGCCTCGCCAAGAGGCTTTCCGCTTTCGAGCTCGCCGAATACGGCGGTGGACTCAAAGGATCTCTTATCTGTACCGAGCTGGTTAAAGATGTTCTCTGCGGTGGTGGGAATATAGGGGGTGAGAAGCACAGCCGCGATGCGAATGGTCTCAAGGAGATTGTAGATAACGGTTGCAAGACGAGGCTTGTCGCTCTCGTTCTTTGCGAGCACCCAGGGCATAGTTTCGTCGATATACTTATTAGCGCGTCTGAGCATATTGAATACAACGTCAAGAGAGTCGGCTACGTGGTAGTCGTTCATAAGCTCTACGTTTCTTGTAATCGCGTTGGCAACGGTATTCTGAAGGTCGACGTCAAGAGGCTCGCTGCCAGAGGGAGTGGGGATAACGCCGCCAAAGTACTTCTTCGTCATAGCGTGGGTACGGCTGACAAGGTTGCCGAGGTTGTTTGCAAGGTCGTTGTTATATCTTGCAACAACGCTCTCGTAGGTGACGCTGCCGTCGGAGTTATAGGGCATCTCGGAGAGTGCGTAGTATCTTACTGCATCAACACCGAAGCGCTCTGCAAGCTCATCCGCGTAAACCACGTTGCCCTTGGATTTTGACATCTTGTCGTTTCCAAAATTGAACCATGGGTGACCGAACACCTTCTTAGGCAGAGGAAGATCAAGCGCCATAAGGAAGATGGGCCAATAGATAGTGTGGAATCTCAAAATATCCTTACCGATAATGTGAACGTCGGCAGGCCAATACTTCTTGAACTTCTCGGACTGCTCCTCAAAGGACTTATCGGGATCGTAGCCGAGGGCGGTGATATAGTTGGTGAGCGCGTCAAGCCATACGTAAGTGACGTGCTTGGGATCGAAGGTGACGGGAATGCCCCACTTGAAGGAGGTACGGGAAACGCAGAGATCCTGCAGACCTGCTTTAAGGAAGTTGTTTACCATCTCCTTCTTACGACTCTCGGGCTCGATGAAGCCGGGGTTGTCCTCAATGTGCTTAATAAGGCGGTCGGCGTACTTGGACATCTTGAAGAAGTAAGCCTCCTCCTTCGCCTGACTTACAGGTCTGCCGCAGTCGGGGCAGATGCCGTTCGCCGCCTGGGTAGCGGTAAAGAAGGACTCACAGGGGGTGCAATACCAGCCCTCGTAATATCCCTTATAGATATCGCCCTGGTCGTAGAACTTCTTAAATATCTTAGCGACTACCTCCTCGTGATAGTCGTCGGTGGTTCGGATAAAGTGATCATAATCTGCATCCATAAGATCCCAGAGATCCTTGATCTGACCTGCTACGTTGTCAACGTATGCCTTGGGTGTAATACCTGCCTCGGCGGCAAGATTCTCGATCTTCTGACCGTGCTCGTCGGTACCTGTGCAGAGGAATACGTCCTTGCCCTGACTCTTCTGGAATCTGGCAAAGGCGTCTGCCATAATGATCTCATAGGTATTGCCTATATGAGGCTTGCGCGATGCGTATGCTATCGCTGTGGTTAAATAGAATTTTTCCATAATAGATTTCTCTCTTTCTGCGCGCAAATGAGCGTGCATATTTTGTCATTTTAATATTTTAGCATATTTTTATGGAAAATACAACCCCTTTTCAATAAAAAAGCAGAGAGCCGTGGCTCTCTGCTGAAAAGGTAAAGAATGTTACTCTACGGGAACGCAGATATAATTAATGGTGGCGTTTGTAAGATAAGAGTTGCCACTGCTGTTTATAGAAACATTCGCCCATTCTTCCTCAGTACCGGTGTAATATACGTTGGTAAGCGAGGTGCAACCATAAAACGCTCTGTAGCCAATCCTTGTCACACTATCGGGGATTACTATACTTTCCAACGAGGTGCAGCCATAAAACGTTTCGGAGTCAATTTCTTTAACACTATCGGGGATTACTATACTTGTCAGCGAGGTGCAACGGTAGAATATAGAATCGCCAATGATTGTTACACCATCGGGAATCACAATCTCGGTGAGCAAGCTACAATAGGAGAATGCAAACTTATAAATTTCATAAGTTTCACCATTATAGTTTTCGGGAAGTGTAAGCTTGCTGTCGTCACCTATATAATCGAGAAGATAATTTATACCTTCATAAGTATAGAAGAGATAATCATCTTTGTTAACTATCGTGCTTTCTCCGTTATGTACTTCTTTTGCATAATATGCTACGCATCCATAATCAACACTACCAGCTCCAATGCCAAGAGGCGTTATGACTTCAACAAGCTTATAGCAACCAGAGAATGCATAGCTACCAATGTTTGTTACGCTATCGGGAAATTTTATACTAGTTAAACCTGTGCAACTAGAGAATGCACTATCACCAATGCTTGTTACGCTATCGGGAATTTCTATACTAGTTAAACCTGTGCAACTAGAGAATGCACTATCACCAATGCTTGTTACGCTATCGGGAATTTCTATACTAGTTAGACCTGAGCAACCAGAGAATGCATAGCTACCAATGTTTGTTACACTATCAGGGATTTCTATATTTGTAAGAGATCGACACTCAAAGAACGCAGAAGCACCAATGCTATTTCCACCAGTAATAACAACATTCTTTAAATTTGGAGGATAGGCATAAACATTTATGTTAAATATGTCTGAAAAAAGAGTGTGTTCCATTCCATTAAGCTCTGTACCTACGAAAGGCAACGTTATACTTTCAATAGAAAGGCAATTATTAAACGCATTAATACCAATGCTTGTTACACTGTCAGGAATTTCTATGTTCGTTAAGCCTGTGCAATCAGAGAACGCAGAAGCACCAATGCTTGTTACACTATCGGGAATTTCTATGTTTATAAAACCTTTGCAACTAGAGAATGCACCAACACCAATGCTTGTAATACTATCAGGAATATCTATATTTGTAAGAAACATGCAACCAGAGAATACATAATCGCCGATGTTTGTAACTCCCTCGCCAATTACAACTTCCTTTAATCCTTTGGGTACGTAATCATAATTGTTAAAGAAAGCATCGGCTCCAAAAATATATCCAAAGTGAGTGTTATCAGTTCCATTTAGAGCAGCGCCAACAAAGGGCAACGAAAGTTTTTCAATGTAATTGCACCCTAGGAAAGCCCCTTTTGAAATACTCTCTCCTCCCATTATAGAAACACTCTTTAAACCAGACGGAACGGCAGCAGCGTTTTCTTCATAATTCGATGCGCCAAATATATATCCAAAATGAGTATTGGTTGTCCCGTTATGAGTAGCTCCTACAAATGGCAACGTTATACTTTGAAGAGTGTTACAACCTTCGAAAGCATTACTGCCAATGCTTGTAACAGTGTTAGGTATGATCACGCTTTCAAGAGATGTACAACCTTTGAACGCATTATCATAAATTTTGTTGCCTGCAGTTATTGTAACGTTTTTTAAATTGGAAGGAATATAATCAGCATTTTCCTCGTAACTCGATGCACCAAATATATATCCAAAGTGAGTAGTACTTTTTTTAGTTACATTTGAAAAGCCGCCAACAAATGGTAGTCTAATATATTCGAGAGCAGTGCAATTATGAAAAGTAGAACCTCCTATATGTATTACACTATCAGGAATTGAAATGCTCCTAAGTGAAATACAGTCCATAAATGCACCACTATCGATTTCTGTAACACTATCAGGAATTTCTATATTTGTAAGTGAGGAACAACCTAAGAACGTCTGAACGCCTATACTTGTTACGCCATTGGAGATTTTCACGGTTTCAAGTGATGTGCAATACGAAAAAGCCCCATGCTCAATTTTCAAAACAGTACTTGGAATTGTAAAAGTTTTATCGACCTTTCCGGTTGCATATTTAACAAGCACAGTACCATCCTTACTGTATATATTCCCATCTAGAGATTTGTAGTACATATTATCTTCATCAACAAATATGTTAATGAGAGAATTACATCTATATATTACTCCCGATATACTCTCTACTCCTTTACCAAATGAAATACTAACCATCGATTTGCAATCTGAGAAAGCATCATGTTCAATTTTTGTTACACTATCCGGAATATTTATACTTGTCAGCGAGGTGCAACTAGAGAACGCTCTGAAGCCAATGCTTGTTACGCTATCGGGAATATTTATACTTGTAAGCGAGGTGCAACCAGAGAACGCTTGACCATCAATTGCGGTGACTATATCACCAGTGGGAGAAACAGGTGGAATTATTAAAATTGTATCTTTACATGTACCAATTCCGTCAACACTACACGTTCCGTCGCCATTTGATACGAATTTTAAGCCTTTGCTATATTTTTTTACACCACAGACAAGGCAAGTATAATATCCCCATTCATGTCCTTTAGCGGGAATAATAGATTGTTTTTTAATAATTTCCTCGCATTTTTCGCAGGTTCTTCCCTCTGTGATACCAGACTCAGTACAGGTAGCCGCCTTTGCCGGCAGAACTTTTTGATTTAAATGCGCACATTCGGCATCACGGATGAAGCCACAGGCGTCACAGCTTTCATCATACTTATCTGTATATGTATGGGAAATCTTGGGAGTTTCTATTTGAACAATTATAGTTGCTTTGCAAACGTCGCAGTGCATCCCCTCAGTGAGACCTGTTTCGGTGCAAGTGGGATCAACCGCCTCATCAATTACCTCAGTATGGCCGAGAGCATCAACTACGATCTGTGCTACGAGAACCTCATTACAAACGCTACAGTGCTTCCCCTCGGTAAGACCTGTGTTCTCACAGTCGGGATCAACAACCTCATCAATTACCTCAGTATGGCCTTTTGCTTGGATAATTTTCGTTTCCTGTTCATTACAGTCACAATACCTTATCTGTAATCCGTTTTCGGTACAGGTAGGATCATTAGTAATCTTCCACTCTCCGAAAGCGTGGGTATGTTCAGGAGTCGGATCCTGAGTTCCACCAAAATCGCAAGAAACGAAGCATAATAAAACTGTTATTGTCAGTATTAACAATACTAAAGTCTTTTTCATAATTCTTTCACTTTCGCGTTTAAGCCCGTCGGCAATTTGTTTAGCTGATTTAAGGAAAAGTCCCTTAAAATCAAAAAGTGAGGCAACCGGAGTTGCCGCACCGAAAAACGCAAACTCCAATTGTCGCCAAACAAATTCAATTTTGTATGAGTGAAAAGCACATCATATAAACAGGGAGTTTTGCATTTTTACCTATGCAAAAATGTGTCTATATGATATGCGAAAAAAGGTATAATATGCCCAAAGGGGCAAAAAACACCCATACAAAAAATATTGAATTCGTTTGGCGATATTATTTTATCATATATTTTCGGGTTTGTAAATAGGTTTTTGATAAATTTCTACACTCTACACCTCATCCCCTCCTAGCAAAGGGGAAGGCTTTAGGAGAAGGCTTTTTTATAAATTAGGTGTTGACATTTTGATTTTGTTGTGCTAAAATGTTTTCATTGGAACAAGTCTTATGGATACGGATTGCACAGAGAGCCGTCGGTTGCTGAAAGTACGGAGAATACGCCCATAAGGTACCGCCCATGCGCAAAATGAATGCAAAATGCAAAATGCAGAATGCAGAATTGATTGCGGAAAGTGAATATTAATGAGTAAAACGCTCGGGTGGAACCGTGTAAAATAAATGCATAATGCAAAATGCAGAATGCAGAATTAAGATGTTATTTTGCACCCCGAAAGGCAGATTATGTCTTTCGGGGTGTTTTTGTTTTATCAATTACCGAAAAGGAGAATATATTATGGCAAAAATTATTTTTGCAACAGGAGAGGTATACGAGGGTGAGTCCGCCTCCGTATACGAGGCTGCGAAGGCAGTATACGGCAGCGTATCCCGTGAGGTTCTTGCTGCGCTGGTTAACGGCGAGAGTAAGGAGCTTTCTACGGTTGTAGACGGTGATGCAGAGGTTAAGCTGCTTACCTTCAAGGACAAAGAGGGCAAGGAGATATTCCGTCACACTGCGGCTCACGTTATGGCGCAGGCGGTAAAGCGACTCTACCCCAACACAAAGCAGACTATCGGTCCTGCAACCGAGACAGGTTATTTCCAGGACTTTGACGCAGAGATTTCCTTTACACCCGATATTCTCAAGAATATTGAGGCGGAGATGAAAAAGATCGTTAAGGAAAACCTGCTTATTACAAGAAAGGTTCTCTCAAGAGCAGAGGCAATCGAGCTCTTCAAGAGCCTTGACGAGCCCTACAAGGTTGAGAGAATTGAGGAGCTGCCCGAGGATGCGGAGATTTCTATCTACACCCAGGGCGAGTACACCGACCTTTGCGCAGGCCCGCACCTCCACTCTACAGGTGCGATCAAGGCGTTCAAGCTGACACAGTGCACAGGCGCGTACTACAAGGGCGACCAGAACAACAAGATGCTTCAGCGCGTTTACGGTATTGCATTCCCCACAAAGGACGAGATGAACGCATATCTTGTAGCGCAGGAGGAGGCTCTCAAGCGCGACCACAATAAGATCGGACGCGAGCTTGAGTACTTCACCACCGTTGATTCTATCGGTCAGGGTCTTCCCGTTCTTCTCCCCAAGGGTGCGAGAACGATACAGCGTCTTCAGAGATGGGTTGAGGACGTTGAGGAAAAGAGAGGCTATCTTCTCACCAAGACTCCCCTTATGGCTAAGAGAGAGCTGTACAAGATCTCGGGACACTGGGATCACTATCTTGACGGTATGTTTATTATGGGCGATCCCCACGACGAGACAAAGGAATGCTTTGCTCTCCGTCCTATGACCTGCCCCTTCCAGTATCAGGTATATCTTAACAAAAGGCGCTCCTACAGAGAGCTTCCTATGCGTCTTGGTGAGACCTCTACCCTCTTCAGAAACGAGGACTCAGGCGAGATGCACGGCCTTATCAGAGTAAGACAGTTCACCATTTCCGAGGGACACCTTATTCTCCGCCCCGATCAGCTGGCAGAGGAATTCAAGGGCTGTCTTGACCTGGCAAAATACTGCCTTGAGACTCTCGGTCTGTGGGAGGACTGTTCCTTCCGCTTCTCCCAGTGGGATCCCAAGCGTACAGACAAGTACGAGGGTACTCCCGAGCAGTGGGACGAGGCTCAGAGCATAATGGGCGAGCTGCTTGACACCTATCTCGGTCGCGAAAATTACGTTATCGGTATTGATGAGGCGGCGTTCTACGGTCCCAAGCTTGACATTCAGTGCAAGAACGTATTCGGCAAGGAGGACACTATCGTTACCATTCAGGTAGATATGCTTCTGGCCAAGAAGTTCGGCATGGAATACGTTGACCGCGACAACACCATGAAGACACCTTATATTATTCACAGAACCTCTATGGGATGCTACGAGAGAACTCTCGCGCTTATCCTTGAGAAGTATGCAGGCGCTCTTCCCGTATGGCTTGCTCCCACACAGGTGACGGTTATTCCCGTAGTTGCGGACTTCGCTGACTACGCGGCAGAGGTGACAAAGAAGATGCAGGCTGCGGGCATCCGCGCAGAGCTTGACGACAGAAACGAGAAGCTCGGCTACCGTATCCGCGAGGCTCAGCTCTCCAAGGTTCCCTACATGATCGTTGTTGGTGAGGATGAAATGGTAAGCGGCAGCGTGACCGTAAGAGCCCGCACTGAGGGCGAGGGCGGAAAGTTCTCGGTTGACGACTTCATCGCTAAGGTAGTAAATGAGATCGAGACAAAAAAGCATTGATCTGCCACGTGACCTCATAAAATAAATTCTGCCCGAAAAATTCTCTTCTTTTGAGGTTTTTCGGGCATTATTGTTTGTTTTATTACATTTTTCGGTTCTTTTCACAAGGGGGTTGCAATTACTCTTTGTTTGTGATAAAATAGAGAAAAAGACAAAAGCGAGGTGCAAAATGGACTTCTCTAAATACGGATATAAGCATAAGGCAAGCTGTGACAGCTGCGAGTTTTACGAATATGACGAGATGACCGATACATACGAGTGTACGCTATCACTTGACGAGGACGATATGGTTGATTTTCTCGGTGGCAGGACAAGGGAATGTCCGTATTACCGCTATTATGATGAGTATAAAAGCGTGCATAAACAGATATAAAAACAGGACGGCAAGCGCCGTCCTGTTTTTTTATCTTAGTCAATTGTGCAGCAAAGGAAAAGCCACGCATTCTCAGTAACAACATTTATGCCGTCGAAAAGATAGTTCGCTGTATTGGGCTTCCACCAGCCTGCACTGGTGCCGTGGCAGATAATTGCCTCGGCAAGCTCCTCGGTAAGAGGATATACGCCTGTCTTGGGATCGCAATTGCCTGTATAATTGCCCTCTTCATCCGTACCGCCGTAGTATGCTTCGATCATTGAATTGTAGGAGTACTTCCCTACGAACTCGCCGTTTTCATCGTATACGTAGCCACCTATATTCTGTCCAAAATTAGCGTCTATAAGTCCTGCGATAAGCGCAAGAGGAACGTCGAGATAGCCTGCTTCACATACCGAGCCGAGACGAATGTATACCTGCTTGCCGTCGGCGGTATAATAGTAGCCGTCATCACCGAGAGAGACGGAAACGGTAGGATCAGTGACATCAATGTCGGTAAGAGCCGCTCCCGTGGGGAGAGTGAACTTCGTGATGTCATGAGTGGAATTCACAACTGTCCAAGGAGCAAACTGAGGATCAAAGGGAGCGTCACCCGTGCGCTCAATGGTAAGAGTAGCGTCAACCGATCTTGTAGCATCTATACCAATCACATAGGGAGTAGCGCTGTCTTGTATAATAAGCTCAAAGGATTTGCCGTCATACTCGCCGTCGCCGCGGTGAGTGGACTGAACGAACATCGGGATTCCATAGTAGCCAACGGTAAGCTTCTCGTCTTCTGAGGAAACGCATACCTTATACGTACCGGGCTTCTGAGCATTGAATACAAAATATGAGTTCTTATCCGCTTCGCAAGGAACGGTGTAGCTACCAACTCCAACAAGGCAGGCGTATGAACCGTCGGGAACATCGCCGTAGATATCCATGCTTTTTGTTTCATCGCGAAGAACAAGCATAAGAGTATTTACGTCCGCAGTAAGATCATAACGTCCGTTAATAATAACTGCATTGCTGAAACCCTTTTCAATATATACAGTATAGTCCCCTGCAAGAGCGTTTTTGAGTGATGCAATGCCGTCCTTGCCCGTCACTCGGGACTTACTTTCTCCATCCGAATTTACGAATTTAACGATAACGCTGTCCATAGGATTGCCGAGTCCGTCGGTAATTGTCACGGTATAATCCTTATATACCGGCTCCTCATTCTCGCAAGAGGTTAATACCGTCGCAAGGGCGCAAAAGGCGAGAATAAGCGCAAATATGCTAACTATTCTTTTCATTTTTATTCTCTTTTCTTGATTTTTAAAATGCATCCGACGTTTTTACAGACGCCGGATGCATTGCATTTTTCTTGCCGCATTCGGCAATTTTCAGTTAATTACTTAGGTGTTGCCTCGCAGAAATACTGATGATAGTAGCAAAGCTTTCTCCAAGAGGTTTCAACTCCCTTGAAGGTATACTTATCCATCAGTATCTGAAGAAGATCGGCAAGCTCCTCGGTCACGATAACGCAGCCAATTCTCTCATCGCCCTCCATAATAGTCTCGCCAAGGTCGGCGTTATAGCCTACGGTGATCTTCTTAGCAAGATATTTATTTGCAAGGTCGGAGTAGTCCGGACCCTTGCCGTGGTAGCGTCCTGCGTAAACGTCCTCAAGCTGATAGATCTCAGCATATTCCTCGTAATCCTCGCCCCAAAGCTCGCGGAGGTACTCATCACACTTTTCTGCATCATTATCATATATAGCAAGATAGTTAAGAATATACTGATCCTCCTCGGTACGACTGAAGTCGAACGCGCCGAGCTTGATCATCTGCTCAATGGTCTTATTTGTGAATATAGGAGTAGTCATAGTAAAGTCGGCGTAAAGGATAGAACCAACTCTGCCATCAGTGCGCTTCTCGCGCCAGATCTTATCCGATCCGAGAACGGCGTCAATACCGCCCGCAATAGTTTCGGTAAGCTCGCCCTGCTGATTCTCAAGAGCGGTGAAGAAGCCGGGAGATGCAAGGCTGAAGCGATAGTAGCCCTCGCCGCCAAGACGCTCCACTCTATACTTGATGGTACCCTCACCGTAAACATCGTAGTATGCAATATCAATATAATAGTCAACTCCCGCTTCAAGATAAGCGATCATATAACAGTTATTGTTATCGGTAACGTTAAATCTATCTACGTTCTCATATGTGAGCCAAGCCTCTCTTCTGCCGTATCCGTCAGCAGTAAAGATCCATGCGTTGCACTCTGCGTCGGTGCCCGTTTCCTCATCGTGAGTATTGGAGGTGATAAGGTAGGTGCCCGATACGGTGGGAGTGAACTTGCCGAGGAGTCCTCTTGGCATAATCACTCTGTCATAGGTAAATTCATTGGGGAAATCGGTGCTTCCCTTTTCGCTCTCAATAACCTCGTATGCCGAGAAGAGTGAAAGTCCCTTGATAGGATCCTCAAGCTGCTTGCCGTCTGTGCCGTATGCATCATAGTAGCAGCAGAGCTTCATCCAATCCTTATCGTTAGAGCTGTCACCGTAGTAGTATACGATACTCTCAAGAAGCTCTACAAGCTCGGGTGTAACAGAGCTTACACCGTAAATCGCTGAATTGGAAGCATAATTACAGTAATCAATAAGTCTGTCAAAGTCCTCTTCGCTGATCTTTTTATCATTAGCAAGCTCGGTTGCCATATAATAAACGGTGTTATCCTCGCTGAATCTGGTAAAGCTCATCAAATCGCAAAGAAGAATAGGTCCGTTCTCGGAATCAACGTGGTAGTAGCCGTCTGCGCCGAGGAATATCTCGACGTAATCCTGATAGTCGCTGAACTGGTCGGGATTTGTAGCAGCAAAGCGGAAGATGTATGTCTCGCTGTCCACCTCTGCTTCAGTTACGATGCGCAGATCCTTAAGATAAACGGTATCGTCGCCAACGTTATCGCTGGAGTCCTTCATATAAACGAGACCAACCTCGTAGGTAGCAGCCTCCTCTGCAACGAATGCATAGCAGGTCTTCCAATCGGTGCTTTCGCCCGAGATGGAGTAAATGTCCTTGCCGTCTACGACAACGTAGAGAATATCCGCGCCGCGCTCGGTAGATGCAAAGTAATCGAATGCAAGCGCCTCACCAACCTCAAGGTCAACCTCAAAGAGAAGCTGCGCATAAGATCCTTCCTTATTAGCATTAGAAGGATAGATGCAGCTGATAGCATCGTCGCCCTCTCCTATCACACCGTCAAGGAAGGGCCAGGAGTACTCGTCATCCTCGTCGTTGCGGTACTCTATATCGCCAAGATCCTCGCCGTCCTTCTCGAAGGCGTCGCCCATAACAGCGCTGTCGGGCTGCTGTACGTTAGGCTTTTCCTTGGGAACGATCTCGTTGTAATCATTGACGAGCTGCTGCTTATAATTATCTGTAGTAAAGAAATCAAAGATAACGTCAAACACTCTCTCACTTGTGATAGCGCCCGAGTGAAGAATAGTGACAACTCCGTATCTGTCAATCATAACCGAGGTGGGAAGTCCTGTGACGCCAAACGCATTGTACAGCCCCTCAACATCAAGAGCAATATCAAAGGTAAGGCTGTAAGCGCGCTGGAAGCTCTCGATGCCTGCCTGCGTATCCTGATAGAACTCGGGAGGAACAAGGCCGATGATAGAGATATCGTCCTGATATTTTTCATACGTCTTCTGCATAAGAGGGAACTCAGTCACACACCAGGTACAGCCCGTACCCCAGAAGTTGATAAGCACAGCTTCCTTGGTTTTAAGCTCCTCGGAAAGAGTGAACACGCGGTGCTTGGTGACAAGATCGCCGTTTTCATCCTCCTCAAGATATGTACTGTTAAAGGTGAAGTCACGCATAACGTCGCCAAGGCTGTAGCTTACACCAACAAGGCTACTCTCGGAGATAACCGAGGAGGAGATAGTAATGCTGAGATCCTTGGAAACGAAGGGATAGAAGCCCTCGGCATCATAGCCCTCGGGAAGACCGAGGTCGATCTTTGCAGCGTAGCTGCCCTTAGGAAGCTTAACGGTAGCCTTGCCGTTTGCATCGGTAGCCGCATAGCCGTTATCCACAAGCTCGCCAATTGAGCCGTCCTCGTACTCGTGAATATAAACGGGAAGACCTGATACAGCCATTCCGCCCTTTGTCACAACGGTGACGCTATAGGTCTCTGCAGGTGAGTCATTGTTGCCGCTTCCATCGTCATTATTATTCTCATTATCATCATCCACGCAGGACGAGAGAGAGAACATAACAGAGGACAGCAACATAAGTATTACCAATACAGAGGCAATAGCTTTGTTCATTTTTTTCATTTATTTTCTCCTTAAAAATTAATAATCAAAGGAATCTGCGCCAAAATAGCAACAGCATACATTTATATCATATCACGGATTTTTAAGAAAATCAATAGAAAAATGTGTTTTTTCCCACTTTGGAGTAAATATTTATACATTGTTTACATTTATTTTTACGTATAATTTCGTCATTTCTCTTGCTTTTTTTTACGCTTTGTGATAATATATATATTGCGCGAAAAATAATTATTAATTTATTATAATTATTATGTTGCAAAAAAGTCAGAAAGGCAAAAAAACAACATGTCAAAGAAAAGCAAAAGAGTTCGTTTGCTGACGGCTGTGATAGCTGCGGTGATGCTTATTTCCACCGTGATGACCGTCACACTGTCCGCAAGCGGAACCACTTATTACGGCTCGTCGCCGTCGATAAGTGACGTAACAGGTTCCTTAGATATAGGAACCGAGCATCTACTGAATCAGTCGGTAATGTACAAGCTTCCCGACACGGTAGACGCGGAGGACGAGATCTCTATTATTATCAAGACTCAGTCCGCCACACTTCTTGATGCATACGACAAATCAGGAAGCAATCTTTCCTTTACCGAATACGTGCTCACCGACGAGGCTGAGAGTATTCGTAAGGACATTCTCGCCGAGTCTAATACTCTGCGCGAAGGTCTGAACGGAATTGACTACCAGCTCGGCGAGAGCTACAACGTAGTTATGTCCGGATTTGAAATTACCACCAAGGCAGGCAATTTCGAGCAGATCTGCAAGGCTATGGCAGGCAAAGCTACGGTTATTGTCGGCGAGGTATATGAAGCCGAGGAGACCAAGCTGGTTGAAAACAGCGTAAACGTATACGATACGGGTATTTTCAGCAGCGAAAGCTTCAAAGATCAGTATGGCTACGACGGCACGGGCATCGTGGTTGCAGTTCTCGACACAGGTCTTGACTACTATCACTCTGCATTCCTTGATAAGAATTACACTGCTGACAGAAGCAAGCTTGGCCTTACCTTTGATCAGGTAGCGGCTATCCTTGCCAACAACGATATGTCGGCTGAAAAGAAGGAAGCAGGTCTTACCGCCGAGGACGTTTACATAAGCGACAAGGTTCCCTTCGGTTTTGACTACGCGGATAACGATTCCGACGTATTCCCTCTCCTCTCCAACCACGGAACTCACGTTGCGGGCGTTATCGCGGGCAACTATCTTCCCCATATTGAGAGCGAGGATTACACAGGCGAGTTTGTAGGCGTTGCTCCCGGAGCGCAGGTTGCAGTAATGAAGATATTCTCGGATACCGAGTCTACCTCTCACACCTCCTGGATCATTGCGGCGCTTGAGGACTGCGTGACTCTCGGTGTTGACGTTATCAATATGTCCATCGGTACTGCCTGCGGCTTCAGCCGCGCGACCGACAAGGAGGTTATATCCGGAGTATACGACGATATCCGCGAACGTGGTATATCCCTTGTTGTTGCTGCATCCAACAGCTTCAATTCTGCATATTCCTCGGATAAGAACGGTAACCTTCCTCTTACCTCCAACCCCGACAGTGCTACAGTCGGCTCTCCCTCTACATATCTCGGCGCCCTCTCCGTAGCCTCTATCGAGGGTGCAAAGACTCCCTATCTCACTCACAACGGCTCGATTATGTACTTCATCGAGTCCAATGACCGTTTTTCTAAGGAAAAGCACTTCGTTGAGGAGCTTCTTACCGACGGTAAGGAAAGCCTCGAGCTTGAGTACGTGCTGGTAGCGGGCGCGGGACGTACCGCCGCCGACTACACGGGTATTGACGTCAAGGGTAAAATTGCCCTTATAAAGCGTGGATACAACACCTTCGAGGAAAAGGCTGCGCTGGCAGAGGAAATGGGCGCGGCGGGAGTTATTATCTACAACAACGTTTCGGGTGATATCCGAATGAACGTTGGTGAGGTATCTATTCCCGTTTGCTCTATCTCTCAAACCGACGGTGAAAAGCTTGCGGCTGAGGGCAGCGGTAAGATCGTTATCAGCCGTTCGCAGACCTCCGGTCCCTTTATCTCCGACTTCTCCTCCTGGGGCCCTACCCCCGATCTTAAAATAAAGCCCGAGATCACCGCCCACGGCGGCGCTATTCTCTCCTCGGTTCCCGGTGAGAGTTACGACAGAATTTCGGGTACGTCGATGGCTAC
>JAZNZI010000082.1:0-9135 GCA_045594865.1 Eubacteriales bacterium | reverse complement strand
GGGCTGGGTCATTAAGAACTCAGCAATATCAAAGCCTATGCAGAGATATATACAGTAAATGCTGAATTCTTAATGCGAAGCAGCTTTCGGTGATTGCCGGATTTAGAGCAGAAATCGCTGTTCGTGACCAAAGGCGTACATAGGTACGACGAGAGCTCAGCGAACAGCGATAAAACAAAAACTCAAATAGAAAATAGAAAACCGTAGGTTTTCATCCTTAAATTTGAAAAAATAAAGGTAGAGGCGTTGATTTAAAACACCTCTACCTTTTTGTTAGGTTATGCCTAAATGAAGCATTCCCTTTTACTGTTTTAAATTACTTTTTATCAATTACAAGCTCGCTCTCGCCATCGAAGAGATATGTATTGGCATAAGGAACGGAGAAGGCGATTTTTGTATCCATTTTGGGAGTATCGTGGGGATCGACCTTAAGAATAAGGTTGGTGTCACCGTCGCTTACGTAAACGTTGGTGTTGTCACCGAGAAGCTCGGCAAGATCAACGGTTGCCTCGAATACGTAGGAATTCTCCTGCTCGCCGAGAACGATGCCCTCGGGGCGGAAGCCGAGCGCCACAGGCTTACCCTCGTACGCGCTGACGTTTTCATCGGAAATGATGTTAGAAAGATCAATATCCTTGCCGAGAACGGTGATCTTTCCGTCGTGAACGTCCGAACGGATAAAGTTCATAGGAGGCTCTCCAATGAAGCCTGCAACGAACATATTTACAGGATTGAAGTAAAGCTCGTAGGGAGTACCGATCTGCTGAATATAGCCCTCCTTCATAACTACGATTCTGTCAGCCATAGTCATAGCCTCGGTCTGGTCGTGGGTTACGTATATAGTGGTAGATCCGACCTTGCGATGAATATCGGTAATCTCGGATCTCATAGTCACTCTCTGCTTCGCATCAAGATTGGAGAGAGGTTCGTCCATAAGGAAAATACCAACCTTACGGATAATTGCACGGCCTACGGCAACACGCTGACGCTGACCGCCCGAGAGAGCTCTCGGCTTTCTGTCCAGATAGTCGGTAAGGCCAAGGATCCTTGCGATATGATGTACCTTCTCATCAATTACATCTTCATCAACTCCCTGAAGGGAAAGACCGAAGGCAAGGTTGTCATAAACAGACATATGAGGATAGAGAGCATAGCTCTGGAATACCATCGCAATCTCACGCTCTCTCGGGCTCATCTCATTGGCGCGCACGCCGTCGATAAGAAAGTCACCCTTGCTGATGTTTTCAAGGCCTGCAATCATACGCAGGGTAGTGGACTTTCCACATCCCGAGGGACCTACTAAGCAGATAAACTCGCCCTGCTCGATATCAAGGTTGAAATCGTGTACGGCGTGGAATCCGTTGGGATAAATTTTGTTGATTTCTCTAAGTGAAAGATATGCCATGCTTAATCATTCCTTTCAGGTCGATTAATTTCATTTATTATTTTGCGAAGATGGGATATAGCATAGTCTATATCCTCCCCTGTCGTGCCCTCGAGCACCAGAATGGCGTCGGGGTTGTGTGCGTAAATTTTGCCGAGTATTTTATTAAAATCGAGAACACCCCTGCCAACTCCGCACTGCTTCAGCTTTCCGTCGGCAATAACGAAGTCCTTTATGTGAAACAGGAGAATATCCTTACCGAATATCTCGAGTCCCCTGTCGAGAAGCTCATAGGCTGTGTCGACGTTTGAAATATCAAGGTAGTTGTAAAGGTCGAAGATGATGCGGATATTGCTTCTGCCAATGCGGCGCACCGCCTCGGCAAGTCGCTCGGGAGTGTGGCAAACATGACCGAACGCACCCTCCATACCAATAAATTTTCCGCGCTCTGCGGCGTGATCTGCAAGCTCGCTAAAGGTGGACACAACACGGTCAAGAGCCTCGTCCGAGTGGTTCATTGGATGATATATCCAAGGATCACCGTTGTAGGAGCCGGTTTCCGATCCAATCGTTTCGCATCCGATAGCCTCAGCCACGTCAAGATAATCCTTGAATACGGCAATACCGCGTTCTATTTTTTCTTCATTGGGATGCACGCAGTTAAAGTATGCTCCGATAAGTGGGATCTCTGCGCCGTATGCCTTGATAGCTTTACCTATTTCAGAGGCACGGGCGGAATTTATAGCCCCCTGCTCGTACTTTACGTCATCGGTGCATTTGTATACAACAAGCTGTACGCCGTCAAGTCCTTTCGCACGAAGTGCCTCGGCAACAGCCACCTCGCCCCGAGCACCAAGGTCGTGGGCGCGTATCATCAGTTTCATCAGTTGTTTCCTCTTGTTCTGAGTATCTCGGTATAGCAAAGCACGAAGGGTGCAACACCCTTGGCATCATTCTCAACGATAGGCTCGGATACATAATACTCGTAGGATCCGTCGCGGCGAGTGTTGTTTTCGGGGCCAAGTCCTGCCACAAGGCAGATGCCGCCGAGATTAAGCTCGCCACTGTCGCTTACCCTAAGATACTTGTCGCATATTCCGTCGAAGGTAGCCTTACCAAGCGCGGCATAGGAGCTATCCAGCACACCGAGGCGCGCGCCCTTGAGCTGGGCGTAGGCTATCATAGACGAGCCGCTGGTTTCGAGATAGTTGCCTTCTCTGTTCGGCTGGTCAACCACCTGCCAGTAAAGGCCGCTCTCATCGCGGAATTTTGTAATACTGCCGATAAGGTCGGAGAATATACGCATCAGCCTTTCCTTCGCATACTCCTCGTCAATTATCTCAATAATGTCAACGAGAGCTACGGTAAACCAACCGATAGAGCGAAGCCAGAAGTTCTTTGACAGACCGCTCTCCTTATCAGCCCAGAATATAGATTTTGAGCAGTCAAGACCGTGATAATAAAGTCCTGTAGCCTTGTCCTGCATATATTTGTTTACATTTTCTATCTGTGAGAGCATATCAGAGTAGTTTTTGCCACCGTATTCCTTGGAATAAAGTGTGCTGAAAACCTGAGCCATATATATGCCGTCAAGCCAGATCTGATTGGGGTATATCAGCTTATGCCAGAAGTTGCCCGTATTTGTTCTTGGCTGACCGTCAAGCTGCGTTTTCTGATTTTCTATTGCAAGACGGTATTTTTCCTTACCCGTGCGAGAGTAAAGCTCAAAGAGCACACGCCCCTCGTTAAGATCATCCAGGTTGTATTTTTCTACGTCATAGCCGAGTATATCGCCGTTTTCCGATACGTAGTAGTCAATAAAACGCTCGGCAAAATCAAAATACTTTTCCTCGCCTGTTATTTTACTCATCTGCAGAAGAGAGGTGATCATACAGCCGTCTATGTAGTTCCAGTGGGGCTTCTTACCCTGCCTGATGCTTTCAATATTCCATATAGGAAGATCGGGCGTAGATTCGGTAATAAGACGGTCTATGTATCTGTCGATATTTGCGTAAGCATTATTACCCTGCATAGCTAATCCTCTCATCTATTTTCTGATAAGCTTTCCGATGTTGTGAAGAACAATCTCGTCTCCCACAACACCCTCAAGGGTCACGTTGTCGACTACAAGCTTCTTTACGTTGTCAAAATACATTCCAACACGGCAAAACGCCTTCATATATTCGCGCATAGCGGGAAGCGAGGGCTTTGCATCGGGGGAAAAGGTGAATTTGATATTTTCTACAGTGATATGCTCAATAGGCTGCTCGGGAAGTCCGTCGCAGTAGCAGGCTGCTGCCTCGCAATCCTCACAGGTCATATTTCTGAAGGTAAACCTGCCGAGATAAGGAGTTCTGTCATCAACTGGCAGATGATTCCTTGACCAGACGTACTCCGAGCTTCTGTCGGGATCACAGCAGTTATACCACAT
Source organism: Eubacteriales bacterium (assembly GCA_045594865.1). GTDB lineage: Bacteria > Bacillota > Clostridia > Oscillospirales > CAG-272 > UBA1740. Next base: position 5,320 of record JAZNZI010000082.1, on the reverse strand, counting down.
ATTTATTACGATGGGGGTAAGAACACCCTCCATTTTTATATTTTCAAATACAACGCCGTCGATTATCGCGTCCTTGCCGCGTCCTCGACGGGTTTTGATACGCAAACCCCTGTCGGTCTTTCTGAAAACGCAACGGTTTACCGTCAGATTGGTGATACCGCCGGCCATCTCGCTGCCGAGCGTGACCGCGCCGTGACCGAATTCCATAAGACAGTTGCGCACGGTGTATCTGTTAGCGGGAGTCTTGAACTTCCTGCCAATCTCGATCTTACCCGATTTTATCGCGATACAGTCATCGCCAACGCTGAAGCGACAGCCGATAATATCAACTCTGTCGCAGGCCTCGGGATCAATAGCATCGGTGTTTGGGCTGTCCTTTGGAGCGGAGATGAACATATCAAGGAAATCAACTTCCTTAGAGAAGTAGGGATGCATCTGCCAGGACGCCGCATCGCAGGCGTGGATGCCGTGAATGCGGACACCCTCACAGCGATTGAAGAACATCAGTCTGGGACGTCCGTTCGGCTGCTCCTTGACGTTGATCCACCAACCGGCCTCGGGCGCGTTTCCGTTAATCGTACCTCGACCGACAACGGTGATATCCTCGGCATACTCGGCAAAAATAAGTGCCTGATGCATAGGAACGGCATCACCCTCCCACGCGCCGAAAAAATGCTCCTCGCCGCTTACCATATCGACGGTCTTACCGGGAATAACGGGATAGCGACCTCTGTCCGCCGAGCCGAGAATGCAAGCACCCTTAGGAATATCAAGGGTAATATGGCTCTTGAGACAGAGGGGCGCAACGAGATAGGTTCCCTCGGGGAAGTAGAGTCTTCCGCCCTTGGGCAGACAGTTGATAGCGGTTTGCACAGCTATCGTGTCATCAGCCTTACCGTCACCGATCGCACCGAAATCACGCACGTTTATCGCCGCGCTCTCAGACTTGGTTTTGAATTTAAGGCTGCCCTCCATAGATGGAGAGGTTATAGTATATTCGGTGTCGGGAAGCAGATCAAAAAGCGAAAATACGTTGGTATTTCCTGAAAAGACCCGCTTTCCATCAAGTAAAATCGAATATTCTTTTTCTTTATAGTATGCAAGGTCGTTCTGCCATTCAAAGCAAGCCGATGTTGATGAAATAAAAAGTGTTTTGATCATTTTACTTATTGTCTACCTTTTTCTTTGCATCTGAGATGATCTTGAGTGTCAGATTCTTTATGCCGATAAACAGCATATCAATTGCAACATACAGGATTCCAAAGAGAATAGGCTCAACGCCAACGTATACCGTACCGTCAGAGCCGTTTATAGCATTCAAAAGAGCGTTAAGTGCAGTGTAGGTAGATGCGACCAGATATACGACTATAAGACCGTAGATAATATTTGCGAAGAAGGTCCAGAACTTTCTCTTCGGGAACATCATCCATTTGTTATTACTACCCTTCGTGACTGCGAAAAAATGGAAGGCATTGTTTACAAGAACGTCGGTCACCATACCCATAACGATACCGAGGACAACAATCATATCGAGAGTGTCCCAGATATACATTCCAAGTCCCCAATATATAAAGAAGCAAACCGCGCCGCTGAACCAGAATTTGATAAACAGCGCCTTTATCGGATCGGGAATCTTGTCTATAAATCCCTTGGAACGATACTTTTTACCGGGATCCGCCTTAGGATCCGAATAGGTCTTCTTATCGGCGTTTACAAGTCTGTCGACTGCATCGGTCTTAAGATCGTAGCCGTCTGTGACAGAATCTTGATTTTGATTGGTATTTTTCCTTTTTGACATTTTAAATTAATCCTCGTCAGAGATATCGATAGATCCAATATCACCGCTGTCCTCAACCTCAATAGAGGTGTTAATCTTCTTAATAAGCTTTGCATAAACAGGCTCAAGAAGAACACAGAGAATTGTGACGGCAACGAGAATGATGTTGATAAGAACCGTATTGTATGCTGTGAAAATGTATTCAGTGGGCTTGATGGGATCTACGGGACGGTAAAGTGCATTGCTGATACAGTTCATATAGTGGATATCAGAAATGATAACCGATGCATAGAGAATCATCATAATAATTATCATACTGATCTTGGGCTTCTGACGCTTGGGAAATGCGCTGACCATACAAACGAACGAGAGGATCAGGAAGAGCATGGTAATAAATGCCGAGAGTCCCATATTAGGTCCTTGAAGCTTTGCGGTGGTATCGGAAATGTGGGTAAGATTCAGCGAATAGTGAAGGAATGCAACAGAAAGCGATGCAATAGGAATGTACTGAGGATTCTTCTTGAGTGCAACGAAGAACTTACGCACTTTTTCCTTTAACCAAGCGCCGAATGCCTTGAATATGTTTTTAGATTTTTTGTTTTTCATATCAGCTTTTCCTTATCTAATAGCGTTGGTGGTTTCTTTATCGAAGAAGTGCTTGCGGATGAAGGATACGGTAATCTCTTCACCGTGCTTGTAGTTGCACCATTCACGCAGTTTGGCGGTGATCTTGTGACCGTTCATTGTTCCGTGAACAAGGGTGGTCTGACCAAGGTTCTCGCAGTTATTAACCTTAATCTTAATGTCATCACCAATAACAATGTTTTCGGGTCGTACACCAAGGGTGATAAGCTTTCCGTCATAATCAGACAGAATTCTTGCCTCCTCGTCGGAAAGACTTACACTCGCGCCGCCGTCAAGGAGAAGCTTGCCTCCGCTTACGGTAGCGTCAAAGAAATTCATGGGTGGAAGACCGATAAAGCTTGCTACGAAAACGTTTGCGGGAGTATCGTAAAGCTCAAGGGGAGTTCCGATCTGCTGAACGTAGCCCATAGACATACAAACGATTCTGTCTGCAAGGGTAAGAGCCTCTGTCTGGTCGTGAGTTACGTAGAGCATTGTTGCGCCAAGGCGCTTGTGAAGCAGAAGAATCTCTCTTCTGGTAGCACCTCTGAGCTTTGCGTCAAGGTTGGAGAGCGGCTCGTCAAAGAGGAATACCTTAGGAGTACGAACTATAGCGCGTCCCATAGCAACACGTTGACGCTGACCGCCTGAAAGCTGCTTCGGCTTTTTGTTAAGCTGATCGGTGAGTCCGAGGATCTCTGCTGCCGCCATAACCTTCTCGTGAATAACGTTGGGGTTCTCGTGCAGAAGAGTGAGAGAAAATGCCATATTCTCATATACGGTCATATGTGCATAGAGCGCATAGTTCTGGAATACCATCGCAATATCTCTGTCCTTGGGTGGCATTTTGGTGACGTCCTTGCCATCGATGATAAGAGTTCCCGAGGTAATATCCTCAAGGCCCGCTATCATGCGCAGGGTGGTGGATTTACCGCAGCCGGAGGGACCGACAAGAACGATCAGCTCGCCGTCCTTGATATCAATGTTAAAATCAAAGACCGCCTGAACGTTATTGTCATATATTTTGTTTAGATTTTTCAAACTTAATGAAGCCATAATCCTTAGCCTTTCCTATAGACTTTAAGAGATGTGGGGATATTAGTTGAGTCCCATTTCTTTTTTATAGTTTTCAAGAGTTGTCGTCTTGATAAGACCTACAATACCTGCGGTTAAGCAGCAAGCCGCTGAAATCACAAGAAAAACAACAACGGTAATAAACTGGGTGTCATCCATAACCTGAACTTCAACCTTGTTAAGAGAAATGATCGCATTGTGAGCCTTCATAGGGATCTCAAAAATACGAACTATCTGCATTGCACCGATAACGATAAGGAAGATTGAATAACCCTTGCTGTAGTTCTTTACACCCTCGGAGCAGAGGAAGGTAAAGAGCAGGAAGAGCAGGTTATAAATTACAGACATTCCGATGTTGATGTTATAGAAGTAGTTGCCTACGTCAGACGAGTAGATGTTCACGAAGTAAAAAACGTTAAACAGGATAGCAATGTAGCAGAGCGTTGAAGAAAGAGTATTCTTCGTAAAACGCATCCTATCCTTTTTAGTAAGATTAGCATCGTTGGTCATTTGTCAGGCCTCCTTTCCTTCGTTAATCAGCTTCTTCTCAGCATTCATAAGAACTGTTTTCCATACAAGGTTAATAATGCTGAGCAGTGTGGCGGCGAATACGACGCCGAAAACAAAGATGCTGATATCAAACCAGAAGGTAGATTCGGTGTAGGTTACAGAGTCGGGAAGCAGAAGCGAAATTTCCTTAAGCTTTTCAAAATCAACTAAAAGGAACTCCGCTTTATATTTGAATACGTTGATAAGCGCCCAGACCGAAACTGCTACGTTGGCAACGGCGTTTACAGCAATCGTAATATAATTAGCTACGTAATATTTTCTTCTATCGTGAGATCTGAACACGAAAAGAGCCACAGCGGTAAGTATGAGAATTATACCCGCTGTAGTAAGCTGTCTATTAAATTCCTGCATATTGAGGTATACGTAAGAGCCCTCAACGTACATACTGCTGGTCTCCTTATAGCTGGACACCAGGTAAAGGCTATCATAAAGGTCGGTAATGATACCGAGAGAATAAACGAATACAAGCACGGCTGCTACAAGCAGGAGAAAGCTTGTTATGTGCTGGAGAATCATTTGTTTCTTGTACATGGTCTGTCTCCGTTATGCCTTTCGGCAGTATTTGTTGCCCTATATGCCGACAACAGGCGAAAATTTTTGTTTGGCAAGGGGAGCCGCGGCTCCCCTTGCATTGAGTTTGTGCTGATTACTATATATTAAATATAAGTAATAAAGATCAATTATTTGTTAAGAGACTCATAGTACTCAACAAGTCTTTCCCAAGCAAGCTGTCTGAGAGTGAGATACTGAGAAGTACCGTATTCGTTCTTAACGGTGTCAATAAGAGCGTCACGAGAATCGAGACCGTCACCTACGTAACCCTTAACGATAACGTCGACGAGAAGGTTCTCGGGATGCGTTTCGCCGTCGTCCTTAGTCTGAGAGAACTTACCGTTGGAGGAAAGTGCGGTCAGCTTGGAAATAGCGTCGTTCTCTGCCTTGGTGTTGGGAAGAGTGGTAGGAACGATGGTGTACCAGGAGTTCTCGGAGATAGCAAGCTCGGGGTGCTTGATGGTGCCGTACTTGATAGCGTTGGAGATCTTGGCTGCGCCTTCCTTACCTACGTCGTGAGTGCACTGATACTCGAATGCCTGGCTCTTTACGAAGGAAAGAGTGGAACCGAGGAACTGACGAGCGTAGTTGGTGTAGTTACCGGAAGCCTTCTCCCAAAGCTCAGTATATGTAGCATCAGCGATGATGGGCATCTGCTTGCCGTTGAAGTCGAAGGTTGCGTAAGAGCCGTCTGCGTTGGTCTTGATGAATGCATCGGGACCG
>JAZNZI010000081.1:0-13188 GCA_045594865.1 Eubacteriales bacterium | reverse complement strand
TGTTTCTTACAATCCCACCGTCATTTTCTTGCGAAAATGCCACCTCCCTTTACACAAGGGAGGCTTTGTTGGAACCCGTTTACGGGTAGCAAATAACAATTGCATGGCTGGCAGGCTTAGTCAAAACGCACCCCGGCGTCTCCGGTAGCGGTTAGGGCTATGCCCGAAAATGAATATCACCCGCTATGCGGGTGGATGTTTATTTGCATTTAGGTATAGTAAACAAAAATTGAGAAAAAAGCAAACTTTATTAACATTTTTGTAATAATATGTTAATTTTCTATAAACTATATAGTGGTAAAATATAGCGTATAAATAAGATAAGGATAATGTATAATGCAACAAAAATCTCCATCACCACTGTCAAGAGCATTGTTTTCAATATTAAAGTTTTTCTTTAACTTAAGATATAAGAGAGTAAAAATCGACTGTCCCGAGCAGTTGGAAGCAAAAAACACTATTATTATCGCGAATCACGCCCAGCTGAACGGCCCGATTATAGCACAGCTCTGCCTGCCGGAAAACATTTACATATGGGCAAACGGGCAGATGGTAAAGCCCCGCGACGTGCCTAAATATGCTATGGATGACTTTTTCCTATATAAAAAAGGCTGGACGCGGATATTCTATAAGATAGCCTCATACCTTTTAGCGCCGCTTTTGCCTTGCGTTATGGCAAACGGCAGAGTGATTCCCGTTTATCACGATATCAGAATGGCGGCTACAGTAAAGAACACAATAAAAAGGCTCTCCGAGGGGAAAAACGTGATGATCTTTCCAGAGTGCCACGAGAAAAAGAACAACATAGTCAATTGCTTTAGAGAGCAGTTCGTTGACGTGGCTTCTCTCTATTATAAGCGCACGGGTGAGAAAATTAGGTTTTTACCTATGTATATCGCTCCGAAGCTTGATTTATGCTGCTTTGGCAAGAGTACGATATTTGATCCCGAGGAGGAGCTTGCTGCCGAGCGAAGTAGAATAGCAGAGCATCTCTCGCAGGAAATCACCCGAATTGCTCGCCAACTTCCCGAACATAAAGTAATACCATTTGATAATATTTCACACAGAGAGTACATTACCAATAAGGATGTTGACTTAATTCCCAAATAATAATAAAAACCGAGCTGTCAAAGGCTCGGTTTTCTGCTGTTTACATTTTGTTCACAAATTTATAACCAAATGTAAACTACACTGTGGTACAATGGGATAGTACAATGCGAGAACTATCAGACAGGAGGAAAATATGGCAAGAATACTTGTTGTTGAGGATGATCTCGATCTTAACAGAATACTATGCCGCACCCTTACGAACAGAGGATACGACGTCACCTCTGCCGACAACGGCATATCGGCTCTTTCCAAGACCGAGGAGCAGACCTTTGATATGATAATAACCGACATTATGATGCCGAAGATGGATGGCTTTGAGCTTGCAGACAGCATTCGCCTGACTAATAAGGATATTCCCATTATTTTTATGACCGCCCGCGATGACAAGCCGTCAAAAATGCTTGGCTACAGTATAGGAATTGACGATTATATCGTCAAGCCCTTTGATATGGATATTCTGCTGATGAAGATAGGCGCTATACTCAGAAGGGCAAGGATCGAGGCGCAGAACGAGCTTTCGGTTGGCAACTTCCGTATGAACAGGGAAGAGAGGAGCGCGTATATCGACGAGGAGGAGATAAACCTCACCGTTCGCGAGTTTGATATACTCTTCAAGCTGCTTTCATACCCGAAGAAAACCTTTACACGCTCGGCTCTTATGGAGGAATTCTGGGACTTTGACTCCTCCGCCACATCAAGAACAGTGGACGTTTATATGGTAAAGCTGCGCGAAAAAACCGCAGCGGCAGATGGCTTTGAAATACAGACTGTACACGGTCTTGGCTACAAATTGGTACTGAAATGACAACTAAACCTTACAAAAAGAGCAAATTAACCCTGTTTGGAATGATCGCTTTCTTCGTTTTGGTAGCGATGCTTATGCAGGTTGCAATACTTGTTTACGAGTATATCCGCGGGTGGACGGACGATAAGCTGCTTATTGCCGTGCTTATCCTTATACTTATTTTTATTCTGTCATCCTTCTGCGTTTTCTTTGATTATTTAAGACGAAAGATAATGGTTGACAGGCCTGTGTCGAAGATACTTGATGCAACCGAAAAAATTGCCGAGGGACATTTTGACACCAGGATAGAGATCGAGCACACCCATGACAGATATACGGAGTTTGACGTTATAGCCGAAAATCTTAATATTCTCGCCGCCGAGCTTGGCAAGAGCGAGGTGCTGAAAAACGACTTTATCTCAAACGTTTCCCACGAGATGAAAACCCCCTTGGCGATCATAGGCAACTACGCAAACGCGCTTGCCGATCCCGAGCTTGACGAGGAAACGAGAGAGAAATACGCAGCCACCCTTATGTCCGCTTCTGACCGACTCTCGAGGCTGATTACCGATATTTTAAGGCTTAACAAGCTGCAAAATCAAGAGATCAAGCCCGAAATCAACAATTTTAATCTCTCCGATACCCTCGCAGAGTGCATTTTGGAGTTCGAGAGCAAAATTGAGGAAAAGGGTATTGACCTTGAGTGTGAGCTTTCCGACGTTTTCGTCAGCTCCTCCTCATCCCTTCTTGAAATAGTGTTCTCAAATCTTATTTCCAATGCGGTGAAGTTCACCGAGACGGGCGGCAGAATATCCGTAAGGCTTTCCGAGGCGGACGGTCGCGCTATTGTCAGTGTCAGCGATAGCGGATGTGGTATGTCCCGCGAGGTGGGAATGAGGATTTTTGAGAAGTTTTATCAGGGCGATACCTCCCACTCCCGCGAGGGCAACGGCTTAGGGCTCCCCCTTGTGAAAAAGGTAATTGACATTTTAGGCGGTGAAATATCCGTGACCAGCGAGGTTGGTAAGGGCTCCACCTTTACCGTTGTTATTAAAAAATGAAAAAACTTTTTAAGAAATTATTAAGACCAAAGGGCGCGTTGCTCGTCCTTACATACGTTCTGACGGTAGTTTTCATTACAGCGGCAATGCTTATGCTTTTCGTGGAATACGAGGGCACACCGCTTGAGATACTTGCATATACGTCATTCGGACTTGCGGCAGTCAGCCTTGCATATTCGGTGTACACCATAGTTATCTATGCTCCGGGGCTGAAAGATAGGGTATATAATCTTTTGATGAGCAACCGACTTTCCCGCACCGTGATGGAAAATTGGGGCTTCCGTACTATATTAACCTCTACCTTTGCTCTTGCGATGAGTATCTTCAACTCGGTGCTTAATGCATATCTTGGCATCAGCGAGAGATCTATATGGTTTGGCGCTCTGGCGGCATATTATATTTTTCTTGCCCTGATGCGCTCGGGTCTGCTTATCTACCACAGAACGAAAAAGGACTACGAGAGCGAGGGACTCACCCGAGCAAAAAGATATATGCTCTGCGGTATTCTCCTCCTTATACTCAACGCGGCGCTCTCCTCTGCCATAGCGCAGATGATCTTTGACGACCGCGGCTTCTCCTATAAGGATTGGCTTATATTTGCCTTTGCCGCCTACGCCTTCTATAAGATAATTATGGCGGTCAGAAATGCTATTAAGGCAAGACGTCAGGACGACCTGACGATACAGGCTATCAGAGAGATAAATCTCGTTGACGCGGCGGTTTCCATACTCGCCTTGCAGACGGCGCTTCTTCATACCTTCGGCGACGTAAGTGTTGATATTTCGCTGTTCAACACCCTAACTGGATCTGCGGTCAGCATATTTTCGGTAGGTCTCAGCATTATGATGATAGTCAGAGGACGTAAAACAATAAAGGAACTTAAAAATAATGGAAAATAACGAAAAATTCACATACACCTATTCCGCGCCCACCGAGGCAGAACGCCGCGAGATAGAGAGCATCAGACGTCAGTACAAGGTAGAAACCCCTACAGAAAATAAGGTAGAGCGCCTTCGCGCACTTCACTCCGCGGTAGTTGGCAGAGCAACAGCAGTGTCCCTGGCTCTCGGTGTGGGCGGTACGCTCATTTTCGGCGGCGGTATGGCGCTTGTTCTTGAGTTTGATATGATCATTCTCGGTATAGTTCTCGCGGTTATCGGTGCTGTTCCTATAGCGCTTGCATATCCTGCATACAAGCGCATTTTCGCGGCAGGAAAGCAGAAATACGGCGAGGAGATTCTCCGCCTCTCAGATGAGCTTCTTGAGAATGAATAATAAATAGCAAAAAACGGTCACTTTTATAGTGGCCGTTTTTTTACTTACAAAACTTTTACATTTCCTTTGCAACTATACAACATTGATTTGCTAAAATACTACGGTAAAATCCGAAAAAGGAGATAAAAAATGAACGCTATTGAAATACGTGGCTTGACAAAAAGCTTCCGCGGAATGTACGCCTTGAACGGCCTTGATATGACCGTGCCTAAGGGCGCTATTTACGGCTTTATCGGTGAGAACGGATCAGGTAAGTCCACCACCGAAAAGCTTATCTGCGGTCATCTGGTTGCCGATAAGGGGGATATCAAGCTCTTTGACAGAGACTTCACCGACGCGGGTGTAAGAGTAAGGGTTGGCGCGCTTATTGAGAATGCAGGCTGCTTCCCGGGCTCCAGCGTATATCAGAACCTTATGATGCAGGCAATTAACCTTGGACTTGATAATCCCGATGAGGAGATCATGCGCGTGCTTAAAATCGTTCGTATGGAGGATAACGCCGCGCTGAAATTCAAGAAATGCTCGCTGGGTATGAAGCAGAGAATAGGTATTGCTATGGCGTTGCTCGGCGCTCCCGCGCTGCTTATCCTTGACGAGCCTATAAACGGACTTGACACAGACGGTATGCGTATTATGCGCGAGATTCTCGTAGATATCACAAAGACCTACGGCTGTACCGTACTTATATCCTCCCATATCCTTGGTGAGCTTGAGAAGATCGCCACCCACTATGGCATTATCCGAGAGGGAAGAATGGTGCAGGAGCTTACCGCTGCAGAGATGGATAGCCGCGCGAGAGTGTTCGTTTCTCTGAAAACCAAAGATTTAGACGAGGCGGCAAGGCTGCTTCAAAAGAAATATGGAAACGTTCGCATCGAGGAGGGTTATGTTCGCGTTTATGACGTAAACGAAACCGAGGCTATCGTCGATTTCCTTATTGAAAACGGACATATTGTAAGCGAGATAAAGAAGAATAAGATCGGTCTCGAGGAATATTATATCGAGCTTATGTCGAGAAAGGAGAGCAAGTGATGAATAATACGCGTGAGATAAAATTCGAGTCACCCAGCTTCTATCAGAGGCTGCGCGGTATGCTCGGCGTGGACTTCTACCGTCTGTTCCACACACCTCTTTATTATATTTTCCTTGCCATCGCGGCTATAATTCCCGCTATGATCCTCGGTATGACTACCGTGGAGGGCGGCGCGCCTCTTTATTCTAATACCTGGAATATCGTCGCGGCAGACACCCCTCTTTACGTGTTCAATGAGATCGGCGAGTATGCTAATATGAATATGGTATTTATCTTCGGCGGCATAATGGTGTCCATCTTTATCGGTCACGATTACGGTAGCGGCTATGTAAAGCAGCTCTTTACCTCCCATCCGAAGAAGCAGGACTATATGCTCTCGAAGACCATTACCTGCGCCTTTTCTATGGCTTGTATGTGCGTGACCTACCTTATCGGCGGTGTGACCGCTGGTCTGCTTACGGGCGCGGATATGACCGTAAACGTAGGCTCGCTTATTATCGCCATTCTCGGTAAGATGGTTATGAGTCTCGGCTGGGCAAGCCTTTATACCTTCTTGAACGTTATTTTCAGAAAATATTTCGGTATTTCCATAGCCTCCTCATTCTTCTTTGGAACGGGCATTCTCATTATCGGTGCGGCAGCTGTTATCGGCAACTCCTCGTCGGCGCTGCTTAATATATTCCTCTATGGCTCGTCGGTAAACGCCTGCCTTAGCAGTAATATTTTCACCCTTATAATCTGTGTTCTCGTATCGGTCGGCTGGACGCTGGTTTACAACCTGCTCGGCACTCTCGTCCTCTCAAAGAGCGACGTATATTAAGGAGGGCAAAATGGACGCAATAGTAATCAGAAATTTATCAAAAAGCTTCGGTCAGAAGCAGGCTGTGTCAGGCCTTAATATGACCGTTCCCGCAGGCGCAATATACGGCTTTATCGGTGAGAACGGCTCGGGTAAATCCACTACAGAGAAGATGATCTGCGGTCTTATACCCAAGAGCGAGGGCTCTATCCGCATCTTTGGCAAGGATCATACCGATGCCAAGGTGAGAGCGGAAATTGGCGTGCTTATCGAGGCTCCAGGCTGCTTCCCAGGACTTACCGTGTGGAACAATATGATGCTTCAGGCAACTAACCTTGGCCTTGAAAATGCCGAGGAGCAGGTGAGAGCGACTCTAAGGCTCGTGAGAATGGAGGGATCTGCATCCAATAAATATAAGAACTGCTCGCTTGGTATGAAGCAGAGGATCGGCATCGCTATGGCTCTGCTCGGCGATCCAAAGCTTCTCGTCCTTGACGAGCCGCTGAACGGTCTTGACGCCGACGGTATGCGCATTATGCGCGAGGTGCTGACAGATATTGTAAAGGACGGCGATCATACCGTTCTTATCTCCTCCCACCTTCTGCCCGAGCTTCAGAAGATCGCCACTCACTACGGCATCATCCGCCACGGCAGAATGATCAGAGAAATGACTGCAGAGGAGCTTTCGGAGGACTGTCCCACCTTCGTTGCACTGAGAGCGGCGGATATGAGAAGGGCAAGGTCGGCTCTTAATCTGCGCTATGCAAGGGTTGAGGAGGATACCGAGAGGGAGTATCTGCGCGTTTATGATGCAGAAAGCCCCGAGGAAGTAGTAAAGCATCTTCACGATAACTCCGTGACGGTAAGCGAGCTATTCACCGAGAGAATAGGACTTGAGGAATACTATATCAATCTTATGGAGGGCAGAAAATAATGAAAAAAAGATTCAGCACTATGCTTTTCGTTGACGTAAGACGTTTGCTTGTGTCAAGGCTTACCTATATTATGCTTGCTATCGCCCTCCTTTGTCCTATACTTATACTCGTAATGACCACGATGATGGACGGCGCCGTGACCGTGAATCCCCAGACGGGTGTTGAAACCGAGATAAAGGCGTTTGACAGCGTTTGGCAGGCAATAGCATCTCCAAGCATCGCGGGAATGACTATGGATCTTACGGGAATGTGTAATATCAACCTTATGTATTTTGCCGCTGCCGTATGGGTTTGTCTCTTCGTTTCGGAGGATTTCAGAAGCGGCTATGCGAAGAACCTCTTTACCGTAAGAGCAAAGAAGACCGACTACGTGGCATCTAAGACCGTAGTATTTATTGTGCTTGGCGGTCTGCTTATTCTCTGTTGGATAATCGGCGCGCTTCTCGGAGGCGCCGTGGCAGGTCTTTCCTTTGATACTATGGGCGCAAATTACTTTAACATTATGATGTGCATTATCTCAAAGATGGCAGTTATGGCTGTTTTCGTGCCTATCGCGCTGGCTATCAGCGTGGCGGCAAAGCAGAAGGCCTGGCTCTCTATTTGCTGCGCTCTCGGCGGCGGAATGCTTTTCTTTATGATGATACCTATGCTCACGCCTCTTGATGCGGGTGTGATGAATGTCGTCCTTTGCCTTGCGGGCGGAGCGATGTTCTCCTTCGGTCTTGGCGCGGTAAGCAATCTTATTTTAAAGAAAACCTCTCTCGTTTAACATTTCTTTTACAAAAGAAATACCCTATCTTTACCAAAATCTAAATTTTTTATAACACCCCGACTGTATAATGAATACAGTAAAAAACGGAGGAAATAAAAATGAGCAATAACGAAAGACAAACAGTTGAAAATATCCGCGCAAAGTATGAGGTGCGCGAGCAAAGCAAGCTTGAAAGACTGAAGGCGCTTGACAGAAAGGTAAGAAGACCTGCCGAGATTTTCGCATATATATTCGGCAGCATCGGCGCGCTTGTGCTTGGCTCGGGAATGTGCCTTGCAATGCCAGAGGTTATTGAGGGATATATGCCCCTTGGTATCGGTGTCGGACTTGTGGGAATCCTTATGGTTTCGGTTAATTACTTTCTGTATAAGTCAAGCCTGAAGGCAAGACGCAAGAAGGCTTCTGCCGAGATTTTCAGACTTTCAGACGAGATTTTGGGTAATGTATAATAAATAAAGTGAGGTATTTTAAAATGTCTAAGATTCAGGAGACGGGTGAAAAGATCGCAAAGGGCGTAGCAGACGGCTACAAGAAGATTGAGAACGGTGTAGTCGAGGGCTATAAAAGAATCGAAACCGGCGTGGTTGACGGCTTTAACAAGGTGTCTGATAAGTGCGTTGAGGTTCTCTTTGCCAAGGAGGGCGAAAGCGTAGAGGATGCAAAGCGTCGCCTCTCCGGTGAGAAGACCGAGAAGACTGAGGCGACCGAGGAGCAGAAAGAAAGCTCCGAGCAATAAATAATAAAGGGCTGCCCATCGGCAGCCCTTTATTCTGTCAATAGAGTAAAATTTATGCAATCAACCCTAAATCACAGGCAGAAATAGGTAATATCTGCTTTTTGTGCCAATCATTTTGCATTGAAACACCCGCATAATTATGCTATACTTTTCTTGTAATTCAAAAGAAAGGAAGGTGAATAATGCAGGGTAAAAATAAAAGAATCAAGGCTTTGGCTCTGCTCCTTACGCTAACGGTAATTCTCGGCGTGAGCAGCGTAACCGCAAGCGCGGCTACAATAGAGCCTAACGCACTGGCAACGATGGATACCTCTCTTGATCCTAACGGCAGAGTTTATCACTATTTGAAGGGAATCTCTAACAGGAACATGTGGAGCTACAACCGCCTTACCATTACGGTTGGTCAGACTACACTGTCTGTCAAGGGATTTGAATCAAGCGGTATTATCTATATTCCGTTCCGTGCGGCAGCTGCTGCCATCAGCGGCAGCTCCTATAGCTACGATTCCTCCACCAGAACGTCAACGATGCGCGCTGCGGGGCTTGAAATAGTCGCGGGCGACAACTGCTACGTTACATACGCAAACGGCAGAACGCTGTTTAATACCACTCCTAACGTAATTATGAGCGATGGAAGAATGTACATTCCCGCAAACGTATTTGCAAAGGCTGTGGGTATGAGCGTAAGCAAGGACGGTGGCACCGTTAGACTTAGCGGAAGCTACTCTCCGCTGATCAGTGCGGACAAGTTCTATCGCGCGGACGAGGTGTTCTGGCTTGCGAGAATTATCCACGCGGAGAGCAGGGGCGAGTCTCTCCTCGGACAGATCGCGGCAGGAAACGTAGTTATGAACCGTGTAAGGTCAAAGTATTATCCAAACACCATCTACGGTGTTATCTTTGACCGCAAATACGGCGTGCAGTTTAGTCCCGTCCTTGACGGAACTATCTACAACACCCCGGACTACAGCTCAACCCTCGCGGCAAAAATCTGTCTTGAGGGCTACGACGTCACAGGCGGCGCGTTCTTTTTCCTGAACGTAAAGCTTGCTACGTCCTCCTGGATCCCGAAAAACAGACCTTACGCCTTTACCATAGGCCACCACGACTTTTATTATTAAAGCTGTTCAAGGACCGCTTCGGATACCGAAGCGGTCTTTTCTTATGAAGATATGGCAGGACACAAATTTTCTTTTATTTATCAAAACCACTTGCAAATTATGTCAAAAAGTAGTATAATGATTGTGTTGTTAATTTCCCCTGAAAATTAACGGTGTTGCCTGACGGCGCCACCTTGAAAATCGGGGATTTTCGCACAATCATTAAAATAAACCTCGTTCGTGCTTGCTGGCAAGCCGACAGACACGAACTTAATATATTATAATTATTGTATTGTTAATTTTCCCTGAAAATTAACGGTGTTGCCTGACGGCGCCACCTTGAAAATCGGAGATTTTCGCACAAGCATTGAAATAAACCTCGTTCGTGCTTGCTGGCAAGCCGACAGACACCAACTTAGTATATTATAATTAAGTTATCCATTATATAATATAATAATGTAGAAAACCTAAAGGAGAATTCATTATGTTTTACAGAATGAAGGTTGCAGGTCTTGAGAGAGATCTTCCGCTTTGCCCCATCAGTGACGAGCTTTACATAGGCGCGTTTATTCTTTTTGGCGACGTTGAGCTTACCGAGAGATGCGCCGAGGAGCTTGCGAAGCTGTCTCCCGAGCACGACGTGCTTCATACTGCCGAGTCCAAGGGTATTCCCCTTGTACACGCTATGGCTCGCCATCTTGGCGAGAACCGCTACGTTCTTGCGAGAAAGTCGGTTAAGCTGTATATGAAGGACGTGCTTAAATGTGAGACCAAGTCCATCACCACGGGCCACGTGCAGACTCTTTACATAGACGGTGATGATGCCGAGTATCTTAAGGGTAAGAGGGTGCTTATCGTAGACGACGTTATCAGCACCGGCGGCTCGCTTCTTTCTCTTGAAAATCTCGTTCATCAGGCTGGTGGCGAGATCGTTGGAAAGATGACCATTCTCGCAGAGGGCGACGCTATCGGCAGAGAGGATATTACCTACCTCGCTCCCCTTCCTCTGTTTGACAAGAACGGTAATCCCCTTTAATAAATCATAAATAACAAAAAGACGGCAAATGCCGTCTTTTTGTTTTGCAAACTAATATTTACAATCCTACAGGTTTATTTAATTCTTTAGTGGTAATACTATCCTTACAGAAATATGCGAGGTTAGTATGCGATTAAATAAAGTAGAAATATGCGGAGTAAATACCTCCACGCTCAAGACACTTACCGAGGCGGAAAAGCGCGAGCTGCTGATACGCGCGTCACAGGGGGATGCGGCGGCAAGAGAGGAGCTTGTTATGGGAAACCTTCGCCTTGTGCTAAGCGTCATAGGCCGCTTTAACCCGAAGCGCGAGAGTGTGGACGATCTTTTTCAGGTAGGCTGCATCGGGCTTATCAAGGCGATAGATAACTTTAATCTGGAAATGGAGGTCAGGTTTTCCACCTATGCCGTGCCAATGATAATAGGCGAGATCAGACGTTATCAGCGGGATAACAACGCCGTCCGTGTGTCGCGCGGCACGAGAGATCTTGCCTATCGCGCCCTGCAGACGAAGGAGGAAATCTCCCGCACCGAGCAGAGAGATGCCACCGTGGCAGAGATTGCCGAGCGACTATCGGTCAGCGAGAAAAGTGTCAGCTCCGCTCTCGAGGCGATAGTCGAGCCTGTTTCTCTCTTTGACTCGGTCTACGGTGACGGTGACGATACCGTCTACGTCATTGATAAGCTTGCCGACGAGAACGAGTCAGACGAGGTCTGGGTAGAGAACATCTCGCTGAGAGAGGCTATGAAGCGACTGTCACCAAGAGAAATGAGCATTATCGACCGCCGATTTTACAAGGGACGCACCCAGATGGAGATAGCCGCCGAGATCGGCATTTCTCAGGCACAGGTGTCAAGACTTGAGAAGGGCGCGATAGATAAGCTGCGCAAATATATGAGCTGACGGCAGGCTATTTTCCGCCAATCAAGCAGACAAAAAAGGGGCTGTCACATTTGACGAGAACAAAAAACCGAAAAGGATATGAAACCGAACAAAAATTGTAAATAAGACAGTAAAAGGTTGAAATTGTGCGAATTTCTTCGGTTTGAATGGATTTTTTCTACCGCCGTTTGCTTCCTCTCGCCGTATGTATATACGCCTTCGGATCGCAAAGCGACGCTTCTCGCCTAAATCTGACTATCCCCAAAAAGAGGCTGCCTCAAATGCAAATTTGAGGCAGCCTCTGTAATTATTAAATTAGAATACGATCTCCATATCCTTTTCTTCTTCCTTGTACTGGTGTACTACGCAGTAGATACCGAAAGCAACACCGAGAACTGCGAAGGCAATCTTGATGGAAGTACCGGCACCGGGCATAACCAGGGACTGAAGAATAAGTGCTGCAACAATAGAGCAACCGAAGGAAGAGATGATTATAAACAGGTGCTTGAAGAGAAGTATAAAGAGGAGAGCAAGTACTACTGCGATTATACCGCCGACAACATGAGGAATGAAGTCAAACTTCAAGAACTCAAGGGTATGGAAGTGCTCAATAAGCATTCCGTAAAGAACCTTCGCGCCGAGGAAGTAGCCTGCAACACCACCGAGAAGCATTATCATAAAGTTGTATGCGCAGCGTGTAACGAATACTGCGATAAGCGCGCAAAGAATCGCAACAAGCATATCCGACCTCACGCCCTCTGGCACGAAGGAAAGAATGTTTTCGGGAATCTTGGGCGCAAGGAAATTCAATCCGATATATGCAAACAGGAAGGCACTTCCTACATACATAAACATCTTGAAAAGCTTATATCCCTGAACTGCGAGAAGTAAAAGCACGCAAATAGAGCCAAGAAGGAACAGGGTTTTGTTGCTCTCATAGAAGGTCAGAATCCCCGCGGGAAGAAGGCTTATTATTTTTTCTTCAAGCATAGCGAAAATGTCGACGCCGGAAGGAAGCTCGGGCATAATGCCGGAAGCCATATTGGTGATATCTCCTACTGCCATTATAGTAAATCCTCTTCAAAAGATTTTTATTTGAAAATATTATAACATATAAATATATATTTTTCAATAGTTAAAATGAAAAAATATTAATTTTTTTAAATTTCATTTAGACTATTTTTTTCGCCTTTCGACAAATCCATTTTTCTTGTTGTGCATTATAAACAAATCATACGTGTTATTTTTATGTAAAAGTAATCAAAACCGAAAAAAACATAAAAAAACTAAAAAAAAGAAAAAAATCTCTTGACTTTTTCGGAACGATGTTGTATAATGGAAAAGCTTGTGACAAACGAGCACTTGATCATTGAAAATTGAACAACAAGAAAATGAGAAAACATTGTGTTTCGGGGGAGACTCCGAAACGGTGTAAGTTCTTGTCAAAACACATTGAGAAAAAACTCAAAAGTAAGAAGAAGCTAGATTAAGATAGCTCTGAAAAAGGATTTAGGTCCCTGAGGGAACTCGGGGATTTAGATAAGAATTTTTTAGAGAGTTTGATCCTGGCTCAGGATTAACGCTGGCGGCGTGCATAACACATTCAAGTCGAACGGTGAAGGGACTTCGGTCCCGGATCAGTGGCGGACGGGTGAGTAACGCGT
>JAZNZI010000080.1:0-8668 GCA_045594865.1 Eubacteriales bacterium | reverse complement strand
TATGCGAACCAGCGCACCTGCAAGCAAGTGCCTGACCGAAGTTGGAGTTTCCGCCACCAAACAAAAAACCGACCACAAAGGGTCGGATTCTGTATGGTGAAGATAATAGTAGTGGGCAAATTACTGGATATTCGCCTGCGGCGAAGATATCGCACGGCGATATGCGAACCAGCGCACCTGCAAGCAGGTGCCTGACCGAAGTTGGAGTTTCCGCCACCAAACAAAAAACCGACCGCATAGGGTCGGTTTCTGTATGGTGGGGGAAGCTGGATTCGGACCAGCGAAGTCAGTGACAACAGATTTACAGTCTGCCCCCTTTGGCCGCTCGGGAATTCCCCCATAGAATATGGAGCTGGTGAACGGAGTCGAACCATCAACCTGCTGATTACAAATCAGCTGCTCTGCCATTGAGCCACACCAGCATCTGTCACGGTCTATATTATAACAGAACAAAACACGTTTGTCAAGTGCTTTTTTAAATTTTTTAAATATTTTTATTTTGCCAAATAATCACGCATATTATGGCATCATAAAGATCGTCTTTTCCTTTATTTGTCAAGGGAAAAGAGAAAGAACGGCATCCATTTGGATACCGTTCTTTTGAGGTTTAGCAAATTACTTTGCCTCTGCCTCGTTCTTAGAGATGATCTCCTCACCCTTGTAATAACCGCAAGCCTTGCATACACGGTATGCGAGGATGGGCTCGCCGCACTGAGGGCACTTTACAATGTTGGTGGGGGTCTCAAGCTTCCATACGCTGGAGCGTCTCTTCATCTTTCTTGCATGAGATGTTTTTCTCTTCGGTACTGCCATTTTGTTTACCTCCTGTTATGAGCATGCTAACACGCATTCTCTGTATATTATTTTTTATTTTCTTCGCCTTTCATCTGCTCAAGAAGCTTACGCAGGGGCTCCATTCTTGGATCGATCTCGGTGTGATCGCAGTCACACTCACCCTCGTTAAGATTCTTTCCGCACTTGGGACAAAGTCCCTTGCAGTCCTCACGGCACAAGAAGCGCATGGGGAACTCCATTTCCAGCTGCTCGAGCAGCTGCTCGTCCATATCAAGGAATCCGTCCTCAATAATGGCAAATTCATCAAGCTTGCTTTCATCAAGATCGCCGAGCAGATCCCTAGGAGCAACGGTTTTCTCAAGGTCAAGGGTAAACTCGCCGGTGACGGGGGCAAGACAACGGGCACACTGTGCCACATAGTCTACTGACATGGTAAGGGTCATCCTCATATAACCGGCGGTGTTGGTAATTTCACCGCTAACCTTCATGGGAGAAGGAAAACCGACGCCGTAAAGATAACTTCCGGTGTCCTCGGAGGATACGTCAAGCACAAGCTCGTAGTCAAACTGAAGCAAACGCTCGCCCGCAAGCAGGGGTCTAAGGTCAAGTTTCACTTGGCAAATCCTCCTTTAAAACGTCATTTGGGCGCAGTTTAGGCTACGATCCCAAAATCGTACAATATATTATAAATCACCAAAACTTAAAAGTCAAGAGTTTTTTTAACTTTAACAAAAATATTTTTTATGTTTGTGTAAATTCCATAAAAACATATATAAAAGCTCTTGATTTTATCGTTTTTTTGTGATACAATAATTCGGTATGTATTGAGCAGAGGCTCACCCCCACAATAAAAGGAGGTTTATTAAGATGAAATACGACGTAATTATAGTTGGAGCAGGCCCGGGAGGAATTTTCTCGGCATACGAGCTGATGACCACCGCCCCTGAGCTTAGGGTTGCCGTTATCGAGGCAGGAAACGAGCTGAAGAAGCGACACTGTCCTATTGATGGCGATAAGGTAAAGAACTGCATCAAGTGCAAGAGCTGCGCTATTATGTCTGGCTTTGGCGGTGCAGGCGCATTCTCCGACGGAAAATATAATATCACCAACGATTTTGGCGGCTCACTCTATGAGTACATAGGCAGAAAGAACGCTATCGAGCTTATGAAGTACGTTGACCAGATCAACCTTGCATACGGTGGCGAGGGAACAAAGATGTATTCCACCGCAGGCAGCGCCTTCAAGACTCTCTGCGTACAGAACAAGCTTCAGCTTCTTGATGCATCGGTTCGCCATCTTGGTACGGATATTAACTATATCGTGCTTGAAAATCTATATAAGAAGCTTTCTGAAAGCGTTGATTTCTTCTTTAATACTCCCGCGCAGAAGATTGAAAAGATCGACGGCGGCTATCGCGTTATCACCAAGAAGGGCGAGTTCGAAGGTGAGCATTGCATCGTTTCCGTAGGCAGAAGCGGCAGCAAGTGGATGGAAACCGTCTGCCGTGACCTTGAGATCGGTACCCAGTCCAACAGAGTTGACATCGGCGTTCGCGTGGAGATACCTGCGGTTATTTTCCAGCATATCACAAGCGAGCTTTATGAGGGTAAGATAGTTTATCGTACCGAAAAGTTTGAGGACCGTGTTAGAACCTTCTGTATGAACCCCAACGGCATCGTCGTTACCGAGAACACCAACGGTATCGTTACCGTAAACGGCCACAGCTTTGAGGATCCCGCAAAGAAGACCGATAACACCAACTTTGCTCTCCTTGTGGCAAAGCACTTCTCCGAGCCCTTTAAGGATTCCAACGGCTACGGTGAGAATATCGCAAAGCTTTCCAATATGCTTGGCGGCGGTGTAATCGTGCAGAGATTCGGTGACCTTGAGAGAGGACGCAGATCTACGCACAGCAGAATTGAGGAGAATACCGTTGTTCCCACCCTTTCCGCAACCCCCGGTGACCTTAGCCTGGTGCTTCCCAAACGTATTCTTGACGGCATCATCGAGATGATCTATGCCCTTGATACTATCGCTCCCGGTATGGCAAACGACGATACGCTCCTTTACGGCGTAGAGGTTAAGTTCTACAATATGGAGGTAGAGCTTGACGAAAATCTTGAGACCAAGCACAAGGGACTTTATGTTATCGGCGACGGTAGCGGTGTCACCCACTCGCTCTCTCACGCATCTGCAAGCGGCGTTTACGTAGCAAGAAGGATCGCTTCTGAAAATAAATAACTTTAAAAGGCCGTTTTGCGAAACGGCTTTTTGAACTTATTCAATAAAAGGGTTCTAAAAAACTGTTCGTATATGTACGAATAAAGCTACTACATTATTATTAATGTAAGGAATTTTTAAAATGAAACTGATTATTGCATCAAACAATGCACATAAGGTGCGAGAAATAAAGCAGATCCTGGCGGGAAAATTCGACGATATTTTTTCGCTCAATGAGGCGGGTGTCACTCACGAAACCGTTGAGGACGGCAGCACCTTTGAAGAAAACGCGCTGAAAAAGGCGCGGGAAATAGCAGAGATCACAGGCTGCGCAGCTATAGCCGACGACAGCGGTCTTTGCGTAAATGCTCTTGGCGGCGCCCCGGGAATTTACAGCGCGCGTTATGCGGGCGAATGCTCTGAGCATTCAACCGACGAGGCAAATAACCTTCTGCTTATCAAGAATCTTAAGGGAAAAACCGATCGCAGCGCTTACTACAGCTGCGCCGTTGCCCTGGTTTATCCTGATGGCCGAGAGATCGTTGCCGAGGGATATATGCACGGCAGCATTATTGATTCTCCTCGAGGTACACGCGGCTTTGGATATGATCCGTTTTTCCTGCCGGAAGGCGAAAAACGGACCGCGGCGGAGCTTAGCGATGAAGAGAAGAACGCAATAAGTCACCGTGGCAGAGCGCTTATGTCACTGTTAAAAAAAATCTAATTATCTTCAGAGGCTGATATGGAACTTCTTCTTGATATAATTAACATTGTGGGTATTATTTCTTTTGCGGCGGCTGGCGCTATGATCGCAATTGATAAGGAAACCGACCTTTTTGGAGTGATTTTTCTCTCGCTTATCACCTGCTTTGGCGGAGGAATGCTGCGGGATACGCTGGCAGGTCATGCTATTAGCAGAATGTTGCCCGTATTCTTCACCGAGCTTAAAATGGAAATAATTGTTTGCGTTTTGACGGCTTTTGTTGTATTTTTGATAGCTTTTGTTTTCAAAGACAAATACGTCAAGGAGGAAGCAATCGTTGAAAAAATCAACAACGTGCTTGATGCACTTGGTCTTGGAGTCTTCGCCTCGGCAGGCACCGGCGCATACATAGCTCTTGGCCCCTTCGTTGCAATCGTTATGGGATTTATATCCTCGGTCGGCGGCAGCATTATCCGTGACGTTATTCTCCGCGATATTCCCTTTGTTCTTCGTAAGCGCGTTTATGCAGTCGCCTGTATTATCGGCAGTGGCGTATACTATCTTATAGTAGCCGTTTTTATGAAGGGAATGGCGTCTGCCAATATTGTCGGAACCCTTGCCTGTATGGCGGTTATTTTCACTATAAGAATGTGCGCTACGTTCTTCCGCTGGAATATGCCGAAGGCTATTGATTTTTCAAAAATCAAGGCGGCGGAGAATGACACTGAAAACGCAGAAATCAAATAAAATCAAATAAAACCTGAGCAACCCGATAACCTCGGGTTGTTTTATATTGACAAAAAGTATTTTATGTTATATAATAAAATGAATTAAATACCTATTGGAAAATTTCATCGCGGAAAGGAGTATTGCTATGAGCGGAAAGCAGGCCTTTATAAAATCACAGCTCGGCTTGATTAAGCCCTTTGTGGAAAAATGCTCGCTTAACGTTGTGAGAAAAACGCAGGACAGTCTTGGAAAGCTTATGGCGATCTCCTACAAGGATCAGGTGAACACCGAGAGTATAAAGGTCGGCCATCTGAATTGCGCTATGCTCACCCCCGCGGACGAGACGTCGGACGGAGTGATTCTTTATCTTCACGGAGGTGGCTTCGTCGCGGGAAATCTTGATTATGCCAAGGGCTTCGGCAGCGTGCTTGCGGTCAAGTGCGGAATAAAGGTTTTTGTGGTCGAGTACAGGCTCGCGCCCGAGCATCCCTATCCCGCCGCTCTTGACGATGCTATGGATGCATATGGCTATTTGCTCTCCGGTGGATACGAGCCATCGCGTATTGCGCTTTGCGGTGACAGCGCAGGCGGCGGACTTTGCTATACCCTTTGCCAGAAGCTGCGCGATAAGGGCAGAACTATGCCCGCGGGAATCGTCGCTATTTCTCCTTGGACAGACCTGACCTCGAGCAGTGAGTCTTATACTATAAACAAAAAAGCCGATCCCTCTATGACTGTAGAGAGACTTAAATATTACTCCGATTGCTATCTTTACGGTGCTACCGCGGACAGCAATGGCAGACTTCACCCTAACGTTAATCCCGATGCCGAGGATGATATCAGGGCAAAGAGCGACAGACACGTCTCCCCTCTGTTTGACAGCTTGGAGAAAATGCCCGAATCGCTTATCTTCGTCGGCGATGACGAGATAATGTACGACGACTCTGCGCTTATGCACGAGAAGCTCCTTGACGCAGGATGCAAAAGCGAGCTTGTCGTTGCACCCGAGCTTTGGCACGGCTACGTGATGTACGATCTTACCGAAAGGGCAGGGGACTTTGATAAAATATCAAGGTTCATCAAAAAAATCATCCCCGCCCGTAAGATGCTTGGTTGGATGGCGCTTGACAATGCCGCCAAGATTTTCCCCGCGTCGAGAAGCAGAACATGGAGCAATATGTTCCGCGTTTCCGCAACTCTTAAAGAGGAGATAGATCGCGATCTGCTTCGCGTTGCTCTTGACGTCACTCTTCGCCGATTTCCATCTATTGCCGTATCCATTAAGGAAGGTATTTTCTGGTATTACCTTGAGGAGATATCCTCTGCGCCTGAGATCCTTGATGAGAAGCCATATCCTCTTTCAAGAATGACTACGCGCGATCTGCGAAAGTGCGCCTTTCGCGTTCTCGTATACAAAAATCGCCTGGCGGTGGAGTTCTTCCACTCGCTGACCGACGGCAACGGCGGACTGATTTTTGTAAAAACTCTGACCGCCGAATACCTTTATCAGAAATACGGCGTTAAGGTGCCTGCCGAGTGCGGCATATTCGACAGACTTGAGGAACCGTCCGCTGCCGAGCTTGAGGATTCATTCGTAAAATACGCGGGTGATTACGCAGCCTCACGCAAGGAGTCTGATTCCTTTGCAATACAGGGAAAGCGCGAGCCCGACGGCTTCCGCACCAATACCACTTTTATTATCGATCCCGACTTTGTCAGGGCGGAGGCGAAGAAGCGCGGAGTCACCGTGAATATCTATCTTACTGCCATTCTTATCGAGGCGTCGAAGCGCATTCAGGATAAGCGCGTGCCTAATCCCAAACGTCAAAAGGATATCAAGGTCTACGTTCCGATAAATCTTCGCAAAATGTTTCCCTCGCAGACCATGCGCAACTTTATCCTCGGTGTAACCGTTGGAATTAATCCAAAGCAGGGAGATTATTCATTCGACGATCTTTGCACCATTCTGTCTGCGCAGATGAAGCAGCAGATGACTAAGAAAAATCTTGCAGCTATGATCAGGACCAACGTCCAGAGCGAATTAAGTCCGTTTATTCAAGTGGTTCCGCTGTTTCTGAAAAACATAATAATGAAAGCCATATTTAACGCCGTGGGTGAGAGAAAGAGCCTGTTCAGCTTCTCTAATCTCGGCATTGTTAACGCGCCGAAGGAATATACCGACAGGGTAGTCCGTATGGATTTTGTTCTCGGCTCACAGTCGAGCGCTCCCTACAATGTCAGCGCGCTTACCTATAACGGCAATTTATATCTTAATATTACCCGAAATTGTAAGGAGCCCACCCTTGAAGCAGAGCTGTACCAGGTTCTTCGTGAGATGGGAGTTCCTCACTCGGTAGAAAGCAATACGAGAGGAAAGGAGTAAGAGGATATATGTACTGTATCAAATGCGGAGCAAAGCTCTCCGACGGACAGACGGTCTGTCCGATTTGTGAGACTCGCGTATATCACCCCGATTTTATAATAGCGGAGGAAAACACTTATCCCAAAATTCCCTTTAAGTCCGAGGAGTTTAACCGAAAGGGACTTATGTTCGTCCTGACGATGATATTTCTGATCCCCTTTATTCTACCCATACTTCTCGAGCTTGGTTGGAGATCGGACGTCAGCTGGTCAGGGTATGCATCGGGCGGCACGCTTATTTTCTACACCGCCTTTATTATGCCTTATTGGTTCAAGAAGCCCAATCCCGTGATTTTCACCCCCGTGACATTTGCCCTCGTAATAGGTCTTTTACTCTTTATTTGCATTGAAACAGGCGGAAATTGGTTTATGTCCTTTGCCTTTCCCGTGGTAGGATCGC
This sequence comes from Eubacteriales bacterium, assembly GCA_045594865.1. Taxonomy (GTDB): domain Bacteria; phylum Bacillota; class Clostridia; order Oscillospirales; family CAG-272; genus UBA1740. The sequence continues at coordinate 1,400 of JAZNZI010000080.1, read as the reverse complement.
TTGGTATTATTGTGACCGCAGCCACCGCTTTGCTGTATTATGTAAAGAAAGGTTGTCTTTATACCATCGGCGGATCGCTTATTGCTTTAGGCTTGTGGACGGTTCTGCTTGAGCTTGACATAAGAACGACCTTTAACGTCAGCACTCCCTTTTTCTGGTCGCTGGCACCCCTTACCGTACTGTCCATAATAGGCGTTATGCTGATAGTTGTAGCCGTCGTAAAGCCTCTTAAGGAATCTCTCAGACGTATATTCTTTATTAGAAATGCAAAAATTTAGCAAAATACACAAAAATTTTTTCAAAAACCTATTTACAAACGCGTTTTTTTGTGTTATAATAACCAACGGCCTTTAACTGAGTACCGTGTATGGCCCCGCTCCGTTTGGAAGTTGATTCCTTGCGTAGCCTGCGCTTTTCACCCACACCTTACTCGGTTTTTGGAAATAAAATTTTAAGAAAGGTGAAGACAAATGATTTCTAAGGAAAAGAAGTCTGCTCTTATCGAGCAGTACAAGATCAACGAGCAGGACACAGGTTCTCCCGAGGTTCAGGTTGCTATTCTTACAACCAGAATCAACGAGCTCACCGAGCACATGAAGAAGAACCCCAAGGACTTCCACTCTCAGAGAGGTCTCTCCAAGATGGTTGGTCACAGAAAGCAGCTTCTTGCATATCTTGCAAAGAAGGATATCGAAAGATACAGAGCTCTTATCAAGAGCCTCGGTCTCAGAAAGTAATATATTCGCTATATTCACTTCCCGGGATGACATAATAAGCGGGAACGGATTTTTTCGTTCCCGTTTGTTATGATAATTAAAAATTTATAAATAATTATTTCGGACGCGAAAGTAGCAGTTAAATATGTGCCAAGCCCGACTCGGCGGATATTTAAGTGCTATGTTCGCTCCCGAAAAATAAGAAAAAGGAGTTTTAACATGGTAGAAAGAATCAAAACATTCGACAACTACAGAGAATACCGCTACGAGCTTGCGGGCAGACCTCTTGTAGTAAAGACCGGCAAGGTTGCAGGTCTTGCAAACGGCGCGGCTATGGTTCAGTACGGTGATACCACCGTTCTCGCAACTGCAACCGCATCCGCTTCTCCCAGAGACGGAATTGATTTCCTTCCTCTCTCGGTAGATTATGATGAGAAGATGTATGCAGTCGGTAAGATCCCCGGCGGCTTCCTTAAGCGTGAGGGTAAGCCCTCCGAGAAGGCAGTTCTCGCAGGCAGAGTTATCGACCGTCCCGTACGTCCCCTCTTCCCCAAGGATCTGAGAAACGACGTTGTTCTCTCCCTCCTCGTTCTCGCAGTTGACCACGACGCTTCCCCCGAAATCGCTGCAATGGTAGGCGCATCCATCGCTCTCTCCATCTCCGATATTCCGTGGAACGGCCCG
>JAZNZI010000079.1:0-10683 GCA_045594865.1 Eubacteriales bacterium | reverse complement strand
GCCAAATGGCTCTCAAAATTCGCGAAATGATCTGAAAATAGCTTATGTTAACTTGCAATTATACACTTTTTATGTAAAAATACAAGAATTTATGCATTTTTATTCAAAAAGCTCATCCGAAAAAGGATGAGCTTTTTTTGTGACTTTGTCACGGAAATAAACTCGAAAACGTGGTATACTATGATCGTAAGGTAAAGCAAACCGAAACGAAAAATAAAGATATAAAGGAGAAAAAATTATGTCAGCAATTAAAGTAAATATGAGCAATTTTGAAGAGATAAAGAATAGCCAAAAGCCCGTACTTCTTGATTTTTATGCCGATTGGTGCGGTCCCTGCCGTATGGTAGGTCCCATAATCGAGGAGATCGCAAACGAGCGTGACGACATCGTGGTGGGCAAGGTTAACGTGGACGAGGAAGAGGAGCTTGCAGGCAAATTCGGCGTTTTCAGCATCCCTACCCTCGTGGTTATGAAGGACGGCAAGGTCGTCTCCCAGGAGGCAGGCGCCAAGCCGAAAAATCTGATCCTTGCTATGATCGACGGCTAATCCTTGAAAACTTGAAATCCCTTATAGATTAAGGAAAACCAGGGCTTTTCAACACTGTTGAGAAGCCCTGATCTGCTATTTTTTGATGCTTTTTGCGGCTGATTATTTATTGAGAATATGCCGTATTTTGATGTGGTTTTTGTCACATTGTCATCGCTCTGAGTCTTTTCTTATCAAGGATCTTTATGCCCTCGCTTCTCGAGGTGACGACCAGTCCCTCCGAGACGAAATATTTCATCATTCGCGACACTACCTCGCGGGCGGAGCCCATATATTTGGCGATCTGCTCGTGGGTCAGCTTTATGGTATCGCTGCCGCTTTTTGCCGCCTCGTCAAGGAGGAAGATTGCAAGTCGCTTGTCCATACTCATAAAGAGTATCTGCTGCATTACCCACATTATGTCGGAGAAGCGGGATAGGGCGGTCTCGTAGGTAAATATCTTTACCGCATCCGATCTCTGCCACACACCCTCGTAGGCGCAACCGCCAACGACCACACACTCGCTGTCCTCCTCCGCGTCGATAAGCACGTCAAAGGTCAGGCTCTCAAGCACACAGGACGCCGAGAGTATGCACATATCCCCGGGAAACAGACGGTAGAGCGTCACCTCCTTGCCCTCGTCGGAGAGCAGGTAAAGGCGCAACGAGCCCGATTTTATAAGTATAACTCCCGTGCATTCGCCGCCGTCGTGGACGTTTGCGCCCGCGCGGAAGCTTACCTCGTAGGAGGAGTGGAGAAAGGTGTCCTTATCCCACTTGCTTAGTCCCTCCCAAAAGGGAAAGGCGTTTTCAAATAATTTTGCAAGCTCTTCATTTTTCATATTAAAGCTCTCCTGTTTTTACCTACATAAAATTATATCACTAAAGTTTATTTATGTCAATAAAATATAAAAATTTAAAAAAGCAAAAAAATGTGACAAAGTCACACACAAATGCAAAAAAGTGTGCTATAATGTAATCACAACAATAAAAAACAACCCACGGAGGAATAAAATAATGTCTAAAACTAAATTCTATATTTGCGAGAAGTGCGGAAACCTTATCGAGAAGATCGACGATTCGGGCGTTCCCGTTGTATGCTGCGGTCAGAAGATGACTCCCATTGAGGCAGGCACCGTTGAGGCAAGCCGCGAGAAGCACATTCCCGTTGCTACCGTAGAGGGCAATACCGTCAAGGTAGTGGTTGGCTCTGTAGAGCATCCTATGGCAGAGGAGCACTCTATCCTCTGGGTAGAGCTTAAAACCGACAAGGGCGTGCAGAGAAAGAACCTCGTGGTTGGCGAGCCCCCCGTTGTTGTCTTCGCTCTCGCAGATGAGAAGCCCCTTGAGGTTTATGCATACTGCAATCTCCACGGCCTCTGGAAGACCGAAATTTAAGCTATTTGTAAACCGAACTTAACAAAAAGGAGTAAAAATATGAACGAAAGAGTACACGAGCTGCTTAACGACCAGATAAATAAGGAGCTTTACAGCGCGTATCTTTATCTTGATTTTTCTAACTACTTCAAGCGCGTAGGCCTTGACGGCTTCGCAAATTGGTATATGATTCAGGCGCAGGAGGAGCGCGATCACGCGATGCTCTTCTATCAGTATCTTCAGAACGAAAATCAGGTAGTCACTCTCAAGGCGATCGACAAGCCCGACAAGCAGCTTGACAGCCATATGGCAGTTCTCGAGGCGGGTCTTGAGCACGAAAAGTATGTGACAAGTCTTATCCACGACATTTATGCCGAGGCGTATAAGATCCACGACTTCCGCACTATGCAGTTCCTTGACTGGTTTGTAAAGGAGCAGGGCGAGGAGGAGACAAACGCCAACGATATGATCACAAAGATGGAGCTGTTCGGCACCGATCCCAAGAGCCTTTATATGCTCAATCAGGAGCTTGCGGCGAGAGTATACTCCGCACCCTCTCTGGTTCTTTAATCAACAATTCTTCATTCTTCAATTCTCCATATAAAATAACAAAAGGGGCGAGCATTGCTCGCCCTGAGTTCTATCTTTCAATTCTGAATTTTGAATTTGCAGGAGGCGTTATGAATCCCATATTGCTTACAGCCCTGGCAGCCTTGGGCGTCGGCGGCGCAACCATAGTCGGCGCGCTGATCGGCTTTGCGTTTAAAAATATATCCCACAGATTTTCGGATATCATTCTCTCCTTTGCGGCGGGGGTTATGCTTGCGGCGGCGGTGCTTGGACTTATCATTCCCTCGGTGGAGCGCGGCTCGGACTACGGTATGCCGGTGGCTCTGCTCATCACCGTTGCGGGTATATTCGTCGGCGCTCTCTGCCTTAACCTGATAGACAAGCTCGTGCCCCATCTTCACGCTCTCGCGGGAGTTGAGCCCGAGGAGCATCATAACGAGGGACTGTCAAAGGTGCTGCTTTTCGTTATGGCTATCGCCATACATAATTTGCCCGAGGGCATTGCGGCAGGCGTTGGCTTTGGCTCGGGCGACACCTCAGGCGCGCTTGTTATCGCGGGCGGTATTGCGCTTCAGAATATTCCCGAGGGTATGGTTGTCATCGCGCCTATGCTCGCCGCGGGTGTGAGCAAAAAGCGCACTCTGCTTATCGCCGCCCTTACAGGTCTTGTTGAGGTTGTCGGCACGCTGATAGGCTACCTTGCAGTCAGTGCTTCGGAGGTGATTTTGCCCTTTGCCCTTGCTTTTGCGGGCGGTACGATGCTCTACGTCATCAGCGACGAGATGATTCCCGAAACCCACGCCCACGGCGGTCAGCGAGGAGCAACCTACGCCCTTCTTGGCGGCTTTGCGCTGATGCTCTGCATGGACTTTCTCCTTGGGGGCTGACATATTTTACCTTGAAATATAGTAAAAATTGCGCTATAATTAAAATGCAACCGATAGTTGCGCAAATGAAAACTAAAAAGTATGGTAAAAAAAGCCGCCATTTGATAGAATTTAGATACAAATCTAACCAAAGGGGAATAATCAATGACTATCGAAACTGCAAACAGATTATATGAATTAAGGAAGAAGCAGGGGCTCTCCCAGGAGGAGCTTGCGGAGAAGCTTGGCGTGTCCAGGCAGGCTGTGTCAAAATGGGAGCGCAGCGAGGCATCGCCCGACACGGATAACCTTATCGCCCTTGCTAAAATATACGGTCTTTCGCTTGACGAGCTTATCTACGGTGAGAGGACAGACGCGGAATCCGAGGAGCCCGATAAGCAATCGGATTATGAATCTGCCGATAGCAAGGACAACAGCTTTATTTACATAAACGACAACTCGGGCGACAAGGTCAAGATAGGCTCGTCCGGCATAATCGTTGAGGAAAAATCCGGCGAAAAGGTTGAGATCGGCTGGAGCGGATTAAAAATAAATATAAACAAGTCTGATGATAAGGGCAGTGGAACCGTCACAGTGGGCGACGGGGTAGCTGTAAATATTGACGTCAACAGAAAGAAAAAGACAAAATTCTGGCTCGAGCTGCCTTACCCGATAATTTGCACCATAGCATACCTGCTTTGCGGATTTCTTGATCTGCTCGGCGGCTGGCATCCCGCGTGGATAATCTTCGTCACCATACCCGTTTATTACACGCTGGTCGAGGCGATATATGCCAGACGCTTTTCAACCTTTGCATATCCCGTCCTCACAGCCGTTATTTATCTCATTTTCGGCTGCTATTTCGGAAACTGGCATCCATCCTGGATCATTTTCGTCACCGTACCCGTCTATTATTCCATCGCATCCGCCCTTGATAAAAAGATCCACGGCGAAGCATACGACGATGAAGACGATGACGATGAGGATGATGAGGACTAATAATAAAAAACCACCCAAGGCGTGCGCCGAGGGCGGTTTTTTGTTTGCCTGGCGAATTTTCGTGCGGATTTGGCACGGATTTTCGCAGAATTATTTATAGAAGGTATTTCCGCCGATAAACTCGCGGACGAGGGATGTGGGCGGTATCTCGTAGTCAACGTCTGCCTCGTGAACGAAGTTCAGCACCTTTACGATAGAGCGCACCTGGTCGTAGCACTCGTCTGAGGGCTCGATCTCGGTCAGCAGAGGGAAGATGTGCTTTTTCAGCACGGCTATCTCGTAGAGAGTGGAGCTGTTGAACATCACGTCAGCCATCTCCTGATAGGGATATATCCATCTCTCCTCGCCGGCTCTTACCGACTGCCACATATCAAGAGTTCTCGCAACCGACGCGCCGCGGGTTTCGTAATCACGCACTATGCGGCGAAGCAGGCGCAGGTAGCTTGAGGGAATACGGTTGTGGTTATCAAGGTTAAGGGGGAGCAGGGGAGTGACGAAAAGACGGAAAATAAGGCTGGAATCCAGATCGTCGGGCAGCAGCACGGGGTTCATCGCGTGAAGTCCCTCAACGATAATAACCGACTTTTCGGTAAGGCGGAGCTTGTGGCCGAGCCACTCGCGGCGTCCCTTTTTAAAGCTGAAGGAGGGCAGCTCTACCTCCTCGCCGTCAAGCAGAGCGCGCAGATGCTGACCGAACAGCTCGGTGTCGATGGTGTTTATATGCTCAAGGTCGATCTTGCCGTCGGGGCCGGGAGCAATCTTGTCGCGGTCTACGTAGTAGTCGTCAAGGCTCATAAGTATTGGCTTCTTGCCGTGAACGCGAAGCTGGGTGGAAAGTCGGTTTGCCGAGGTGGTCTTGCCCGACGAGCTGGGGCCTGCCAGCATAACCGCCTTAACGCCTCTCTCGCATATCTGGTCGGCAATAGCCGAAAATCGCTTCTCGTGCAGAGCCTCGTTTATTCTCACAAGCTCGCGGATCCTTCCGCTTTCAACAAGCTCGTTGAGATCTGCAACCGTCTCGCACTCCATAAGCTCGCCCCATTCCTTACCCTCATTGCAAACTGCAAAGAGATTGGGCTGCTCCTTGTACTGCGACACGCGGTCGGGGCACTTTTTCTGCGGGAATACGAAGATAAAGCCCTCGTCTGCCTCAAGTATGTCGTAAGAGCGCAGGTAGCCTGTAGAGGGCGCAACCTCGCCGTAGAAGTAGTCGGCAAAGTCGCCGTGACTGTAAATATCAAAGGTGGGGGTGGTGCGGTAGCTGAGCAGGCGCGCCTTGTCCTCCTGGCCGTTTTCCTTGTAGTACTTTATCGCCTCTGCGGTGGTGATCCTGTGGCGCATAAGAGGGATGTTTTCGTCAACTATCCTGTCAACTCTCTCTCGCAGCACCTCGGCAGAGAAGTCCTCTGCACCGCTTACCTTGACGTAAAGTCCCGAGCCTACGGTAAAGCTCATGGTAGCCTCCGCCTCGGGCCAAAGCTGCTCGATAGCGAGGAACAGCACGAATTGTGCCGTTCTGGTGTAGACCTCCTGTCCTGCTGCGTCGGTATATCTAACGAGGCGAACGACGCCGTCCGAGCCGATCATCGCCTCTCTTACGCGCACGCTGTCCTCCTTAACGTCCTTCTCACGCAGGGGAATATAGTTTAAGGTGTATACGTCACCGCCGATCTTTGCCGCTATGGGATCTGTGGACAGCTTTCCCGTCACAAGCCCAAGCTCCCGTATCATATCAAGCAGGGATTTGCCCGCCTCTGCCACTATTTCGTGACCGTCTATAATAAGCTTCATCCTTTTGCCTCGTCTTTCTCTTTTTCTTTCTCTATTATATGCTCGCCGTCTGCTGCTTTTGCCTCTTTCTCGGCGCGAATTATCCGTATAAGCTGTATACCGTTAATGGTAATCAGCGAGCCGTTCAGCACTACCACTGGCATCGTGTTTGTGTATATCGCGTAAACAAGGCTTAAAAAGCCTCCGCACATATTAAAGATTCTCAGCCATTTTAAATCTGTCATCAGAAATGACAGCAGCACGAGGGCAGTGCCCACGTAGCCGAGAATTTCCATTACAATTTTCGTATCCATAAAACAAAAAAACCTCCGAGAAAAATAAAATTGACTACGTCACTTCGGTAGTCAACCATTCTCGGCGGTTTGTAGAAACGCTTGCCCATATCGCAATCATATACCAAAAAACTTTATTATCGCCGCGGCGAGCTACACGCTCCTTCCACAGCTAACACATTATAACACAACGCACACAAAATATCAAGGCTTTTATGTGAATTTTGTAAATATTGTTGAATTTTTACAAATCAAAAGGGCAGAGCATAAAAACTCCGCCCTATATTTTGTTATTTTTTTATAAAGTCAATGCGTTGCCTTGAAAATGCACCGTAGCGTAGCGGCGTTTTGGGAGTGAATTGCGTTAATAACGCAAGAGCCAAAACGTGACCGAGCCGCAGCGAGACCTCCGCACTATGTTAGTACTAACAAAACGATGCTCAGGTTTGTAATACGAAACATCAAGCATTTTCGGGACTGCGGAGCAGCACTCGCAAATTCCAAGCGAGTGCGAAAATGCACCGAGCATCCGCACTATGTTAGTACTAACAAAACAATGCTCAGGTTACTGCCAATCAACAACGTTGACCCAGCTCATGAGCAGGGCGCGCTCGTCGGGGTTGCCCTTGACCGACTGGGAGGCGGCTACGATGGGCATCCATTTCTGAACGTACTGGCGGGCGGTGTCGCTCTTCTTGCAGAAGGCGGTGAGGTAGGTCTCGGCTGCCTCGCTGTCGCCCGAGAGCTTGAAGGTCAGGTAGGTTCTCGCCGCGTCGGCAGAGGCGTTGCCCTGGGTTGCGTGCGCCCAGTCGATGATGCAGGGCGTGCCGTCCTCGGTGATTATCACGTTGGAGGGGCAGAGGTCGCCGTGGCAGAGCTTGTCGTGCTTTGGCATACCCTCAAGGCGGGTGTGAAGCTCGTATCTGATTGTAGCGTCAATGCTGGAGGAGGATATCTTGCGGTGCATCTTGTCCTTAAGCTTGGTGAGCAGGGGGCACTTGTGGGCGTGAATGGAAAGCTGAATGTCCACGAGCTGCTCGATATACTCGTTCTTTCTCTCGGGATGCTCCTTCATAAGCTGGGAGAGCGTCTTGCCCTCTACGTAGTCGGTGGTGATAGCCCACTTGCCGTCAACGGTGTTTACCGAGATGATTTTGGGAATATTAAGTCCGCATATCTCAACTCTCGCCTGGTTCAGCGCCTCGTTAAGCACGTCTGCCTTGGAGTACTCGCCATCAAACACCTTGATGCATTTGTCGCCGTCACGGTATATCGTTTTATTCTTTCTTTCAGCAATAATTCTGTCAAATTTCATTATCTTTCTTCCTTTCCGTAATATGCGTTCAGATACATCTGCTTGATCTCGCTCATAAGGGGATAGCGGGGGTTCGCGCCTGTGCACTGATCGTCAAATGCCTGCTCTACCATCTCGTCGAGGGTGTCAAGGAAGTACTTTTCGTCAACGCCGTAGTCCTTGATGCGCGCCTTGATGCCAACCGCGTCCTTGAGATCGTTGATCTTTGCGATAAGCCCCTCAACAAGCTCGTCGTTGCTCTCACCGCTAACACCAAGGTGCCTTGCGATCTCTGCGTATCTCTCCTTTGTGTGAGGGTGATCGTACTGGGAGAAGGTACCCATCTTGGTGGGTACGTCAGAGGAATTGAAGCGAATGACCTCTTCGATCATCAGCGCGTTTGCCACGCCGTGGGGAAGGTGATGGAATGCGCCAAGCTTGTGCGCCATAGAGTGACAAACACCGAGGAAGGCGTTTGCGAATGCCATACCTGCCTGGGTTGCCGCGTTTGCCATCTTTTCTCTTGCAATAACGTCGGTGTCGCCGTGCTCGTATGCTCTGGGAAGATACTCGAATATGGTCTTGAGCGCGCCGAGGGCAAGGCTGTCGGTGTAGTCGGTCGCCATCATAGAGGCGTATGCCTCAAGTGCGTGGGTGACAGCGTCGATACCCGATGCCGCGGTAAGTCCCTTGGGGGCGGACATATGCAGGTCGGTGTCGATGATAGCCATATCGGGCAGAAGCTCGTAGTCGGCAAGGGGATACTTAACACCCGTCTGCTCGTCGGTGATAACCGCAAAGGGAGTCACCTCACTACCCGTACCTGCCGAGGTGGGAACTGCGATGAAGTAAGCCTTCTCACCCATGGTGGGGAAGGTGTAGACTCTCTTTCTGATGTCGATAAAGCGCATCGCCATATCCATAAAGTCTGCTTCGGGATGCTCGTAAAGCACCCACATGATCTTTGCCGCGTCCATAGCCGAGCCACCGCCGAGGGCGATGATGGTATCGGGCTCAAAGGCGGTCATCTGCTCTGCACCCGCCTTCGCGTTTGCAAGGGTGGGATCGGGCTGTACCTTGAAGAAGGTGGTATGGGCGATGCCAAGCTGGTCAAGCTTTTCGGTGATGGGCTTTGTATAGCCGTTTTTGTATAAGAATTCGTCGGTGACGATGAATACTCTCTTGGATTTTCTGACCGTTTTAAGCTCGTCGAGAGCCACGGGCAGACAGCCCTTCTTGATATAGATCTTCTCGGGCGCTCTGAACCAAAGCATATTTTCTCTCCTCTCTGCCACGGTCTTGATGTTGATAAGATGCTTTACGCCTACGTTCTCGGACACGCTGTTGCCACCCCAGGAGCCGCAGCCCAGGGTGAGCGAGGGTGCAAGACGGAAGTTGTAAAGGTCGCCGATGCCGCCCTGCGCCGCAGGTGTGTTCACGAGAATACGGCAGGTCTTCATACGGGCGGAGAACTCTGCCAGCTTTTCGCTCTCGCTCATCTCGTTGATGTAGATAGAGGATGTGTGACCGTAGCCACCGTCGGCAATAAGTCTGTCAGCCTTGTCAAGTGCGTCGGAGAAGCTTTCCGCTCTGTACATTGCGAGAACGGGGGAGAGCTTTTCGTGGGCAAACTCCTCGGAGATGTCAACGCTCTCAACCTCGCCGATAAGGATCTTCGTTCCCACGGGAACCTCAACGCCTGCAAGGGCGGCGATGGTGTGGGCGCTCTGACCTACGATCTTCGCGTTAAGCGAGCCGTTGATGATGATAGTCTCTCTCACGCGGTCAAGCTCCTCGCCGTGCAGGAAGTAGCAGCCGCGGTTGGCAAACTCCTCTTTTACCGCCTCGTAAACCTCGTCAAGAACGATGACCGACTGCTCGGAGGCGCAGATCATACCGTTGTCAAAGGTCTTGGAGTGGATAACCGAGCTTACCGCAAGGAAAATGTCAGCCGAGCTGTCGATGATGGCGGGGGTGTTTCCTGCGCCAACGCCGATGGCGGGCTTGCCCGAGGAATATGCGCTTCTTACCATTCCGGGACCGCCTGTGGCAAGGATGATGTCAGCCTCCTTCATAACGGTGTTAGTAAGCTCGAGAGAGGGTTGGTCGATCCAGCCGATAATGCCCTCGGGCGCGCCTGCCTTTACGGCTGCCTCAAGCACAAGCTTTGCCGCCGCAATGGTAGAGCCCTTTGCTCTGGGGTGGGGGCTGATGATAATGCCGTTTCTCGTCTTGAGGGCGAGAAGGGTCTTGAATATAGCGGTAGAGGTGGGGTTCGTGGTGGGAATAACCGCCGCGATAACGCCGATAGGCTCGGCGATCTTCTTGATGCCGTATGCCTTATCCTCCTCAATAACTCCGCAGGTCTTGGTGTCCTTGTACGCGTTGTAAACGTACTCTGCGGCATAGTGGTTCTTGATAACCTTGTCCTCCACGATGCCCATTCCCGTCTCCTCGACGGCCAGCTTTGCAAGGCTTATTCTCGCCTTGTCAGCGGCGGAAGCCGCCGCGAGAAAGATCCTGTCCACCTGCTCCTGCGTATAGGTGGCAAAGATCTGCTGAGCCTCTTTGGAGCGCTTTATAGCTGCCTCAAGGCTCTCTACACTGTTTACGATCATTTCAGCGTTTCTTTTCATAATTTATTCTCCTGAAGGGTAATTGTAATCAATATAATAATAGATTAAAAGGTTGTATTCTAAGCGATAAAGTGAAAAATTATAAGCAATTCGACCGCCGCCCCGATGATAATTGTGTAGGGCAGGGGGCTTTGCAAATCAGCATTGTTGGCAGATGTATAAATCTTGCAAATCCCGTACGCCAAACGAATTTGCAAATCAACAAATTCCGTACGCCAACTGAGTTTACAAATCGACCAAATGCGTACGCCAACTGAGTTATTAATTCAACCAAGCGCGTACGCCAAACGAGTTTTTAATTCAACCAACTCCGTACGCCAACTGAGTTTACAAATTGACCAAATGCGTACGCC
>JAZNZI010000078.1:0-6814 GCA_045594865.1 Eubacteriales bacterium | reverse complement strand
TATCCTCAGGAGGAAGTATGCGGGAAACGACACCCTTGTTACCGTGACGGCCCGCCATCTTGTCACCCACGGAGATCTTTCTCTTCTGGGCAACGTAAACGTGAACCACCTTGTTTACGCCGGGAGCAAGCTCGTCGGAGTTGGTGCGGTCGTAGATCTTAACGTCAACGACAACGCCGTACTCACCGTGGCGCATTTTAAGGGAGGAGTCCTTAACCTCGCGTGCCTTCTCACCGAAGATCGCGCGGAGAAGTCTTTCCTCGGGGGTAAGCTCGGTCTCGCCCTTAGGTGTCACCATACCGACGAGAATATCGCCGGGGCGAACCTCGGTACCGATTCTGATGATACCGTCTGCGTCAAGGTTCTTAAGGGCGTCGTCGCCGACGTTGGGAACCTCACGGGTGATCTCCTGCGCGCCAAGCTTGGTGTCGCGAGCTTCCTTGGTGAACTTTTCAATATGGATAGAGGTGTACATATCCTCGCGAACCAGCTTCTCGTTAAGGAGAACCGCATCCTCGTAGTTGTAACCCTCCCAGGTCATAAAGCCGATAAGAGCATTCTTACCGAGAGAGATCTCACCGCCCTGGGTAGCGGGACCGTCTGCAATAACCTGACCTGCCTCTACTCTGTCGCCCTCGTTTACGATAGGACGCTGGTTTACGCAGGTGCCCTGGTTAGAGCGCTTGAACTTTATAAGGTGATAGGTATCCTTGCCGCCCTCGTCGGAGAGAATAACGATCTCCGAGCCGCAAGCGCGCTCGACCGTACCGCCGTGCTTTGCAACGACTACCGCGCCTGAGTCAACAGCCGCCTTGTACTCCATACCTGTCGCAACGATGGGAGAGTCGGTCACCATAAGAGGCACAGCCTGCTTCTGCATGTTCGATCCCATAAGCGCACGGGGGTTGTCGTCGTTCTCAAGGAAGGGGATACAACCTGCCGCAACAGACACCGCCATCTGAGGACATGCGTCCATAAGGTCAACCTCGGTGGGTTCAACCTCGATGTACTCGGTGTTAAGTCGGCAGATAACCTTCTTGTTTACAAAATATCCGTTCTCGTCAAGCTTCTCGTTAGCCTGAGCAACAACGTTGTTATCCTCTTCGTCTGCGGTGAGGTAAACTACCTCGTCGGTCACGCGGCCTGTCTTCTTGTCAACGATTCTGTAGGGCGCCTTAAGGAAGCCGTAATCGCTGATCTTTGCGTAGGAAGCAAGGTAGGAGATAAGACCAATGTTGGGACCCTCGGGCGTTTCTACAGGGCAGATACGGCCGTAGTGGGTATAGTGAACGTCACGAACCTCGAAGGACGCTCTGTCTCTGGAGAGACCGCCGGGACCAAGCGCAGAAAGACGGCGCTTGTGAGTAAGCTCGGCAAGAGGGTTGTTCTGGTCCATGAACTGAGAAAGAGGCGAAGAGCCGAAGAACTCGCGGATAGCGGTAGCTACGGGGCGGGTGTTGATAAGCGCCTCGGGACGAAGATCGTCCGCGTCGTGAGTAGCCATACGCTCCTTGATGTTCTTGTCCATTCTGGACATACCGATCCTCAGCTGGTTCTGAAGAAGCTCGCCTACGCAGCGAAGTCTTCTGTTGCCAAGGTGGTCGATGTCATCGGTAGAGCCGATGCCGTGTGTAAGGCAAAGAAGATAGTTGATCGAAGCAAAAATATCTTCCTTGGTGATGTGCTTGGGACAGAGCTCTGCGAATCTGTCCTTAACGATTCTCTTAATATATCTCTCGCGTTCATCGCCCTCGAAGCCCTCGGAGTCAGCGTCGGCGATGATCTCCTTAAGAATACCGAATCTTACCTTCTCGCCAGCCTTTACGCCGCAGTCGGTAAGGTCGTAGCCAAGCACAAGCTCGGGACGGACGGTATTGTTGCCGAACACCTTAACCTCGCGCTCGGTCTCTGTCTTGACGGTAACCTCGTTTACAAGGCTGTCCTCAATGGCGATAGCAAGCTCGCGGGTGATCTCTGCGCCTGCCTCGGCAACGATCTCACCTGTAAGGGGATTGATAACGGTATCGGCAAGGGTCTTGCCCTCGATTCTTCTTGCAAGAGCAACCTTGCGGTTGTACTTATATCTACCAACGGGGGCAAGGTCGTATCTCTTGGGGTCGAAGAACATATTGTTGATAAGTATCTCGGCGGACTCAACGTGGGGAGGCTCGCCGGGACGGAGCTTCTTGTAGATCTCCTTAAGGGCTTCCTCACGGTAGGAGGTGCCGTTCTCCTCTGCAAGAGCAGCGCACTCGTCCTTCATCATAGTAGCCTTAAGAGCTTCCTCGTTACCGAACATAGCGATGATAGCATCGTCGTTGTCCTCGCCGGGAGCGCTGAGCGCACGGATAAGAGTGCTGATGGGCAGCTTGCGGTTCTTGTCTATCTTAACGTAGAACAGACCTGCAGCATCGCTCTCATACTCAAGCCAAGCTCCTCTGTAAGGGATAACGGTAGCGGTGAAGTTATGCTTACCCTGCTTGTCAACCTCGTCCGCATAGTACATTCCGGGAGAACGCACCAGCTGAGAAACGATAACTCTCTCTGCACCGTTGATAACGAAGGTGCCGTTATCGGTCATCAGAGGGAAATCGCCAAGGAAGATCTGCGCGGTCTTAAGCTCGCCGGTCGCCTTATTCACAAGACGAACGCCAACCTTCATGTGGGCGTCGTAGGTGACCGATCTGTCCTTGCACTCCTCAACGGGATATCTGGGAGTAGGATCAATAGTGTAGTCGGTAAACTCAATGGACAGATTTCCGGTGTAATCCACTATCGGAGAAACGTCGCGGAGAACCTCGTTAAGTCCCTCTCTGAGGAACCACTCGTACGAGTCCTTCTGCACCTCGATAAGATTAGGCATTTCCGTAGCGGCTTCGATCTTGGAAAAGCTCATCCTTACATTGGTGCCAAGTTTACGGGGTTTAAGCATCATAAAAAGAATCACTCCATTCTTCAAAATTTTACTAATTCGGGTCGCTTAAAGCGAAAAAACTCTGCCAAAGCGGTATTTTTTCTCGCTTTTAGGCAAAATGCGCATTTTCCCGAGGAATTTTTAGTCATTTTGACAGTCCCACCCTTAAAAAAGGGCAAAAATCCCCCATAGAAAAATACAATTATTACGCATTTTAATATTATATCACTATTTTTCAATTTGTCAAGTCTTTTTGTAAATTTTTTTGTAATTTTTAAATAACCCGAGGTAAAATTCAGAATCGGGCATTTTGGGGGATCAAAAAATCGCTGAAAAGAAAAGAAGCAACCCGCTTCTCTCGCGGGTTGCCGATTATAATATTAATGTAGCCGAAGCTTTGGATTTTTTTCGAAATTTATGGGATTTTTTCGCTTTCTGCCCAAAATTTTCTCCAAAATCAGAGCAGCGGAGAAAGCAACGGCCAGACCAGTGCGGGAAGGAAAATTGCGGGGGTCATATTAGCCGTTTTTACCTTGGTCGCCCCAAGCATATTCGTGCCGATAAGGATGATGATAAGCGAGCCTGTCACCGACATATATGAGATAATTTCGGGGCTGAGAAGTCCCGCGATAAACATACCACCAAGGGTAAGAATCCCCTGATAAACCAGCACAAAAACCGATGACGCGGCACAGCCGATGCCCATGGTTGAAGCCATAACGAAGCACATAATTCCGTCTATCACCGACTTAGCCAGCAGAATATCGGGCTTGCCGAGCGCATCCTGAAAGGCGCCGTTCACCGTCATTGCACCAACGCAGAAAAGCAGGCTGCAAGACACGAAGCCCTTGGCAAATTTGCCCTTTTCTCCGTCCTTTACCAGCTTTTTTTCAAGAGTATCACCGAGTCGGTTTACCCACTTGTCAATATCTATTAATTCGCCTATCAGAGTTCCGAGTCCCATGGATATTACCATAACCAGAACCTTGATAAGTCCATCGGAGAGAAAGCCGCCCACGCTGACCGCGGGAGCCTGCTCAAGCACTCCGTCAATTCCTATGTAAATTACGCAGATAGCCATAGCGCAGGAGAGCGCATCGCTAATTCTTTTCGGCACGCCTTTTTTGACCAGCATACCAAGTAAACCGCAGACCAAAACGGCTAAAAAGTTAACTATAGTTCCCAAAAATGGCATATTTTCCTCCAAAAAGAGCTTGCCTTGCTCTTTTCAAAAATTAAAAATCGATGGTATCACAGAGCTGTCCCGCCACGATAAAATGATCGACAAGCTTCATTCCGCAGCTACCAAAAAGCGCCTCGAATTGCTTGGTCACGTTAAGGTCGTCGGCAGATGCTCTCGTCGTTCCGAAGGGGTGATTATGAGCTATTGCCACACGGCTGGCGGACAGTCCCGCGGCAGCGTCAACCGCCCTTCTCGGAATGACCTCGGAGGCACTGACTGTTCCCTCTCCCACAAGCTCGCAGCCGAGGAAGCGGTCCTTTCCGTCAAAGCCTAAAACATAGGTTTTCTCTATGGTCTCACCGAGGAACAGCGCCTTTAAATATTCGGCGATTTCCGCCTTGCTGTATACCCTGCCCGTCTTAAATTCGTCGGTGACCCGTCTTGAGGTCACGTAGGCAAGCAACTTCAGGTAAAAGGCGCATTTATCGTCCGTGAGAGCCGAAAGCTCCCTTACGGAGGCGGTAAGAGCGTTCTCTATGCTATGAAATCTGTCCAGCAGAAGCTCTGCCCTCTCCTCCGCATTATCCCCCGAAGCGAAGCCGAGAAGATGCGCAAAGTAGCCACTATCCTTAATGTTGTATCCAAGGCTCTCGGACGGCTCATTTCTCTCTGACAGGGCGTTTAGGCGGCATATGGGCTCCTTGCGCTCAATACTGTCGTAAAATCTCGAGACCGCAGGCATCTGTGAGAGCTTTGCCGTGAAATTCTGAAGCGAGCCAATGCCTGCGTAATGCTCGCCGCATATTATGTAATGCTCTGCGTGTACGATGCCGTACATCTTAAGCGCGTCGGTAATTACCGTGTTGGTGGCTCTGTCGCCCTGAGTAGGATAAAAGGGGCCGTAGGGGTGATTGTGGGCGGTGATAACCACCGCCGCCGAGTTTTCTATTGCCCCGTCGATAAATGGCTTTGCCTTTACTCCGCCCGACTCGTACTCTAAGTCATAGAGCTTTTTCACGCATTTTAGGTGCATACCGCTGTCAAAATAGAGGGCAACCACCTGCTTCTCGCTAATACCCGAAAAATACTCGGTAAGATAGACTCCCACCGCGTCGTAGCTTGACATATCGGGACCCATATTTACGAGAAGCTCCGCGCCTATAATATCGCCGAGAGTGCCCACCGCCGTGAGAAAATCCGCCGTGCGCTCGCCTATTCCAACACAGGCGGCAAGCTCCTCGCGGGAGGCGGAGAGAACACCGTCAAGGCTGCCAAAGGCGGCAAGAAGCCTCTTCGACAGGGGATTGGTGTCCTTATAGGGAATCATATGATAGAGCAGCATTTCAATCAGCTCGTAGGTGTCAAATATCCGCTGGCCGTGTGTCAGCAGCTTTGCTCGCATCCTCGAGCGATGACCCTCGTGGATACGGCTGTCGTCTATGTAGTTTTCCACAGGGGCTCTCCTTTCAACAAAAATAATTATCCTCTGTATGCGTTCTTGGTCAAAAACTCGGGTGCGATCTCGGGATCAAAGCCCGCGGGCTTCTTTATCTCAAGCATGTTTATCTTCACACCCTGCTCGGAGAAGCTGCGCTCGTACTCGGTCATAATATTTCCCTCGTTCCACTCGGATGCGTGGAGGTCGCGGGTCACAGCCGAGAGAGTCAGCCCCATCGCCTCGATCTCCTCAAGGGAGAAGTCGAAAAGACCGTCGTTATCGGTCTTGAAGCGGAGAGTTCCGCCGTCGCGGAGCAGGTTCATATACATAGCAAGGTATCTTCTGTGGGTAAGACGGCGCTTCGCATAGCCCTTCTTCGACCAGGGGTCGGAGAAGTTAAGGAATATAGCGTCCACGCTGCCGCGCTCAAAGATGTGCATAAGGTTGTCGGCGGTGTCGATAAGGAAGCGAAGGTTCTTCAGCTCGCCGAACTCACCCGATTTTGCCTTCTCCACACAGAGAACGACGCAGTCGGTCACCCTCTCCATAGCAAAATAAGCCGCCTCGGGATGACGCTCTGCCATAGCACAGGCAAATCCGCCCTTTCCCGCACCTATTTCAAGGAAGACCTTGCCCCCCTGCATACCGATAGCGGCGGCGGGAGCGTCAAGGCGCTCCTCTGTCTTGAAAAGGTATTCTCCGCAGGCGGCAAGGCGCTCCTCGGAGTGCTTCTTTTTTCTCATTCTCATATTCTGATACTCGCTTTTTTCTGATTAATCGTCGTTTCTGCTGAACTCGGCAAGGCGAAGATTCGGGTTGTCCTCAAGCACCCAGCGGATCGCCCACTCGCTCGTGAAAATAAGCAGG
The DNA here is from genome assembly GCA_045594865.1 of Eubacteriales bacterium. Taxonomy (GTDB): domain Bacteria; phylum Bacillota; class Clostridia; order Oscillospirales; family CAG-272; genus UBA1740. Next base: position 412 of record JAZNZI010000078.1, on the reverse strand, counting down.
TTCTTACCTCTGAAGTCCTGCACCCACTTGGTGTCGTGGGAGAGCTTCAGTGTCTTGGGATCAAGGTCCTCATTCTCTATCCAGCGGATCTGGCTGTATCCCATATTGGTGCGGCGAAGATCGCAGCCGTACTCGCTCTTGAGGCGGTATTCAAGCACCTCGAACTGAAGCACGCCTACAACGCCCACGATAACCCTCTCAAGACCGGAGTTGGGCTCGAAGAATATCTGAATAGCACCCTCTTGTGCGATCTGGTTCATACCCTTGGCAAACTGCTTACGCTTCATCGAGTCAACCTGCTCAACGAGCGCAAAATGCTCGGGCGCCAATGTAGGAATACCCTCGAATTTTATCTTTTTACCCTTCTCGCAGACGGTGTCGCCTATCGAGAAAATACCGGGATCAAATACAC
>JAZNZI010000077.1:0-8523 GCA_045594865.1 Eubacteriales bacterium | reverse complement strand
AGTTTTCGGCGGCGCGGTTCCCAAGAATTTCTTCCCCGCGGTAGAGCAGGGACTTAGAGAAGCGATGCAGAAGGGTGTTCTTGCAGGCTATCCCGTAGTTCATCTTGCTGCTAACCTCTATGATGGCTCTTATCATGACGTTGACTCCAACGAAATTTCCTTCAAGCTTGCGGCTAACATCGCATACCGTGACGGTCTTCCTCAGGCTAACCCCGTGCTTCTCGAGCCGGTTGGTGAGCTTAAGGTTTACGTTCCCGATAACTACGTTGGTGACGTTATGGGTGACCTTAACAAGCGCCGCGGTAGAGTTATGGGTATCGATCCCGTAGAGGAGGGCACTCAGGCAGTTCTTGCAGAGGTTCCTTTCTCTGAGATGACTGACTACGTTATCTCCCTCAGAGCAGCAACTCAGGGACGCGGCAGATTCGACTTCAACTTTATCAGATACGATGAGGTTCCCGCTTCCATCGCTGAAAAGGTAATTGCTGAAGCTAAGAGAGAGCAGGGCTAATTCCAATATTTCCAGAATGCGACCGATTTTGGTCGCATTCTTTTTTCTGCACTAATTTATAATAGATTTTGAAGTTTTTTACGTTTTTGAAATAAATATAAAAATATTTAAATAAATATTGAAAAACTATGAATTAAATGGTATAATATATTTGTATAACTTTACTCGAAAGGAAATGGAGAAATGTTTGGCGCTTCAAAACTTGTAGCATTGATTCTTGCCTTTGTACTTGGCTTCTCCTGCTGTGCAGGCGTGCTTGTTGGCGGCTTTGCTATTGCAATGTCCAGCTTTACGGTCAGAGATGTTGAAAAGTACGGTATTGCAGATATTCCCGACGAATTGTTTATGGGAGAAAATCCGGAGGTGGATCTTCTTGATCTTACCGCCTTTGAGTTTATTGACGAGCTTAAGACGCTCTATGCGATGGATACAGAGCTTACCATTAACGTTCTGCAGAAGAGATATGACCTTAAGATCCCCCCGTCAGCAGAAAAGTTCTTGACTGACGAGACGCGTGAAATGCCCATTAAGGCACTGTTCAGCGAGGATGGAGTCAAGTCGCTTTTATCTACCGTTTACATAGGATACGTGCAAGGCTTTGAATGCCACGCTCTCGATAGCACCGAGCCTGCCGATCCTGCTCTTGGTAAAGAGGGTGCAAGATGGTATAATACTAATGGTGAGTATCTAACAGGTATAGATGAAACGCTTGCTTTTATTTCGCTTGGTAGTGTTGTAGAAGGAAATCTTAGTGTTCAAGGCCTTCTCGATGATATAGTTATCGGCGATGTAATGGGTTATCAGCAAGATGAAAACGGTGACTGGTATAAGATCGGAGAAAATTATCAACGTGAATATGCTGATGGTCTTATTGGAGCATTTGTTGGATGCACTATTAGCGATGTTCCGGAAAAATTTAATGATTTAAAGGTTGGAGATGTTCTCGGTTATGAGAAGGACGAGGATGGCAAGTGGTTCAGTATTGATGAAAATGGTGAGAAAAAATATGCTGAGGGTACGATTGCTTTCCTTGCAGATGCATATATCAATGATATAGGACCCAAGCTTGAAAACGCAACTATCGGTGAACTTATTGGATACACCTATGATGAAGAAGCAGACAAATGGTATACCCTCGACGAAAGCACTGATCCCGCAACAAAGGAGTATGCTACCGGTGTTATGTCCATACTCGCAGGATGCAAGATGGATGGCTCTGCAGGTGATGCAATTAATGAGGCATATATCGGCGATCTTATGGGATATCAGAAAATTGACGGCGTTTGGTGCGACGAATTAGGTGAGCCGCTTTCCGGATTTATGGGCAAGATTGCTGACAGCAGTCTTGTTGCTGATAAGGATGGTAAGGGCGGTATCGGGGATGTATTCGATACTATTACAGTTGGTGATTTAGTTGAAGAGAAAGATCGAACAGGTATCTTTGCAATTCTTAAACCTGAAACTCCTATTAACGGCATAGCAGGCGAGATCAACGATTCTATTATGGGATCTCCTATGCAGTTCTTTATGAACGAAGGACTTATCTCCTTTGAAAATAAAGATCCTGATTCTTCCGATCCCAGCACCGCGGATATTCTTGACGGTATTTCGGTTGTTGAGGAGGATTATACGTTGATATCTGCTAGTAATCCCGATTATGCTAAGTACTATGAGGGGAACGGCACATGGGCAAAGGATGGAGATAATTATAAGATTCCTACCTGGAGAACCAAGCCTCTGAACGAATCATTCTCTTATATAGTTCTTCTTCTGTCGGGCCAATCCTGACGTTGATCAATAAAACAAAAGGGCTACCCTTCGGGGTAGCCTTCCTTAATATAAAAGGGAAGAATAAAATAAAAAGCGGATGAACGCATCCGCTTTTTTATAAGCTATAAATTAGTTACCGAGCTTAGCGTTGTTAACCTTAACGCCGGGGCCCATGGTGGTAGCCAATACGCAGCTCTTGATGTACTGACCCTTTGCAGCAGCGGGCTTAGCCTTGATTACTGCGCCAACGAGAGTGTTAAAGTTCTCTGTGAGCTTCTCAACGCCGAAGGATGCCTTACCGATAGGGCAGTGAATGATGTTGGTCTTGTCAAGACGGTACTCAATCTTACCTGCCTTAGCCTCAAGAACAGCCTTAGCAACGTCGGGAGTAACAGTACCGGCCTTGGGGTTAGGCATAAGTCCCTTAGGACCAAGCACCTTACCAAGACGGCCGATAACGCCCATCATATCGGGAGAAGCGATTACAACGTCGAAGTCGAACCAGTTCTCAGTAGTGATCTTCTGTACCATATCCTCAGCTCCTACGAAATCAGCGCCTGCTGCCTTAGCAGCCTCTGCCTTGTCGCCACGAGCGAAAACAAGGGTTCTTACAGTCTTACCTGTACCGTTGGGGAGGACGATAGCGCCTCTAACCTGCTGGTCTGCGTGACGGGAGTCAACACCGAGTCTGATGTGGATCTCAACGGTCTCGTCAAACTTTGCCTTAGCAGTCTGACATACAAGGCTGATTGCCTCGTTTACGTCATAAAGCTTGGACTTATCAATAAGCTCTGCGCTTGCATTATACTTCTTACCATACTTAGCCATTATTCAATTCCTCCTATCAGTCTTCTACGACAACGCCCATAGAGCGTGCGGTGCCTGCCACCATGCTCATAGCAGCCTCGATAGAAGCAGCGTTGAGGTCGGGCATTTTGGTTTCTGCAATCTTGCGAACCTGCTCCTTAGAGATCTTTGCAACCTTAGTCTTGTTAGGAACAGCGGAAGCAGTCTCGATACCACAAGCCTTCTTAATAAGAACTGCTGCGGGGGGAGTCTTAGTGATGAATGTGAAGGAACGGTCAGCGTAAACAGTAATGATAACGGGGATGATAAGACCGATATCATTCTTGGTTCTCTCGTTGAACTCCTTGGTGAAGTTGGGGATAGAAACACCGTACTGACCAAGTGCAGGACCTACGGGGGGCTGGGGAGTAGCCTTTCCGGCGGGAAGCTGCAGCTTAATGTAACCCATAATTTTCTTTGCCATAATTTAATAAACCTCCAAATGTGGTAATTTTGTCGGGAGAATTAAAGAATTTTTCTCCCTCCCACTTATTTGCCTCTTTATGAGGCAGCGCGGAATCAGTCCGCGAGAGCAACATCCTTGGTTTCAACCATAATAGGAATGTCGCGTCTTTCGGTAGATGCAAGGATGGTCATAGACTTATTGTCGTCGCTGATCTCCTGAATTGTTCCCGAGTATCCCTCGAAGATACCCGATACCACCTTAACCTTGTCGCCAAGTACAAACTTGAACTCGTCGGAAATGATCTCTACCTGGAACATCTCAACCTCTTCGTCGGTAAGGGGGGTAGGCTCGGACCCGGGTCCTACAAAGCCCGTGACGCCTGTGATGTTTCTTACAACGTGCCAGGATTCGTCATTCATGGTCATTTTTACAAAGACGTAACTGGGGAAGAGCTTTGTTTCAACGATCTTCTCCTCGCCATTCTTATCAAGCACGGGCTTTCCGTTTTCGTCAAGGACGTTTTCCTTAACTGCGGGAACCTTCGTGTCATAGATAAGATGACCGAGACCGCGGTTCTCAACGATCTTCTCAATGCTGTCTTTTACTTTGTTTTCGTAACCTGTATAAGTATGAGCAACATACCATCTGGGACCTTGGTTTTTCTCGTTAATATTACTCATCCTCGACCTCTTAGCCGATAAGACCTGCTATAGTGTTGATGACATAAGAAGAAACTAAGTCAATAATAGCGATAGCAACGCTTACTATTACAACGGTCGCGATAACAAGCTGGAAGCTCTTCCAAACCTCAGTCTTTGAAGTCCAAACAACCTTCTTAAGCTCACCGTTAGTGTCCTTAAAGAACTTAACGAGCTTCTTCCAGCCAACTACAAAGATGTTAGGCTTCTTCTCCTGAGACTTGTTAGCCTTTACCTCTGCCTTGTTTTCCTCAGCAGGGGTGTTGATGTTATTTTTGTTCTCTGCCATTTTCTTTACTCCTCAAAAATTATTTGGTTTCCTTGTGCAACGTGTGCTTGCGGCAGAAACGGCAGTGCTTTTTCATTTCAAGTCTGTCCGGATCGTTTTTCTTGTTTTTCTTTGTGTCATAATTTCTTTGCTTGCATTCAGTGCAGGCGAGTGTAACTTTGACTCTCATAGTTTTTTCGGCACCTCCTAATAGAATTCGGGCTATGCCCGTTGAATACCTCCCTCAATGTCGAGAGAATGTTGCGCTTGTCCCAAAAAATGCGCAGAAAAAAAGCCTCTCAACAGAGGTAAGACAATTATAACACTTAAAATTCGCTTTGTCAATACTTTTTTATATATTTTATAAAAATTTTTTTATTATTAATTGTAGGAAAATTTCTTGACGAAAAGCGAAAAATGAAGTATAATGAAACAAAACATTTACTTATGAGGTGACTATGAAGATCGTTATACTTGACAGAGCATCTATAGGCTTTGATACTCCTATATCCGTCCTTAGTCGTTTTGGGGAGGTCGTGTGTTATAACTCCAGCTCGCCCGAGGAGGCAATGGCGCGCTCTTCAGACGCAGACGTTATTGTACTTAACAAAATCAAGGTCACTCGCGAGCTTATGGCTGCGGCATCAAAGCTTAGGTTGGTTTGCGTTTTTGCAACGGGGTATGATAACATAGATATTGAGGCAGCACGCGAGCGGGGAATAGCCGTCTGCAACGTGCCGGGCTATTCTACCGATAGCGTAGTGCTTTTTACTGTTTCAAAGGTCCTCGCGCTTTGCTCGCATCTTTTTGAATACGACGGATTTGTCAAAAGCGGTGAGTACACTGCATCGGGCGTTCCAAACAGGCTCACCCCCGTCTATCACGAGCTATCAGGAAAGACCTGGGGCATAATCGGATATGGAAATATCGGCAGGGCGGTTGGCAGAGTCGCAGAGGCACTTGGCGCTCGGGTGATCGTAAACAAACGTACTCCATCGGATGACGCCGTATGCGTTGATATTGATACCCTCTGTTGCGAGAGCGATATTATCACCGTACACTGTCCCTTGAACGATCAATCACGCGCTTTGATAAACGAGCATAGACTTTCTCTTATGAAGCCCGACGTCATCCTCGTAAACGAAGCGAGGGGAGCCGTTCTTGACGAGGCCGCTGTGGCAAAAGCGATTAAAGAGAAGAAAATCGCCGCCTTTGGATGTGACGTTTATTCAACCGAGCCTTTTGGAAAGGATCATCCTTATAATGATATTATGCATATGCCAAACGTTATTCTGACTCCTCACGCAGCCTGGGGATCATACGAGGCAAGAGAAAGATGTATCAATATAATCGCTGATAATATCGATAGCTTCATAAGTCGCAAAATTTTAAATAGAGTAGATAAATAAGGGCAGAAAAAAGAGCGTTCTATTACAGAACGCTCTTTTATTATATTTTTATCCGCGGTCAACTGTAATTACACAGTAGCAATTTTCACGCTTTTGATTAACCGCTTCGGAAATTTTCTTTTTAACCTCGTCCTCGCTTAAAGGATGTTCGAAAGGAAGAACGACGTCGAAAATCATATTCGTATGCGTATTACCAATAACCGTTCTGAAATCGTGGATAGGAAGCTTAAGTCCACATTCCTCCATAGTAGATGTAAGGAAGCTTTTAAGCTCGTTAACATTTTCATCATCGGTGACAATGGGGTCCATATGAATTGTGCAGGAAATTACAAGCTCCTCGTTAATTCTGCGCTCCACATTGTCAATCATATCGTGGAGATAATAAATATCCTTCTTTCCGTCTACCTCCGCGTGGAAGGATGCGACGAACCTGTTAGGACCGTAGTTATGTACCATCAGGTCGTGCATACCGATTATGTCGGGATAGTCCTTGACAATATTCTCGATCGCATTGACCGTCTCATCCACAGGACCCTCGCCCAGCAGAATATCCTTCGTTTCGTTGAGTATCTTAAGTCCTGCGATAATGATCAGGATAGAAACTCCTATACCGACTATCGCGTCAATGAGATACCAATTCGTCAGCTTTATCACAATAGACGAAACAAGCACCGCCAGGGTTGAAAAGGAGTCGCTTGTGGAGTCGGTCGCAGCGGCGAGAATGACCTTAGAATCAATTTTCTTGCCTATACCGCGGTAGAATAAGCCGAGCCAGAGCTTCAGTACAATAGAAAGGGCAAGAATGATTATCGTGACTATGCTGATCTCGGTCTGCTTGGTCTCCCCAATTCCTATAAGCGTTTTGCCCGAGTCGATCAACAGTTCCGCACCTACGAGCAGAATAATAAAGGAAACCACCATAGAGGCAATATATTCAATTCTCGCGTGGCCGTAAGGATGCTCCTTGTCGGCTGGCTTTGAGGAAAGCTTGAAGCTAAGTAGAGTGATTACCGACGTACCCGAGTCCGAAAGGTTATTAAAGGCATCGGCAATTATTGCAACCGAGCTTGAAATGATTCCTGCAAATATTTTTATACCTGCAAGAATCAGATTAATGATAATACCGACAATGCTCGACATAGTACCGTAATTCTTTCTTACTGTCGGATCGGAGGTCTTATCGCTGTTTTTAATAAATAATTTTGTCAATAGTCTTGTCATAAAAGTTTACCCTAAAGTATTTACATTTTAATTTGTTTATGATAGAATATACTCGTTAATAGAAACGGAGCATAATTATGAGCTACAAAGAGATTCTTCTCAGATCCTGCGCGCCGGATGCAGCGGTGACTGAGATTATGTTTGAAATTGCCGCCTGTCGTGCCGACGGCGTTGAGCTAATACGCTTTAATATATCCTACGGCAACGCCATGGAAAGTATGAATGAAGTTGGAAAAATCCTTTCAACCTTATTACGCACTCTTAAAAGTATGAAGCAAAAGGGCAGTATTCAGTTTATTGCAACACCAGATAGCTTTAAAAACGGAAGCACAGAATCAAGCTTCCTATATAATAAATATCCTAGCATTTTCTCTGCGGCACCGACCTGCGCCGATGGAGAAAGCTTTATTTTCGTTAAATTATAAATATGCCGCGGGGGTGCCGAATATAACGACACCCCCGAGGATATATATTATGTTTAGTTTGCGTTCTTTTCCAAATAACGAACTACGTCTCCAACAGTAGTAAAGCTGTGAAGATCTTCATCAAGAATTTCAATATCGAATTGTTCCTCGCACTTAAAAACAAGCTCAGCGAGTTCAAGAGAGTTGATTCCAAGGTCACCGGAAAGCTCAGCATCCATAGTGATGTCATCAGCATTTACCTGAAGCTCGTCAGCAAGGAAATTCTTTAAAGTCTCAAACATAATTATCCTCCTTTGCTTTTTTCGAGTTGCTACGCAACTATGTACTATAATACAATATCTTTAAGCATTTGTCAAGTGTTTTTATTAAAAAGGCAGTTTTTGTCGAACATATTGAACATTTGATAATTAAATTATTTGTAAATTTTTAATTGACTTTTAAGTTTCTATGTGCTATTATTATATTAAAATACTAATGCGATAGAGGAATCAGATGGGAATTTTAGCATTGTTCGGTAAGAAAAACGCAGTTGAACGTGAATTCAATCCCGATAATATTGTAGGTAAGAAGTGCGTTGTCACCGAGACAATCAACAACTTTGCGGGTTGTGGACAGGTAAAGGTGAACGGTCAGAGCTGGGCTGCAAGGGCGGCTTATGACGAGGATAGCTTTGAGGTTGGCGAAACATTGAGCATTGTTGCCATTGAGGGCGTGCGTCTTGTTTGTGTATAGAACTGAAAATGATATTTTATTTTGAAAAAAGTTTAGAAAAAGTATTGACAAAATAAAAATATTCTGTTATAATATGAAACGCTGTCACGCATGTGCCTTTAGCTCAGCTGGATAGAGCAACTGCCTTCTAAGCAGTAGGTCGGGGGTTCGAGTCCCTCAAGGCACGCCATTTATGGTGGGATTAGCTAAGCTGGTTATAGCGCCAGGTTGTGGCCCTGGAGGCCGTGGGTTCGAATC
>JAZNZI010000076.1:0-7385 GCA_045594865.1 Eubacteriales bacterium | reverse complement strand
GACCCGTGCTGCGAAATCAGCGAATTCACCGCCTCGCTCGGCGGAATATTGGTGCGCTCGATACGAGCGATCTCGGCGTCGGTGAGGCGCATTTTTTCAAGGAATTTTTCATACCTCTCGCCAACGATAAGGCCGACCCTGTGACCGATCCCGGTGAGGCGGCGGTCGGCGTTGTCCTGCCGCAGAAGGAGTCTGTACTCGCTGCGCGAGGTCATCATACGGTATGGCTCGGCAGCTCCCTTAATCACAAGGTCGTCTATCAGCGTGCCGATATAGGACGATGAACGCGGAAGGATCATAGGCTCTTTGCCGAGGACGGAAAGGGCGGCGTTTATTCCTGCAACAAGTCCCTGAGCAGCCGCCTCCTCGTAGCCCGAGGTGCCGTTAAACTGTCCCGCGCCGTAAAGACCGCCTACAGCCTTAAATTCCAGCGTAGGATACATCTGTGTGGGGTCGGCACAGTCGTACTCAATAGCATAGGCATAACGCATTATCTCGGCGTTTTCAAAGCCGGAGAGGCTATGGAGCATATCATACTGTACGTCTGTGGGCATAGAGGTAGAAAAGCCCTGAATATAAAGCTCGTCGGTATCAAGACCGCAGGGCTCGACAAAGAGCTGATGCCTCTCCTTATCGGCAAAGCGTACCAACTTTGTTTCAATAGAGGGACAGTATCTCGGTCCCTCTCCCGTTATATTACCCGAATACATCGCGCTTCTATCCAGGTTTGAGAGTATCAGGTCGTGAGTTTCAGCATTAGTGTATACGATATGGCAAGGACGGATATTTACCTCATCTATGGGCTTTTTAGCAGTCCTTACCGAGTAAGGCACAGGCTCGCTCTCACCCTCCTGAATTTCAAGAGATGAAAGGTCTACCGAGCGCAAATGCACCCTTGCGGGCGTACCCGTCTTAAAGCGCTGAAGCGTAAGTCCAAGTCGGCTAAGAGATGCAGAAAGCCCAACCGCCGGCATAAGTCCGTCTGGACCTGCGGAAAACACCTTATCTCCCACGAAAATTCTGCTGTTAAGGAATGTTCCCGTGGCGATAACTACCTTTTCTGCTCGCCAATGCTCACCGAGGGCAGTCACAACGCCCAAAACGCGAATCTTTCCGTCCTTTTCCTCGGTGATGATATCCACTATCTCCGACTGAATAAGGCGCAGATTTGGCTCCGCCTCAAGGGTTCTTTTCATCACCCGCTTATACTCTGCTCTGTCCGCCTGCACGCGCTTTGAATGCACCGCCGCGCCCTTACCTAAATTAAGCGTGCGCGACTGTATGGTGGCGAGGTCGGCTGCATAGCCCATCTCACCGCCAAGAGCGTCAATTTCAAATACAAGATGCCCCTTCGCGCTACCGCCGATAGAGGGATTGCAGGGCATATTTCCAACAGCGTCAAGGTTGGTAGTAAACAAAATAGTATCCACGCCCATTCTTGCAGAGGCAAGCGCCGCCTCAATGCCCGCGTGTCCCGCGCCTATTACGGCAACAGAAGTTTTAAGCTCCATTTTTTCCCAACCTTTCTATTTTTTTAAAATCCGACGGGAGTGACCTCTGTCACTCTGCCGGAGGAGGTGTCAAGTGTAAAGATAACTCCGTCGGCGTGGCATTTTCCGCTTGCCGCCTTGAAGTTGTGAGGCAGACTTGAGCGCATGCGAAGCACGACCGTATCGGCATCCATACCGAGAATACCGCCGCTCTCACCGCACATTCCCACGTCGGTGATATAGCCCGTTCCTGCGGGCAAAATGCGTCCGTCAGCTGTCTGTACGTGGGTGTGAGTGCCAAAAATAACGTTTATTTTGCCGTCGTAGGCATATCCTACGGCAAGCTTCTCGCCCGTTGCCTCTGCGTGAAAATCAAGAATAGAGAAGTCATAATTCCCCGCCTCATCACGCAGAACGCGGTCTATAAAATTAAAGGGCAAATCAAGCACAGGGTCAATATGCACTCTACCCAGCGCATTGATAACAAGTATGCGATATCCGAGGGCATCAAGGATTGTATATCCCCTGCCCGGTGCGCTGTCACCGAAGTTGACAGGACGCAAAATCTCGGCAGTATCGTCAAGATAAGTATACGCCTTTCTGTTGCGGAGTGTGTGATTTCCTCCCGTGATGCAGTCCGCACCTGCTCGAAGCAGGATCTCCGCAAGCTCGGGCGAAATTCCCGTGATAAATGAGGCATTCTCTCCGTTTACAACGCAGAAATCAATGCCATTTTCCTCTCTGAATTTCCAGAGATTTCTTTTGAGATGCTCAATCCCCGCAGGACTCGTCACATCTCCGATTACGAGTATTTTCATATTGAAAAGCTTTCTATTCAGGTCTGTCCCTGACGTCATTTTATTATTTTTTATGGGGCTATCACGCGGTGAAAGCCCCATTTTTTGTAATTATAATATTGAATTTACAAAATGATAAGTAGAAAAAATTGATGAAGTGAGAGCTTTAGTTATCGCCAGCTGTAGTTACTACGGCAAGATAGCTAAAGCGAAGCAATTCGCAATTTTATCACTTAGCATAGTCTACGTGACGGGATTCACGAATAACCGATACCTTAATCTGTCCGGGATAATCAAGCGAATCCTCGATCTTCTTGGCAATATCGCGGGCAAGAATTTTCATCTTGTCGTCAGAGATAACCTCGGGCTTGACCATAATTCTAACCTCACGGCCTGCCTGGATTGCGAAGGTCTTTTCAACACCCTCAAAGTCGCCTGCAACCTCCTCAAGCTTCTGGAGACGCTTGATGTAGTTCTCAACATCCTCACGGCGAGCTCCGGGACGAGCCGCGCTGATAGCATCGGCAGCCTGAATGATAAAGTCAAGAGCGCTCTTAGGCTCTACATCGTTGTGGTGAGCCTGGATTGCATGGATAATATCCTTGTTTTCGCGATACTTGGTAGCTATATCAACACCGAGCTGAACGTGAGAGCCGTCAACCTCGGCGGTAATAGCCTTACCGATATCATGAAGAAGACCTGCTCTGCGTGCCTGGGTGACGTCAACGCCCATTTCCTCAGCCATAACGCCTGCCAGCATAGAAACCTCAATGGAGTGGCGAAGCGCGTTCTGACCGTAGGACGTACGGTACTTCATACGGCCGAGAAGCTTAATAAGCTCGGGGTGAAGTCCGTGGACGCCTGTTTCAAAGATAGCCTTTTCACCCGCCTTCTTGATCTCAAGATCAACGTCACGGCGAGCCTTTTCAACCATCTCCTCAATTCTTGCGGGATGGATACGACCGTCACTGATAAGCTTTTCAAGAGCGATTCTCGCAATCTCACGTCTTACGGGATCAAATCCGGATACGGTGATAACATCGGGAGTGTCGTCAATAATAAGCTCAACGCCGGTAAGATTTTCAATAGTACGGATATTTCTACCCTCACGTCCGATGATACGGCCCTTCATCTCGTCGCCGGGGATCTCAACGACGGAAATAGCGATCTCACTGACGTGGTCGGCAGCAAAGCGCTGAATAGCGAGAGAAAGAATGTCGCGAGCCTTTGTATCAGCCTCGTCCTTGAATCTCTCCTCGTACTCTGCGATCTTCAGTGCAGTTTCGTGTTGCATCTCGGAATCAAGGCGGGCAACAAGCTCTGCCTTTGCCTCCTCGCTGGTAAGACCTGCGATCTTTTCAAGCATCGCAAGCTGTCCCTGCAAAGTCTTGTTTACTTCTTCACGGGTTTTGTCGGCATCTGCAAGCTTTTCGGCAAGCACAGCCTCTTTTTTCTCGATCTTCTCAAGCTTTGCATCAAGGGTTTCTTCCTTCTGAGTGTTTCTGCGCTCCTGGCGAGAAACCTCCTTACGACGCTCGTTGATGTCGCGGTCAGCTTCTTTTTTAAGCTGGAAAATCTCTTCCTTTGCGGAAATTATGGACTCTTTCTTTGCGTTTTCTGCATTTTTGATAGCATCCTCAAGGATCTTCTTTGCCTGCTCTTCAGCAGAGCCGATCTTCTTCTCGGCAGAGATCCTACGAAGTATAAATCCAATCGCCACGCCAACGGCGAGAGCGACTATAATCAAAATTATAGCAAGTATAAGATCTATTTCCAATTTGCACCTCCTTCTGATTACGTATTTAGTAATCTATATACAGTAAATTAATTCTTTTTATATGAAATGTGCGCGCACGCACACTCATACATATAACATTATATAATATATTTACCTCAAAGTCAAGCAAAAATTTAGCAAAAGAAATTAACTAAGGGTAAATTTATCCAAATTTTATTATCAAATGAGAGTGATTTTTAACAAAATCAACTTAATTTGGAGAGAAAGGATTAAATATATCCTAAACAGGAATAGTATATTGTAGGCGAATTTTAGCACTCTCGTCTTAAAGTTGCCGATTGTTAACAAAAAATTCATAAAATAATCAATAAAAGTTCTTGACAAAGCCTTGAAAATGCGTTATATTATATATGCTCAAATTAGCACTCCGACCATTCAAGTGCTAAAATCCAAATAGAAGGAGGTATTAAAATGGATGATTCACGACTGACACCGCGAAAAATGCAAATACTTAAAGCGATAGTGGACGCCCACATTGCAGGCGGCGAGCCCGTCGGCTCTAAATACCTTTCTCAGGACGATAACATCACCTGCTCCCCAGCCACTATCCGTAATGAGATGGCAGAGCTTGAGGAAATGGGTTATCTTCTTCAGCCTCATACTTCTGCGGGCAGGATTCCCTCGGAGCTTGCATACAGATACTACGTAGACGCTCTCGTGCATCAGTATTCCAATACAAGAGCCGAGATCGACGAGATCAACGAGGCTCTGCGCTACAAGCTCGGTGAGATGGATGAGATTCTCTCGGAGGTTTCAAGGCTTGCGGCATCCTTTACCGACTACACGGGTATTGCGTTTAAGCCCGGAGCCGGTAAGGTGAGAATTGTTCAATTCAAGAGTGTGCTGCTCTCGGCAAGAGATTTTCTTCTTGTAATGACCTTTGAGGGCGACATTATCAAGACGAAAAACATTCATCTGCCCTTCACTATCAGCGAGGATATACTTAGCAGATTTACTGAGGCGCTGAACATTTACCTTGTAAATCTTCCCAGTGACAGTATCACAATGCCTACGATTATGAAGCTTGAAGCAATTATGGGCTCGGCAGGCGCGATCGTACACCCCACCATTAAGGCGATATACGAAACGATGAACGAGCTTGACACCGCTGACGTAAAGCTTGATGGCATAACTAAGCTTCTACAGTACCCCGAATATTCGGATATTTCGGACTTCAGAAATCTTATGAGTATGCTTGAGGAAAAGGATAAATTCCTTGACGTCATCTCAAGAGAGACCTCGGATGCGGGTGATATTCACGTTTATATCGGCACCGAAAACGAGTCGGATGCCATGAGAAACACCGCGTTGATCTTCAAAAAGGTGAATATCGGCGGCAAGGAGCTTGCGGTCGGCGTTATCGGCCCTAAGAGAATGAATTACTCTAAGGTAATCGAGATGCTGAACGGCCTTGCGAGTGGAATTGACCGACTGTTTGGCGAGGCGGCGCTGCCACCGGGATATGACGATTAATAAAACCGAAAGGATAAGCACAAGTGGAAGAAAATAAGAATATTCCCGAGACCGCAGAGGAAGCGGTAAATCAAGAAAAAAAAGAAAAAAAGGCTCACAAGCAGGACAAAAAGTTGCTTGCAGAGATAGAGGAGCTTAAGTCAAAAATTGCCGAGGACGAGGATAAATATCTTAGAATGGCGGCAGAGTACGACAACTTCAGACGCCGCTCAAGAGAGGAAAAGGATGCTATTTACGAGACCGCTATGGCGGATACCGTGAAGGAACTACTCCCCATCATCGACAACCTTGACAGAGCCGCAGGCTACACCGAAGGTGACAAGATCCTCGAGGGCCTTTTGCTCATTTCAAAAACTACCGCATCCGTATTTGAAAAGCTTGGCGTTGAGGAATACGGAAAGGTTGGCGATACCTTTGATCCTAAGATTCACAACGCAGTTTTTCACATTGAAGACGACTCATTTGGAGAGAATGAAATCGTTGAGGTGTTCCAGAAGGGATACAGAAAAGGTAAGCATATAATTCGTTTCGCAATGGTTAAAACCGCAAATTAATCTTAATTTGCTAACTATAATTTACAAAAATTTACAAAAAATACATCTTATAAATTGGAGGATAAACAATTATGGGAAAAATTATCGGTATTGATTTAGGTACTACCAATTCCTGCGTAGCAGTTTTTGAGGGCGGCGAGCCCATCGTTATTACCAACCCCGAGGGTGCAAGAACAACCCCCTCTGTGGTTGCATTCACCAAGACAGGCGAAAGACTTGTCGGTCAGGTTGCAAAGCGTCAGGCTGTCACCAACCCTGACAAGACCATCAGCTCCATTAAGAGAGATATGGGCTCCGACGTTAAGGTTTCTATCGACGGCAAGAGCTACACTCCCCAGGAGATCTCCGCTATGATTCTTCAGAAGCTTAAGGCTGATGCAGAGGCTTATCTTGGCACTAAGGTGACCGAGGCTGTTATCACCGTTCCCGCATACTTCACCGACTCTCAGCGTCAGGCAACCAAGGATGCAGGACGCATCGCAGGTCTCGATGTTAAGCGCATCATCAACGAGCCCACCGCAGCAGCTCTTGCTTACGGTGCAGACAAGGAAAGCGACCAGAAGATTATGGTCTATGACCTTGGCGGCGGTACCTTCGACGTTTCCGTTCTCGAAATCGGCGACGGCGTTATCGAGGTTCTTGCACCCGCCGGTAACAACCGCCTTGGTGGCGACGACTTCGACGCAGCTATCGTAAACTACCTCCTCGCTGAGTTCCAGAAGACCGAGGGTGTTGACCTTCGCCTTGACAAGATGGCTATGCAGCGCCTGAAGGAAGCTGCTGAGAAGGCTAAGATCGAGCTTTCCGGCGTGACCACTTCCGACATTTCCCTGCCCTATATCACCGCCGACGCCACCGGCCCCAAGCACCTGAACACCACCATTACCCGTGCTAAGTTCAACGAGATCACTGCCGATCTGGTAGAGCGCACCCTGAAGCCTGTCCGCCAGGCCCTCAGCGATGCCGGTCTGACCGCTAACGATCTGCACAAGGTCCTGCTGGTTGGCGGCTCCACCCGTATCCCCGCTGTTCAGGAAGCTGTTAAGGGCATCACCGGCTCCGAAGGCTTCAAGGGCATCAACCCCGACGAGTGTGTTGCTCTGGGCGCGGCTATCCAGGGCGGCGTTCTCACCGGCGACGTGAAGGACGTTGTTCTGCTGGACGTCACCCCCCTGTCCCTGGGCATTGAGACCATGGGCGGCGTGTTCACCCGTCTGATCGAGCGCAACACCACCATCCCCACCCGCAAGAGCCAGATCTTCTCCACCGCTGC
>JAZNZI010000075.1:0-19146 GCA_045594865.1 Eubacteriales bacterium | reverse complement strand
TCATCACCTTTGTTGCCATAGGCGCCCAGGAGCCGTTCTCAATAAACGCGACCAGTCTGTTCTGATAATTTCTCTCGGTAAGGTGGTTTATAAACTCCTTCATAAAGGGGAAAACGTCGGCATTATAGGTGGTGGTTGCGAGGACGAGCCTGTCGTATCTGAAGGCATCCTCAACCGCCTCGTGCATATCGCATCTGGCAAGGTCGCTGACCGCCACCTTAACGCCACGCTTTGTCAGCTCCTCTGCAAGCAGCTCTACCGCCGCCTTCGTGTTTCCGTAAACCGAGGTATAGGCGATGCACACGCCCTGCGTTTCAGGGCGGTAGCTTGACCATATGTCATAGAGATTAATATAGTAGCTGAGATTTTCGGAAAGCACGGGACCGTGCAGGGAACAGATAACGTCTATATCAAGCGCCGCTATCTTTTTCAGTATAGTCTGCACCTGCGCGCCGTATTTTCCGACGATGCCGATGTAATAGCGTCTCGCCTCGCACGTCCATTCCTCCTCGGTGTCAAGGGCTCCGAATTTGCCGAATGCGTCTGCGGAAAATAGAACCTTGTCAGCCGAGTCATAGGTCATAATTACCTCTGGCCAATGCACCATAGGAGCGGTAATAAAGGTGAGCTCGTGTCTACCAAGCGAGAGCTTATCCCCATCGCCGACAACGATGCATCCGTCGGCAAAATCTATGCCGAAAAAGCCCTTTATCATATTAAACGCCTTTGCGGATGCCACAATGGTAGCATCAGGAAAGACCTTTACAAACTCCATAATGCTGGAGGAGTGGTCGGGCTCCATATGCTGAATAATAAGATAATCGGGCGTTCTCTCACCAAGGGCGGATTTGATCTTATCTATCCACTCGGCAGAGAAACGGATATCCACGCTGTCCATAATTGCTGTTTTTTCGTCAATTATAGCATAGGAGTTATATGCCATACCGTTTGGAACGGAATACTGTCCCTCAAACAGATCTATTTCGTGGTCGTTTACACCAACGTATTTAATATCATTAGTAATCATATTATACCTCTTTAATAATTATATCCAATCGATTATAACATAAACCGAGTAGAATATCAATATTTATATAGCAAAAAACGCCTGCAAAAGCAGGCTTTTTTGACTTATTTATCAAAGAGATGATCCTTGAAATTATCGGAATAGTGCTTTACCTCATTCTCATCCACCCAGATCGCCTCAACTCCGTCAAGCGAGTTGATAAGAGTCATTCCGTCCTCGATGCTCATACAGAACAGCGCGGTAGAAAGTCCGTCGCCCATTCCCGAGTCAGAGCAGATAATTGACACCGACAGCAGTCCCTTCGCGGGCATAAGAGTGTCGGGGTCGATGATGTGGTGGAAATCATCAATAGTTCTTTTGATTCTCGAACCGCAGAGGGGGCATTTATTCTCACCCGCCAGATGGGAGGGAAGAGTTCCTGGCGCAATGCTCTGCTCGGGTATGCCGATCGATCTGTCGTATACCCATTCACACTTAGAGCATTCTGCACTGACGACCACGGTATAAAATCTTTGATAAGAGCCGCTGGTGACGATGGCATTGTCCTGAAGTCCGATATATTCAATATACGGTACTTCCTCGTCGCCCGTGGGGTTTTCAATGCCCGTTTTCCACTTGCTGCCATCCGCCCTTGCGCCGACGGTGCGGATATTTCCGCCAACGTTTACAACGTATCCCGTCTTGCCCATGCTTTCAAGCATCTTAGCTGCCATCTCGACCGCGTAGCCCTTCGCAAACGCGCCAACGTCAAGAGTCATCTTGGGATCGGCAAGATATACTGTAGAGTTCTCCTCGTCAATGATAAGGTTGTTTATGTCGGTATGCTCGGATGCCGCCTCAAGCTCGTCCATTGGGGGAAGCTCTGCATCCCAAGGAGCGTCAAGACCTGCCGTGCGGTAGTCGTGCCAGATAGACAGCACGCTGCCCATAGCTACGTTCATTTTTCCACCCGTCAGAGTGTACATCTCCTTGGCGTAAAGGAGCATATCTATTATTTTTTTATCAACCTTTACGACTCTGTGCTCACCGTCCACAAGCTTGTTTACGGTGCAGAGGTTGTTAATACCCTCGTACTCGTTATAGATATCAAAGAGCCTGTGATATTCGTCAAGCAGGGCGTATGTTTTTTTAATCCCTTCGTTAAAATCGTTCTCACTGCTCTCATATCCGATAACCGTCGTCACCGTGTCAAAATAGCTGAAGGCGTAGCTTTTATACTGCTCCTTCTTTGCTGTGCAGCTGCTGAGGGCTGGAAAAACAAGCGCAATTAAAAGCACCAGCGCCAAAGTTTTTTTCATCTTATATACCTCGGTAATCAAAAAGGGAGGATGCCCTCCCTTTTTGATTTTGTTAGTTTAATAAATTAGCGAGCATTAGCTGCTGCCTCAACAACAACATCAACGATAGCGCCGATCTGGATGGTGCAGCCTGCTGCAAGAAGGTCAGCATCGGTAGTGATCTTGTGACCGTTTACATTCTGAAGGTTCTCTTCTGCGCCGAGAGCCTCAACCTGTGCGGGAGTCATACCAACAACGTGTGCAGAGAATGCAGAGGACTGAACGTACCACTCAAGGATCTTGCCGTCGCCGTTGTTATCGGTGGACCACTGGCTGGTTGACATGCCGTAGCCTTCCTTAAGCTCTCTCTTGGTGCCACCAAAGTTCTTAGCGGTGATCTCACCTGCGATGCCGAAGTTGATAGTGGGCTGAATAGCGTCGTTAAGAGCTGCAACGATCTCGCCATTCTCAACAACTACTGCTGCCATATCGGAGTATACCTTAACGGTACCGTCAGCAGTGTCAGCGTCAACAGAGCCGTCGTCGTAGGAATCAACGCCGAGACCGAGAGTGAAGTTACCCTCAGACTTGAAGGAAACCTTGTACTCGTCCTTGCAAGCCTTTGCAACTGCGCCTACGAAATCATTGATGGTGATGGTGCATCCTGCAGAAAGAAGAGCCTCGTCCTTGGTAAAGTCGTGGCCGTTAGCGTTCTGAAGGTTGCCCTCAGCAATAAGGTTTTCAACCTGAGCTACGGTCTTGCCGATGCACCAGGACTCAAATGCCTTTGCCTGCTCGTTCCACTCAAGGATTCTGCTGTCGCCATCGTTATCGGTGGACCACTGGCTACCTGCCATACCGTAGTCGGAGCCAAGCTCCATCTTGGTCTTGAAGGTGGTGGGAACGGTTACAAATCCGTCGGTAACGTCAACCTTGTTCTGAGCAACGTCGATTCTGCAAGCTACGATCTTGCCGTCCTTATCAAGAACTACGGTAGCTACGGTAGCGTCTACCTGTGCAGTTCCGGTCTTGGAGCTTTCAAGATTAACTACGGTGCCGAGACCGAGAGTATAATCGTTAAGGGTAGGACCTGCGGGAGTGCCGTTGCCGCCAAGTACAACGATAAGTACTACAGCAAGAATAACTACTGCTGCTACGGCGATAATGATGCCGAGAGTCTTCTTGTCAAGAGGCTTCTTCTCAACGGGAGTCTCGGTGGGCTGCTCGTTGACATTCTTCATTTCTTCGCTCATTTTAAAATCTCCTTTTAAAATTTTATTATTTTTGAGTTTTACTCCACTCGTAATTATAACATATAAATCCTTAATTGTCAAGATTATACTTTTATATTTATAATTGATATATTTTTAACAAAATTAAACCGATAAAAGCACACTAAACAACTTGACATAAACTTCGAAAAATGTTAAAATATCTTGTTAAGCAAAGTATATGAGAAAAAACAGGAGATAAAAATGGATATAGCTGTAAAGTTAATATACAACGTTGCGCTGCTTTTTATTATGATGGTGCCGGGAGTTTTGATGAAAAAGTGTAAGCTCTGCTCGGATAGCTTCGGAAAGGGGCTGTCAAACCTGGTGCTTTATATAGCCCAGCCCGCGCTGACCTTCGTTGCATATCTTCGTCCCTATGATGAAAAGATAATGATAAACGCTATATACGTTTTCGTTTTCTCCATCATTCTTCACGCGCTCTTTGCCGTGGTGGCTATGCTTTGCTTTAAGAAAGCCCCCGATTCTATGCGCCGTATGCTCAGATTTGCTACTATTTTCTCAAACGTTGCCTTTATGGGCATTCCGCTTATCGCCGCAGTTCTTGAGGACACCTATCCAGGCTCTACCGTTTACGCCCTGCTTTACAGCGTCACTTTTAACGTATTTCTTTGGTCGCTTGGCGCGTGGATCTGCACAAGCGGCAGAGATGCCGATAATGACGGTGTGGACGACCACAAGGAGCATAAGCAGAAAACCTCTATCTGGCAGGCGTTCACTCACCCGACCACCATCGCGTCGGCTATCGGTCTGGTCTTCTTTATCTTCCCCATACACACCTACGTGAACGGCACTATTATTGAGGAGTCCTTCAATATGCTTAAGGGACTCGTTGCACCGCTTTCTATGGTGGTTATCGGACTTCGTCTTGCGGATATGAGCTTTAAGGGAATGCTTCGGGATAAGCACATGTACGTATTTATTGCCTTAAGACATATTATTCTGCCCCTTTTGTCCCTTGGACTTGTGAAGCTTGTCGGACTGATAGTTCCTCTTGATCCCTCGGTGGAGATGGTGACGGTGATTCTCGCTGCTGCCCCCGCCGCAACCTCGGCTACTATGTTTGCCGAGAAGTTTGACTGTGACGCTATCTACGTTTCAAGGCTGGTCACGGTTTCCACACTTATTTCTATAATTACAATACCCCTGATACTTTTGTTAGTGTAAAGAAAGATGAATTTTAATAGTATTATTCCCGAAATAGAGAAAAAAATAGGCTACGTCTTTAAGGATAAAAGCCTTATAACACAGGCATTCACCCGATCCAGCTTCTGCAACGAGCATAAGGGCAGAGGGGGCAGGGAGTATATCTCCAACGAGGTTCTGGAGTTCTTCGGTGACAGCGTTCTCTCCACCGCAATCATCAGTATGATGCTGAGGGAGAAGACCGAGAGATATGAGCACGGTATTTATACAAGGCTCGACGAGGGAGATTTCTCAAACATCCGCTCAAAGCTCAGCGACAAGCGCAATTTATCCCGCAGTATGGCAGCGCTCGGACTGCAGAAATATCTCCGTATGGGCGAGGGCGATGAAAAGCTCGGCATAGAGAACGAACCATCGGTAATGGAGGACCTTTTTGAGAGCGTCATAGGCGCGGTTTATATAGATTGCGGTATGGATATGGCGCGCGTTATCACAGTCGTGGCAGGTATGCTGGACGTATCCTCCTACTTCTCGGGCGAGGCGGCTCCCATTCAGAGCTATAAGAATGCTCTGCAGGAGTTCTGCGCGGATAAAAAGCACCGTCTGCCCGCACCCGTTTATAAAACCGTTTCCGAGTCGGGCCCCGATCACAAGCGAGTTTATGAGAGGGCGGTTATTATCGGTGATAGAACGGTTGCCACGGGGAAGGGAAAAAATCAGAAAATTGCCGACAGCGCGGCAGCCGAGGCGGCTCTTGAAATACTGAAAAAAGAGCGTGAAAATACTAAAAATGTAAATATAAGTTCACTTTCCGAGCTTAAAAATCACGCGATCAAGAACAAACAGCCCTCTCCAGAGTTCAGAGATCTGGGCGAAAGTCCTACATCAACGGCAAGCTCCAGGGAGTTTGTAATCGAGTGTCGCTGTATGGGAAAGTCGGCGGTTGCTATTGGCAAGAGCAAGCAGGAGGCGAGAGCCTTGGCAGCGGAGAAGGTGCTTTCGGAGTTGCTTCCGAAGAAGGAAACCTCGTCTGCTCGTAAAAACGGCAAAAGAGTTGCAAAGTCTGCTGAAAAAAAGCCTGCTTCACAGGCGAAAAGAACTTCAAAAAGAATTAGTAAGCCTAAAAAGAAATCCTGAATCTGAGGACAAAATATGAAAAAAACCTATCTTGAGGGGGGACGGATCTGCACCTCTCACGGAGTACGCGGACTTGTGAAGGCGGAGCATCTTTGCGACTCGCCGAGGGTTCTGCTTGACGTAAAGAAAATATATTTCAAGGAGCGCGACGGCTCTTATACCGAACGGGGACTGACCTCTGCATCGGTTATGGGGCAGTTTGTCCTTATGGGAATTGAGGGCATCTCCTCCCGCGAGGAGGCTATTGCTTATCGCGGCAAGCTATTTTATCTGCATCGCGACGATATTCCTCTGGCCGAGGGAGCCATGCTTATCGCCGATATGATCGGTCTGCCCGTCTATCACGCAGAGAGCGGCGAGAGCCTTGGCGAAATAGCCGACGTCAGCGACGTGGTTGGCAGAAGAATTTATACCGTAAAATATCAGGGACGCGAGGTTCTTATCCCCGACGTGCCCGAATTCATAAAGGAGATAAGCGAGGATAGGGGTATGGCGGTTTTGCCTATTCCCGGTCTTTTCGATGCGGCAGATGAGGTTTGACGTTATGACGCTGTTTCCGGATATGGTGCGCGGCGTTCTCTCCGAGAGCATTATCGGCAGAGCGCAGAGCGGCGGTCTTATTGAGGTCGCCTGTCACGATATCCGCGAATTTTCTAAGGATAAGCACAGAAAGGTTGACGACACCCCCTACGGCGGCGGTGTTGGTATGGTTATGTCCTGTCAGCCTATATACGATTGCTATGAAAGTATAACGAAGACTATTCCCGAGGGCAATAAAAAGAGAGTTATCTATATGTCCCCAAAGGGCAGAATATTCTCTCACTCGGTGGCAAAGGAGCTTTCCGAGTATGATAATCTTATATTTCTCTGCGGTCACTACGAGGGCGTGGATCAACGTGTGATTGATGAGATCGTTGATGAGGAGATTTCTATCGGCGACTATGTTGTGACGGGCGGTGAGATCCCCGCCTGTATAGTTATAGACGCGGTGTCAAGGCTGCTTGACGGCGTTCTCGCATCCAGCGAGTGCTACGAGGGCGAGTCGGTTGCTTCGGGTATTCTTGAATATCCACAGTACACAAAGCCTCGCGAGTTCCGCGGCAGAGAGGTGCCCGATATCCTTCTTTCGGGCGACCACGCAAAGATCGACAGATGGCGGCTGGAGGAGGCGGTGAGGATCACTAAGGAGCGACGTCCCGATATGCTACTCGCCCACCCCGAAATAGAGGAATCTCTGAAACCTAAAAAGAAAAGGAGGGTAAAAAATGGCTAAACCGTCTCTTCGAGAGATATTTTTTGACAACGACGATATAAGCTCGTCTGTCGGTAGCAAGCACGGTATTTACTCCCGTGAGTTCTCGGGCTCAATAACCCAAAGAATGAAAAAAATGCTCTCTTCAAGATTTTTTAAGTTTACAAAGGCGGCGTCATATCTTATAGCCCACATTTCCACGCGTGTATACGGTACGGCAATGCTTTGCTTCGGTATTTTGGGCACCATTATGCACTTTCTCGGCTTCGGTGCGGGGGAAGATATTGCGAATCCCATAGTCGGCATCATTTTTGCGCTACTCTCGATTCCTTTTCTTCTTGCGGATAAGCCGCTACCGATTTTCTTGCAGGATTTCAAGCCCACCGATCTTCTCTTCTTTGAGTTTTTCTGTATGAAGAGACATACCGTACTTGAGAGCGAAAGACGCTTTCCTATATCAGCTGCCATCATAATCGGCTGTGTTCCCGCG
This sequence comes from Eubacteriales bacterium, assembly GCA_045594865.1. GTDB lineage: Bacteria > Bacillota > Clostridia > Oscillospirales > CAG-272 > UBA1740. The sequence continues at coordinate 11,525 of JAZNZI010000075.1, read as the reverse complement.
CTGTTTTCGGCTCTGATACCCCTCTGGCAGGTTGCGCTTATTATCGGAATAATCATCTGCGTATATATCGGCATCGAGTCACCTGAGTTTATTTTCCTCACGTCGCTGTTCTCCCTGCCATTTCTCAGATATATTCCGTCGAGCGACCTTGTGCTTTCGCTTGCGCTGGTGCTGGCGTTTATCTCCTTTTTGACAAAGGCACTTCACGGCAGACGAGTTCTGTATATCGAGCAGTATGATATCTGCCTTGGGGCGATGCTTCTGTTCATACTTATCAGCGGTATTTTTGTCAAGGGCATCGAGTCCTTCTCAGGCTCTGTGCTGATGATAGTCCTTGCCTGCGGATACTTTCTTGCAAGTAATATAATCACTAACCGCCGCCTTGCATCCCTTGCGGCAAATTCCATAGTAATCTCGGGCACTATCGCATCGCTCGTGTCCATAGTTCAGCTTATCGTCGTGTGGGAGAGGTCCTCCCCCGAGCTAACTGTCGAGGAGCTGTCGGTGGTGCTATCCCGCGCAGACGGTGTTGCCGTGTTCCTTATGGCGGCGGTTGTATTTGCGGTCGGTATGGCGGCAGAGGCATCTCTGCGTTATCGGGTGCTGTATATCCTGTCAACGGTTGCCTGTATTTTAGCTCTTATCATCTCGGGCGAGGTGTTTGCGCTTACCTCGCTGCTGCTCGGCATCGGAGCCTACGCGGTTATCAAGTACAATAAGCTACCCTGGCTCTTTATGCCACCGCTGCTTTTGGTGTCGGTTCTGTTTCTGCTTCTTCCAAGCGGCGTGCTTGACGTTGTATTTAAGTATAGCCCGTCTGTCGTATCGGCAGAGGAGCTGTTTGCCCTATGGAACGGAAGTATGAGGGCGTTTGCCGACAATATGCTGGTCGGTATCGGCATCGGTAAGGAGAGCTTTGCTGCTGAAATGGCAAATCTGGGTATTTTCGGTCATCCCGATTCCTCGAACCTCTTTATAGAGCTTGGACTTGAGGCGGGAATGTTTGCGCTTATCTGCTTTATGCTGATGCTCTTTACCCGTCTTAAGCACAGGTCGCATCAGTATCTCTACGTCAGAAATTCTCAGGTTGCAATGCTGTCAAACCTCAGCGGAGTATGCCTTTTCAGCCTGCTTGCCTTCGGTATGGTAAATTACATCTGGTCGGACATATCGGCATATTATCTCTTCTGGTGCGTCTTCGGTATCGGAAGCGCGACCCTTCGCGTTGCAAAGAATGATTACGACGACAGAGTAGTATACTACGAGGAGACGAGCGACTTCGATTCCTCCGTAATTGACATTGAAATTGGGTAAAAATGCCCTCCAAATGCAATTTTATTCAAAAAAACTGCTAAAATAATATTTATTATTTCAAAAAGGTATTGATTTTTTGTTAAAAATTTGATATACTTGTTAAGAATTAAGTTTAAGAAATCCAAGGAGAGAAAATATGATTTCTCGTAGTGTTACTATTCGCAACAGCGTTGGTCTTCACGCAAGACCTGCAACCTTCTTTGTACAGAAGGCAAATTCCTTCAAAAGCTCTATTTGGGTCGAGAAGGAGGATTGCCGCGTTAATGCAAAGAGCCTGCTTGGTGTCCTTTCTCTTGGAATCACAAAGGGAACCGAAATAACCCTTATTGCAGACGGTGCTGATGAGAGCGCCGCAGTTGAGGGACTTGCAGAGCTTGTTGATGGCGAGTTTGGCGAGAAGTAATTGAGCGCACCCTGACACAGATGCGTGTTTCTTGGGGCGGCTCCAAAAGGGTGACGTGTACGGTTTCGGTGCTCGTTGCCCTTTAATTTTTCTTATTCTATCACCTGAGGAGGTACGGTATGTCCGCAATAGCAAGGCTTCGGGACAAGGCAAATTCTCTGCCTGCCGTCCCCGGAGTGTATATAATGAAGGATGCGTCGGCAAACGTCATTTACGTCGGCAAGTCCAAGAAGCTTAAAAACAGAGTGACAAGCTACTTTACAGGAAACAATCATACGCCAAAGACCGCAAGGATGGTGTCGCTGGTTGATGATTTTGACTATATAGTCTGCAAGACCGAGATCGAGGCGCTGACGCTTGAGAACGTGCTTATCAAGCGGCATATGCCAAAGTATAATATTCGCTTAAAGGACTCAAAGTCCTATCCTTACATCAAGGTGACAAACGAGGAATACCCAAAATTGTTCGTCACCCGTGAGAGAAAGAGCGACCGTGCGCGCTATTTTGGTCCATATCAGGGCGCATCGTCGGCTTACGCCGCGCTTGAGGCGGTTATGAAGGTCTTTGCGCTTCCCACCTGCAAGCGCTCTTTTCCAAAGGATATAGGTAAGGATCGCCCCTGCATTTACAGGGATATGGGCAGATGTATTGCCCCCTGCGCGGGAAATGTCACGCCCGAGGAATATCGAGAGAGAGTCCGCTCGGCAGAGCGGGTGCTTGACGGAAACACTGCCGCAGCGAGAGATGCCCTTCGCGCCGATATGGAGCGTGCGGCAGAGATGCTGGAGTTTGAGCGCGCCGCCGCAATCCGAGATCAGCTTATCGCACTTGATAGGCTGTCCGAGAAGCAGAAGGTGGTTGCCGACGTAAAGGTCAGCCGAGATATTTTCGCTCTCTGTGTCAGCGAGGGCGTGGGCGTTATGTCGCTTCTTTCAGTAAGAGAGGGCGCTTTGGTAAACAAGAGCGTATTTATGCTCTCTGCCGCAGATCCCGTCACACCCGACGAGGCGGTTTCGCTTATCGCCGCCCATTACGATGCGGGTGGCAGTATACCGAAGGAAATTATGCTTGCCTTTGATGCCACCGAGGAGGATATTGCCCTTCTGTCCGAATATATGTCGCTGCTTGCAGGCAAAAGGGTTGCTGTTAAGATCCCCGAGCGCGGTGACGGTCGAGCCCTTTGCGATATGGCTGTGCAGAATGCGAGGGAGGCGGCAAGACAGTATCGCCTCGAGGGCGAGAGGGAGGATAAGAGCATCCGTCGCCTTGCCGATCTGCTTGGCCTTGCCGAGCCGCCGAAGCGCATCGAGGCTTACGATATTTCAAATATCGGCAACGAGAATATCGTTGCATCCATGGTAGTCTGGTCTGGCGGAAGGCTGAAAAAGAGCGATTACAGGCTGTTCTCCATAAAAACCACCGACGGCGCCGACGATTACGGCTCTATGCGTGAGGCGCTCACCCGCAGGCTATCCCATATTGGTGACGGCTCCGGTTCGCTTGGCGAGATGCCCGATCTTATATTGGTGGACGGCGGTGACGCCCACGTGGGAGTGGCAAGGAGCGTGCTTGCATCTATGTCGCTTGAGATCGCGGTGTTCGGAATGGTTAAGGATGATTTCCACAAAACACGCGCTCTGACCGACGGCAAAAATGAGATTTCAATAGCAAAAGAGTTTGATATGTACGCTTTTATTTACAACTTACAGGAAGAAGCCCATAGATTTGCGGTTAAAAACTCCCAGCGCGGTAAAATAAAAACGATGACACATTCCGCTCTTGAGAAAATAGAGGGTATAGGTCCTGCCAAGGCGAGAGCGTTGCTTTCGGCTATGCCTATGGCAAGGATACGCGCCGCTACGGCAGAGGAGCTTTGCGCTGTTCGGGGCATTGGCAGAGCGGATGCCGAGAGAATAGAGGCGTATTTTAAGGAAAAACGAGGTAAAAAGAAATGATGAGAATAATTACAGGTAGCGCAAAGGGAAAGAAGCTGGTAAGCCTTGAGGGCGATGCCACAAGACCTACCTCCGAGAGAATAAAGGAGGCGGTTTTCTCCTCCATTCAGTTTGACGTGGAGGGCAGACGCGTGCTCGATCTCTTCGCTGGATCGGGACAGATGGGACTTGAGGCGCTCTCTCGCGGCGCGGCAAAGGCTACCTTTATTGACATCTCCCGCGAGGCGATGGATATAGTTAAACAGAATGCTAAAGCTACAGGCTTCTTTGACGTTAGCCACTTCCTCGTCAGCGATTGGCACAATTATCTCAGAAAGGCATCGGGCAGGGAGCAGTACGACCTTGTTTTCGTCGATCCCCCCTACGCTATGGAGTGCTGCGCCGATGCGGCGGCATATCTGGCAAAGACCGAGCTTATTATTCCCGGTGCGATAGTGGTGCTTGAATCGGGCGAGGAGGAGATCGATCTTGACGATCCCAGACTTGCAGGCTATAGGGTTATAAAGTCCACCCACTATGGCAAAAAGACTTTTGTAAATATCCTCTTCTATGAGGGCGGGGAGGCGGCAAAATGAGTGTAATTCTCCCTGGTAGCTATGATCCCGTCACCAAGGGACATCTTGACATTATCCGGCGCGCAGCCGAGCAGTACGACGAGGTTTACGTGGTCGTTTTCACCAATCCGAAGAAGCAGTATATGTTCTCGGTGGAGGACAGGGTGCGTATGCTTATGATCGCCACCGACGACCTTGATAACGTGCTTGTCAGCTACTCAAATGGGCTTGTAATCGACTATATGACAGACCACGAGATAAGTAAGATCATCAAGGGCTACCGCACCGACGAGGATTTTAAATGGGAGCGCGAGCAGGCCGATTGGAACTATGAGCACGGCAGATATGAGACCGAGCTTTGGAAGTGCCGCGACGGTCTTGAGGGCATCAGCTCCACCTCCGCCCGCCAGGCGCTCCTGGAGGGCAAGCCACTTGATATGCTACCCGACAAGGTCGCAGAGTATATAAAGGAAATTATGAGCAAATAATAAGTACAATTTAAAATATGGGGCTGTGAAAAATGCAGTGCTTCAGCCCCATAAAAAACTTTTTTAAAAACTATTGACTTTTATAAATTCTTATGATATAATAGCAAAGCGAGGTTTGAGGAAAGTAAATTTTGGCGGATTAGCTCAGTTGGCTAGAGCGTCCGGTTCATACCCGGCAGGTCGTTGGTTCAAATCCGACATCCGCTACCACACCTCGGCCCGTTGGTCAAGCGGTTAAGACACGGCCCTTTCACGGCTGTAACATGGGTTCGATTCCCGTACGGGTCACCAATAGAAACCTAAATCGATTTATTTCGGTTTAGGTTTTATTTTTTTATTCTCCTTTCTCATATATGGCTTTTCGAGGCGTTGGAGTGCCTTTGCTTTACGTTTTCGGGTGTATGGATATTTCCGTACACCTTTTTTATTTAGATAGTAATTATCAATCTTATATTCTTTTCTCTCATTTCAAGACAGTTTTGAACGTGCACAGGAATAAGTGATTCTTTATCGCAAATAGAAAAGCCTTTGCTTTCGCCAAGACTCTCTATGGGGTTGTTAAAGTAGATATGTATTTCATCTTCAAATACTATTACCTCTTTTACAAGGTAATTTACAAGCATTAACGGTTCTTTCGATAATGCCGCTACGTAAAATGCACGTATTTCATTTGCACTCATTTTCACTTGTATTTTGCTTCGTTCAATGATTATGAGGCGTTCAAGCTCGGATTGTTTTTCTTCAAGCTCTCGCATACGCTTGTTGGATATGGAGCTGTGGAATCCTCTTTCTACTGCTGCCATAATATTCTCCATAGCAGTCTCGTTCTGCTTCTGCTCTTTTTCAAGAATGGATAACGTAGAGCTTGCCTTTATTTGTGCATCCTGTAATGCTAAAAGACCGTTAACGATATTGTCTATCTGCTTTGGCTTTGTAAGTTCCTCTATAATACTGTCAATCACGAACTTTTCAAGGGTTTCCTTTCGGTATGCTCTTTGGGTACAACCGTTATGTAGATTCTTTCTTCCGTGGCATTTGTAGTAATAACGTCGTTCGCCATGCTGTGACGTGCCACATTCGGCAATAATGCTCTCGCCACAATGTCCGCATTTCACTTTTTGACGGAGTAGATATACAACCTTGGTACTACGCTTTCCGTATTTATTAGCGTTTACCTTTGCTCTGACTTTCGCAAAGATCTCTTGTGAAATGATTGGTGGATATATCTTATCTACAAGCTCGTCACCAAGTATATATCGTCCCGAGTATTTCTCGTTCTTGATAATGCCGTAAATCGTATTCATAGCAAACGGCTTACCCTTGTACAGTATTCCCTTTGAGGTAAGAGTAGCGATAATATCCTTTACAATTACACCCTTTGAATACTGTTCAAAGATAAACCTCACGACTTCTGCTTTTTCTTCGTCAATAACAACCTTTTTGTTGCAGGCAACGTAACCGTAAGGTAAACCACCACCTTGATAGTTTCCCTTGCGACGAGTTTCATGCATTCCGCGGCGTACCTTTTGAGCAAGCTCCAACGAGTAGTATTGATTCATTCCCTCAAGCAAGCTTTCAAGTATAACGCCTTCGGGAGAATCGGGAATGTTTTCCATCGCTGATACAACCTTAACGTTATGTTGAGAAAGCAGGTATTTGTATCTTGATGATTCATACCTATCACGTGAGAAACGGTCTAATTTGTAAACTAATACGTAATCCCATTTTCTTTTAGCACTATCTTTGATCATACGCTGAAAATCGGGTCGATGGTCGTTTGTACCCGTCATAGCTCTATCGATGTAGGTATCAAGTATTAATATTTCATTCTTTTTGGCATAATCTTCACACACACGAAGCTGACCTTCAATAGATTGCTCTGTTTGAGCATCGCAAGAATATCTTGCATAAATTACTGCTGTTTTCATTAGTTTTTACCTCCTAAATTATAAAATTGTTTTTCATTTTTCTTTCGGCAGGAGCAACCAAAACGAAAGGGACGCCTCTGTCAAGGATTAAGAAAAAAGATTGCATTGGTGTTTTTGTTTTTCTTATTATCAGCAATGTTTTTTCCCTTGACAGAGGGGGCAATTTCGTTTACGCTCCGCCCGGCGAAAGATAAATTAGTTCGCCTTTTTCATTTGTTTTATTACCTCGGGACTAACTTTACCCATATATACACCTTCCTTGAAGCAAGAGAAATTATCAAACAAAAGTAGTTTTCTATCCTCTATACCAACGGTGCAAGCAACGTCCTCGTTAAGTATATCCGAGATAAAATATGTTGGTGTATTTTTGGAGTAATAGATCCTCTCGCCCGACTTTTCAATATACTTCATTAAATACGTAGTTGCATACTTAAGAGCATTTTTATCAAGTGGGGAGAAATCATTTCTTCCAAACCTTTCTGTAAAATAAGTATTCTGTCTTGTAATCTGCATTTGGTGGGTTTTGGTGCTGTAATCTCTCTTATCTACAAGCTCGCCTACCATCTCAGGTATGTAGAAAACACCGTGAAAATGTAAACGATTATTAGCGGGAGAACGTTCCCAAATCCCTATTATCACCCAATCTCGTCTTGATACAAGCTTTTTGAATGCATTAGATAACTTCTTTCTGAAACTGTCTTCGGTATGTTTTTTATCGTCATAAGTAAACGTGCAAAAGTAGTTCCATTGACCCAAATTTATCTTTCTCGCAAGACGCATTCTCCTTACTATTAAATTTCTCATTTTACGTTCCATCTGTGCCATTAGGCAAGAGAGAATAGGACGAACCCGTTTCAAAAAGACAAATTTCGCATAATACTGCGGTAAAAATTCTTGCAATATCCGCATATTACTTCAAATTTTAACCTTGTCTTACACAAAATTTGTTCTTTTTGAAATTTGCAAAACTCTAAAGTTCGAATTTTTAGATGATTTTGGTGCTTGGTTCTTGTAGCCAAGTGCGGACTTTGCAAGAGAGCCAAGTGCCGAAAGTGCTGAAAATTCCAACTTTAGAGCGAGTTTGTCCTATTTTCTCTTGCCTAATATTCGGCTGCCTTTTCTTTACTTTCAAACTTTTCTTTCATTTCGTTAATTATCGTTTTTGTCTTTTCTTTCTGTTTCTTTTCGTTATTTTCTTTATAAGCCTTTTCGAATTCTTCTTTTCGTTCTTCCTGTTCGATACTGTAAATTACATTTTTTTTCTTTTGCGGTTGCGTTTCTTTTTGAGGTATGGCAATATAATGACTGCCATCGGAATAAACCTTAGCCTCTCTGAAAGCCATCAGTTCACCTCCTTTCCTTTTTGCTCACGGTAAAGATCAAGGATACGAGCGAGCAGTGAAATATAAAATGCACGCTGTTCCTCTTCGCCAAGATTCTTGGCATCAACCTCACCGTGAGTTATGATTTTTGTTTCCTTTTCGATCAAATGCTTTCCTCCTTTCTTTTTTTGTTGATCTAATTGTAACAAAGTGCTTTTTCGATTCTTAGAAAATTGTCCTATAATGAACCCAAATTTTTCCCAAACAAGTCCAGAAATAAGTTGTGTTTTTTATAGGATAGCATTTTGAAAAATCGATGTCCACTTCATTTACTACACAATTTTAGCATTTGCTATCCACTTTTGAACCGTACCTATACACCCATATATTCCCGATATGCACAAACTCTCAAAAATTCTCTTTGCTCTCTTACAACTATCATTCTAAACCTTAAAAGTGAAGACTTTTTTCACCATTAAAAAAATTAATTGAGAATTTTGTTGAGATTAATTATATCGGTTAACCCTGACAGCTTGTGTCAGGGTTAGAAATATTTTTATAAAAATCTGCTATCGCCAAATATGTTGACTTTAAAGTGGAGATTTGGTATAATATTTTCACGATAAATTAAAATTTAACGGTATGTAAAGTCATGTTGCGGAATTGTAAAGTTAAAGCGGTGGTGTTCGAAAGCATTTTGTGCTACAATTGAAGCACCACAACTAAAGGAGGTGTTCACCATGAAATTACAAGATAAAATAATTAAGCTTAGGAAAGCACATGGTTGGTCACAAGAAGATTTTGCAGAAAAACTGAATGTATCACGGCAGGCAATAAGTCGTTGGGAAAACGGAACAGCACTTCCCGATGCACAAAACGTATTGCAGATCAGCAAGCTGTTTGGTGTTACAACAGATTATTTGCTCAACGATGACTATGAAAGCGATAGCGATATTCCTGCCGTTCGGTCCGCGACAAAGGAAACGGAGATTTTGTTTTCAAAAAAGAAACGTCAACATCTGATTGCTGCAGTCTGCTTTACAATAGCTTCATTTTGCTGGCTGATAAGTGTTGCGATGTATGTTAATTTTATTCAATTGGCGATTTCTTGCTGTTGTCTTGGTTTTTGTGTAGTAAATACAGTTATTCAATTTACCTTGTTTTTTAAGAAAACATAAAACTATCTTCACAACTAATCTCAATTTATCGAGCATTTATGATTATAAAATATAACATGTTCACCTTTTGAACACATTAAAAATATTTTTGCAAAAAAACAAAAAAACGGAAAACTCACATTGACGATTACGACATAAGGCGTTTCTAAAATCGCGTTATAAATTAAAAAAGAGTCGCAGAAGAATTCGCGGGTGGTTGCCCCAGCGGTCTAGCGGGCAACCCCGCGTTCTGCGACCTTTAATTTTAGCGATTTAGTCTTACGGAATACGTTGGTTAGTTTTCTGTTTTTTGCTTTTTTATTATTCAGTTCTGTTCTTTTTAGTTAGTGGCGTGTGCTTGGCTCGGCGAGCACCGGGGTTCCCCGAAACGAGCGAAGCGAGTTTTGGGGGCTAGCTAGCGACGCCGACTTGTATCAAGCGGGGCACACGCCACGGTGCCAAATCAACATTTCTTTAACGTATCTTTAACGTATCAACAAATGAATTTTACTTTTATGCTCTAAAATAGCTGTTCGTGCCTAATGGCTTGAAAAAGAAAAAAGGGTGTGATAGTATTCAATTAAATCAACATTCAAAACAGTTGAAATCAAAATTGAAGTTTCGGGAGGTAAAAATGGAGAAAAAAATTGTTCTAAAGGTAGACGGTTTAAGAAAGACATACAAAAAACACATCGTGCTTGACGGCGTGAATATGACTGTTTATAAGGGTGATATTTACGGATTCGTAGGTAGAAACGGTGCGGGAAAAACTACGCTTATTCGTGCGATCTCGGGACTTATTTATTCGGACGATGGAGAATTTGAATTGCTCGGAGTAAATAGTAAGAGTCCGAAAATCAACGCCGCACGTAGGCGCACATGTTCCATGGTTGAATCTCCTTCTATTTATCCGGAGCTTTCAGCGTATGACAATATGAAAACGCAGTGCATCATACTTAAAAAACCTTTCAGCTGTATTCCCGAGCTGCTTGATTACGTAGGTCTTGGTGAAACGGGCAGAAAGCCGGCGGGTAATTTTTCTCTCGGTATGCGTCAGAGATTGTATATTGCTATGTCGCTTATCAGCGATCCGGAGTTTATGCTGCTTGACGAGCCAATCAACGGACTCGATCCCGAGGGAATTAAGAGCGTGAGAGAACTTCTTACCAAACTAAATCAGGAGAAGGGGATAACTATTCTTATTTCCAGCCATATTCTTACCGAGCTTTCATTGCTTGCTACTCGTTACGGTTTTATTGATAAAGGTGTAATAATAAAAGAAGTTACAGCAGAGGAAATACATAAGGCAACTGCGAAAAAGTCGATTATGACAGTAACTGATGCTGAGAGGGCAGTTAAGTGCCTCGACACTCTTGGATATAGTTCTTATATAGATGAAGGAAAGGTATATACCGAAAGAAACGTTGATCTTATGAGGGTATGCAGAAGCTTTGATGCCGCAGGTATTTATCTTGAACACTACGATTGCGAATCGGTCGAGCTTGAGGATTACTTCCTCAATTTAATAGGAGGTGAAGAATAATGAGTTTGTTCAAATCTGATCTTTTCAGGCTTTTGAAGGAAAAAAGTGTGTATATTTTGGCAGGAATCGTCGCATTGTTTGCCCTTCTAAAATGTCTGACAATAAATATGATGCTGGGCGAGGATGGAACATATCTTTTGGGCGATGCAATCTTGCAGAGTATTGGTCTTGATATTCTCGGCACGATAGTAGCTGTTGGCATCTCTTTCTTTAACGGCAAGGAATTTGCAAACAAAACCATACGTAACAAGATCTGTTGCGGTGAGAGCAGATATAAAATATTTATTGTAAAGCTTATTATCAATTGGATGCTTGCTATCGCATTGTTTCTTATCAGTTTTGTAACGGCGGCTATTGCAGGCGGTATTTTGTTTGAGAATACGCTTGGCGAGGAATTCTGGGAAAAGGCGTTCTGCCAGCTTGCACTGCTTATAGGCTTCTCCTCGCTCATTACATGCGTGGTAAACGTTACAAAGAGTATGAAGGTCTCCCTAATCCTCTCCGTTGCACTTTTCGTGTTCTTGAACGCATTTTCGTATATGTTGCCTCAGATGGGAGACAACGAGCTTGTGAAAATTGCTTGCCAATCTATATATATGGTAGTTTCCACAATGCTGATGTCATCGACCGGGGGCGTATATGAGATTACCAAGAGAGAGTTTGTGAACAATGAAATGATCACCACAGTCATTACCTATGAAAATATGTATCTTAATTGTATTTTGGTAGGAGCCTTGTATACTGTGGTGGCTCTTGCCGTTTCTCTTGCGGTTATTAGAAAACAGGATTATAAATAAATTTATGCGCCTCCGCAGTATCTTATGGGGGCGCATTTTTTTGCACAAAAACGCCTTTTGAAAA
>JAZNZI010000074.1:0-8874 GCA_045594865.1 Eubacteriales bacterium | reverse complement strand
CCGAAGATCTGCAAGCTTGCTTGCAAGGCGCAGGGCGCGCGAATCTTCGCCACGGGCGAATATCCTGCTACCTACATTTTTTCTCCGCTTTTTTCGACTCTGAAGTTTTTCGAAATTTTGTAGATGCATTTCGGACATTTCGGGTCTGTAGACAGATTCGAACCGGCGAAAGGGTTGAAATGCTTACAAAATTGTGGTATAATGATATAAAATCAAAGGAGAAAGTTAACATGGATAACTATTTGATGATTGAACGGCTAAAAGAATCAGGGCTTCACTTTGATAGCGGTCTTTCTGAAATTGAAATCAAAAAAATCGAAAGCACCTTTGGATTTCGTTTTCCAAAAGAAATCGCCTCATTCTTATCTTGTGCTTATCCTGTTGGATGCGAATTTTTTGACTATCGCGATATCTCTCAAAAAAACATAGATAAATTTTACGATTTTCAAAAAAACATTGTAGAATCATTTGAATTTGACATAGCAAACAACGCCGATTCTTTGCAAGCAATGTTGAAAGAGCTTTTGGGCGAATTCACCGACACCGAGGATTTCAAAAAGGCAGTTATGAAAAGCCTTGAAAACAGTCCCAAACTAATTCCTTTTTACGCCCACCGTTGCTTCTTCGACGGAATGGATAATATGCCGATCATTTCATTTTGGCAGGCAGTAGATACCATTATCTATGGGTATGATTTTGAAGATTATCTTGAAGCCGAATTTCTGACTGCAACGAATCATATCATATCCGAGGAGATTTCCGATAACATTACTGAAAAACTAAAAGCTGCCGGTATTTGGTACTATATCATTGAATAATTGAATCATACATAGATTCGTTTACAAGCATGGCGTTAAAAGCCCGGTAGACCGCGGAACCTTTTAACCCCCATCATCGCCAAGGGGTTACTGTACCCTCTGCAAAACCCTCGTGCATCTAAATCAGCCACACACGGGCTTGGCATCTAAATCGGACACACGACACAACAAAAGAGACCTGTCCTTGCGACAGGTCTTTTTTCTTTTGATAAAAAAATCTTGCATCTTTACATAATATATGATATAATCATATTGTAAAAATATGCCTATATGACAAAAAAGATCAAAAACGACAATAAAGGTTTACGAAATATGAGGTTTGTTTGCCCTAAATGCGGAGAAAAACTGAATATTAACGATAAAACGGCGGCTTGTATTAACGGCCACTCCTATGACAGAGCCCGCGGAGGATACTATAATCTTCTGCTCGGTAGCACTGGCGGTGTCCACGGCGACAACAAGGATATGGTTCTCGCCCGCCGAGCCTTTCTCGGCGGTGGATATTACGCGCCTCTTGCCAGATGGATCGGCGGTCTTGCCTTGGAGTTTACTCCCGTAGGCGGCTGTCTTCTCGACGCGGGAGCAGGCGAGGGCTATTACACCGACTTTATTGAGCGCACGCTTTATGAGCATAATGGCAAAAGCGACGTCAGCGCCTTCGATATTTCAAAGGATGCAGTTCGCGAGATCTCTAAGAAAAATCCCCGCATATCTCTTGCCGTGGCAGGCTCTTATCATATGCCTATCGCCGACTCGGAGTTTGACACTCTGATAAACACCTTTTCGCCCCTCGCCATTGAGGAGACACGCCGAGTTTTAAAGACGGGCGGTCACTTCATTATGGCTATCCCCGGGGAGATGCATCTTTTCGAGCTTAAATCGGTCATCTACGACACACCCTATAAAAATGAGGTAGCCGATACGGCGCTTGAGGGCTTTGAGCTTGTGATGGACGAGCCCCTGACCTATAAATTAAGGCTGTACAGTCAGGAACAAATAAGGGATCTGTTTATGATGACCCCCTACGCCTACCGCACCCGTCCGTCCGACAGGGAAAAGGTCTTGGCGCTCGATGCCATTGAATGTACCGCGGACTTCCGCGTTTTCGTATACAAAAAGCTATAAATTGGAGTAAAAAATGGACTTAACTCACGGAAAATATCTTGGCGTTGACTACGGCGACAAGCGCACCGGTCTTGCCGAGTGTGATATTTCGGGCATGCTGGCAAGCGGAATTTGCACCGTCAGCGAGGGCGGAATGAGAAACACCGCCATTCGCGTGGCAAAGGAAGCCGAGAGCCGCGCCTGCAAGAAAATAATAATCGGTCTGCCGAAGAATATGGACGGCAGCGAGGGCGAGAGAAGCCAGGTCATACGCGCCTTTGCCGACCTTCTCCGCGCCGAGACCGATATTCCCATTGATTTTTACGACGAGCGTATGACTACGATGGTTGCCTACCGCTTCCTTGGCGAGACAGGCACCTACGGCAAAAAGCGCAAGGATGCAGTCGACACCCTTTCGGCAGAGATAATTCTGCAGAATTATATCGACCGCGAGCGCGCGGCAAAAAAGTGAGGGCAGGGAAATGAAGAAAAAGGTTCTTATTATATACACGGGCGGCACTATCGGTATGAAAAAGACTGATAAGGGCTATGCCCCCGTGGCAGGCTTCCTTGGCGAAGCAATCTCGGCTATCGAGGATATGAAGAGCGATGGCGCACCCCTCTGGGATCTGTACGAGATGTCACCCCTGCTTGACTCCTCTGACATTACCCTGAAGGAGTGGAACAAAATCGCAGGCGTTATCTACGATAATTATTCCGCCTACGACGGCTTTGTGGTGCTTCACGGCACCGATACTATGGCGTACACCGCCTCTGCGCTCTCCTTTATGCTCCACGGACTTGATAAGCCCGTAGTGCTGACAGGCTCGCAGATTCCTCTCTCGGAGATCCGCAGCGACGGCAGGGATAATCTTATCACCTCACTGCTTATCGCGGCAGACGGAGTGGCAAACGAGGTATGTCTCTACTTTAGCGGCAAGCTTATCCGCGGCAACCGCGCGGTAAAGATGAGTGCAGACAGGCTGGTCGCCTTCGATTCGCCCAATTACCCCCACCTTGCCGACGTGGGAATTTCTATCAAGTACAATTACTCCGCCCTTGAGAAGCCCGGTGGAAAGAAATTTGAGATGCGTCCCTTCCGCGATCTGCCTATCGGCGTCCTTAAGGTGTTCCCGGGCATACAGTTCAGCCTTTTTGAGTCTATCATGACCGACAAGCTTTCGGGTATCGTCCTTGAGACCTTTGGTGCGGGAAATATTCCCTCGGACAGTGGCGCGCTTATTCCTATCATATCCCGCGCTTTTGAGAACGGCACGGTCATCACCGTCTGCTCCCAGTGCCCATCGGGTACCGTATCCCTCGGCGCATATGAGGCAAGCTCGGCTCTCAAGGCGGCAGGTGCTGTCAGCGGCTATGATATGACCACCGAGGCAGCCGTTGCAAAGCTCTATTATCTCTTCAGCCTTGACCTGACCGTTGATGAGATAAAGCACTATATGGAGCAGAATCTCCGCGGCGAAATGACGGTATAAATACCGATTTTTCCCACGAAATATACGTTTTTTCTTTGATAAATTACATTTTTACAGTATAAGGAAGCAAATAATGAATATACAGGAAGTAATACTTTGTAAGTTCGGTGAGGTTGTCTTAAAGGGCGCAAACCGACAGAGCTTTGAATCTCAGCTTGTAAAGGAGCTTCGCCGCAGAGCAAGCCCCCACGGCGCATTCAAAATATATTTCAAGCAGTCCACCGTCTACGTAGAGCCTCTTAACGATATGTGCGATATGGACGGTATGTATGACGCGGCTAAAAAGGTATTCGGCATCGTAGGTGTAAACCGCGCCGCCGTCTGCGAAAAAAATATGGACAGCATCATCGCTCTTGCAAAGGAGTATCTGCCCGAGAAGCTTGCAGGAAAGCGCACCTTTAAGGTAGATGCAAAGCGCTCTGATAAGAGGTTCCCGCTGAAGTCCCCCGAGATCTCCCGTGAGATCGGCGGAGTTATCCTCTCCACCGTTCGAGGCATCAAAGTAGACGTTCATGATCCCGACGTCACCGTCACCGTTGAGGTGCGCGATGACAACGCATATATCAGAGCAGGGCAGGAGCCTGGCGCGGGCGGTCTTCCTCTGCGTTCTGCAGGACGCGGTCTGCTTCTTCTCTCGGGCGGTATCGACTCCCCCGTCGCGGGCTGTATGATGGCAAAGCGCGGTATGGAGATCGAGGCTCTCCACTTCGAGTCCTTCCCCTATACCTCCGAGCGCGCAAAGGAAAAGGTTATGCAGCTGGCGCAGGAGATGTGCGAGTTCTGCTCCAAGATCCACGTCCACGTCATCTCGCTCACTCATATTCAGGAGGAGCTTCGCGACAAATGCGAGGAGGATTACTTCACTATTCTTCTCCGCATCTTTATGATGCGCCTTGCCGAGAGATGCGCCCGCAGCTACAAGTGCCACGCGCTCATCACGGGCGAGAGCCTCGGTCAGGTTGCCTCCCAGACACTCGCGGCAATCGAGGTCACCGATTCGGTCGTTCATATGCCCGTATTCCGCCCCTGCATCGGTCTTGATAAAAACGAGATAATTATTCAGGCGCGCCACTACGGCACCTTCGATACCTCGATCCTTCCCTTTGAGGACTGCTGCACCGTATTCACCCCACGTCACCCCAAAACCCAACCGAGAATCGACGACGTAATGCGCGAGCTTGATAAGGTTGACGTAGAGGCTCTCCTTGAGGAAGCCTATGCCTCGATGTACACCGAAACCAAGCTTGTGTACCCGAATTATCGCTGATTTGTCAACAAAAGCTTACAAATAACACAAAAAGAGAGCCAAAAACTTGGCTCTCTTTTTAATTCTGCATTCTGAATTTTGCATTCTGCATTTACTTAACGACTTCCAGCTTGATAATATTTGTATTACCTCTGGGGCCGCCGATAAGACCGCCCGTCATAACCACGTTGTCACCGGGGGAAAGTCGGAGTGCAGCCTTTGCCTGCTTCATCGCGTGGTAGAACATAACGTCGTTGGACTCAAACTGCTCGGTAAGAATGGGAAGCACACCCCAGCTCATATTGAGCTTTCTCCAGACCTTCTCGCTGGTGGTAATACCTACGATGTCAACCGCGCATCTGAAACGGCTTACCATTCTCGCGGTAAGACCGCTGATGGAGTTAACGACGATGCACTTTGCATTGACGTCGATAGCCATAGCGCAGGTCGCGTGGGAAACCGCGTCAGCATTGCTCTTGATCTGGAAGGATGCGGAGTGGAATCTGTCGGTATAATTGATGCCGTTCTCGGTGAACTCTGCGATCTCTGCCATATAGCGCACAGCCTCTGCGGGATGCGCGCCAACAGCGGTCTCACCCGAGAGCATAACTGCGCTCGATCCGTCGTAAACCGCGTTTGCAACGTCGGAGATCTCCGCACTCGTGGGGCGGGGATTGTATATCATAGACTCAAGCATCTCGGTGGCAGTAATAACTCGCTTTCCGAGCATACGGCACTTCTTAATAAGGTGCTTCTGGATTGCGGGAACCTCAACGAAGGGTATCTCAACGCCAAGATCGCCTCTTGCAACCATAACGCCGTCAGCAACCTTGCATATCTCGTCAATGTTGTCAACGCCTGCGCGGTTCTCGATCTTCGCGATAATATCAATATTCTGTCCGCCGTTCTCGTCAAGGAAGTCACGCACCGCGCGGATATCTGCCTCGCAGGAGATAAATGATGCCGCTACGAAATCAATATCGTTCTTGATGCCGAAGAGCAGGTCAGCCTTATCCGCCTCGGAGAGATACTCCTGTGTCATGGTCTTGTTGGGGAAGTTCATGCTCTTTCTGTTGGAAAGCTCGCCGCCCACAACAACCTTGCACCTTGCGTCATTGCCCTCGAGGGATACTACCTCAAAGATAACAAGACCGTTGTTGAGGAGGATTCTGTCGCCTACGTTGAGGTCCTCAATAAGACGCTTGTAGCTTACGGATACGCGGGTTTCGTCACCCTCAATATCATCGGTGGTGAAGGTGAATTCCGCGCCGTCCTCGATCTTTACCTTTCCGTCCTTGAAGGTACCTATTCTGTATTCGGGGCCCTTGGTGTCAAGCATTATCGCGATGGGAAGCTCAAGCTTCTCTCTCACCTGCTTGATAAGGTCAAATTTCTTCTGATGCTCCTCGTGTGTTCCGTGGGAGAAGTTAAGTCTTGCAACGTTCATGCCGCTGCGACACATTCTGGTGAGGATCTCTTCGTTCTCTGATGCAGGACCGATGGTACAAATAATCTTTGTCTTGCGCATAATTATGCTCCTTCGATATCGGATTTATATAGGTTTGACGCCATAAGGCGCCTTCTTTGCCACTATGTATTATAACACATAATCAGGAGTAATTCAATCATTTTTTATTATTTTTTAAAATCCCATCTCCGAAAGCTCCGAGCATACCTTTTTGTAAAAGGCATAGATCTGCTCCTTTTGGCCTTTCTTTGAGAAAAGGTCTATTATCTGCACGTGTGATACGGGAATATCGAGACACCTTCCACGATAGCAGCCGAACTGCGCCGATTCCTCGGAAACCAGGCCGTCGTTGTCAAGCACCTCAAAATGATGTTGCAGCTTCATAGGCAGCCCCATAATAAAGCAGTCCTTAACGTCGGATATGCTTGTGGAATAGCTCTGACAGTATACCTTATAAGAGAACTGAAGCGTCTCCTCGCTTTCGTCAACTGCGCGAAGCTGAGCGCAGGCACGCATAGAGTCGGGATGCTTGTCGCCGAGGAACAGACAGTAGAACATATCTATCCAGAAAGCGATAAGCTTTTTTATCGGCATAGGCAGATCCCATATTTTCGATGCAATTATCGAGCCTCGGTGAGGAGTGCATAGCGTGGTCAGCGACGCAACCTTATCCTCCATACCGAGCTTCGTTATCATATACTTGGAGTCAAGACCGCCCTTGGAGTGAGCGATAATATTCACCTTTTCCGCACCCGTCAGTATCAGCACGCGATTTATATAGTCGCGTAGCTGCTCGGCGTTATGCTCAATGCTGCCAAAGCCGTCTGTGTCAGCTACGAAAACCTTGTAGCCCTCCTTCTCAAGCTCCTCGCCAATTTTGCCAAAGGCATTCACAATACGGAGCTGCTTTGCCGCAAGTCCGTGCACGAGTACTATTGGATATTTACTTGCCATAAATAAGCTCCTTTCATAAAGTTTTCTTTTAGAAAATTATAGCACAGCTGTAAAAAAACTGCAATATCTAAATTAAATCTAATTTGTCAACTTTTTGTGAAAAAAAGGCACGGAGCAAATTACTCCGTACCTTAATTATATTATTTACTTATTTTCTCTGCCTGCAGTCCCGTCGCTCTCTCAAGCGTGTCGATCTCATAGCTTGGGAAGTATATTCCGAGCACCTCACCCGAGTGCTCTATCTCCAGGATGTGATACGCCTTTATATGTATCATTCCGTATTGGTCAACACTCAGCTTATAGGGCTTATATTTTTCCTCGGTAGGACCGACCTCCTTGTTCCAGGAGGAAAGGGTAGTGTGCTTCTTCACCGAGCGAATAGCCTTGATCTCGCTCATCTTAAAGCTGTATACCGAGTCGAGATCTGCAATATGCAGCTCGCCGTTTTGCTGATATATCTTAGCGGAGAAGTTAAGATACTCGGACATCTGCATGGTGGCAGCTTTAAGCTTGATCTCGCCGTCCTTTACCTTGTACCTGAACATCATAACGTCAATATCGGGCGCAGAGTAGGGAACTCCAAGCTCAAGCAGTATATCCTTGATATCGGTGTTTATATCCTCAACCTGCTCCTCGGCGTTTTCTTCTGCCAGAACCTCCTTTTCCTTCTTCTTCGAGTAAAGGTGAAGTCCCAGCCAGATAAGCGCGCAAATTATACCGCCGATAAAGATCCATGGCGCATTCTTAAATCCCTGCTCAATACTAACGTCCGCGCGTATAATACCTACCAGCGCTATCAGCGCCAGCAGACTGCATATGTATTTTACTACCTGAAGCCAGGTGGGCAGCTGACTTTTCTTTACCGTAGCCTCGAGATTTTCGGTTTTCGTCTCAAACAGCCTTCTCGTACCCTCAGAAAGTCTGCGGGTAATAAACTCCTCGCCGTTTATCTTCTCATTTTTCTTGTCAACAGTCACGTCTACTGCAAAAAGCGGTTTCATATGGTGTCTCCTTTCGGGGTGGTTAATTTTATTATATCATAAAAAAGGGAATATGGCAAGTGGGATTATAAAAAACAGAGTCAACGATCGGTTGAAGGTCAATAGGCTACAATCGCCGTTACCCAACTCGCAATTTGACTCTGCTATTAACAGTATACCCAATTTCTCGAGAGAAGTCAATAGTCAGATGAATTTTATCGTAGATGAAGAGATAAGCCTTCCCCATCGAAGCGTGTTGGGGAAGGTAGCGAAGCGGCAGAACGGTAGTGAATGGTGTTGGTAACGCCAGAGCCGTTCTGTGCCCGAGCCGCAGCGAGAAAACCGCCATAGGCGGTGGATGAGGTGTAGAAAGCGGAGATGAAGAGATTAACGCGTAGAGTTTCTAAACTCCGCGCGTCCTCGGTACACTCGGACACTCGCTCGTTAAGAAACTCTAACTTGTCACTGTCGCAAAACAACTCTCAGTTGTTTTGCTCGGTTCTCTAGAAATGCTCCGCATTTCCTCGCACGCGCACATTTTCTAAGCTTTCAGCCGTCTGCGTCACTCGACGGCTGAGTTGCTAAGAAAAAGTAGCTTGTCGCACGACGAAAACAGTTATCAACTGTTTTCGTCGGCTCACTCTTGCGCCGCCCTGAAGGGCGGCGCAAGTCGCAGCAAATCTCCCCATCTCCGCCAGAAAAGAAAAAGCGGAAGGTCCGAAAGGACCATCCGTTTTTCTGGCGGGGATGAAGAGATTTGAACTCTTGCGCCGGTTGCTCGACCTACACCCTTAGCAGGGGCGCGCCTTCA
>JAZNZI010000073.1:0-12942 GCA_045594865.1 Eubacteriales bacterium | reverse complement strand
CGAGGGCTGTACCTGCGGCTGTCACGATCACGACCACCATCACCACGCCGACGAGGTATTCTCCTCCTTCGGCGAGGAAACCACGAAGAAGTTCACTATGGACGAGATCCGCGAGATCCTCGATCATTTTTCTGAGTCTGATGACTACGGTATGATCCTGCGCGCCAAGGGCATCGTTGAGTGCAAGTGCGGCAAGTGGATCCACTTCGACTACATTCCCGGCGAGGCAGACGTCCGCGAGGGAAGTGCAGGTATCATCGGCAGACTTTGCGTAATCGGCGCAGGCATCGACAAGGAAAAAATAAAGGAACTGTTTGGAATATAAAATGGAAATACCGGTATATCTTTTTACGGGCTTCCTTGAGGGCGGTAAGACAAGCTTTATCGTCGAAACAATGAAGGATCCCAATTTCAACGACGGAAAAAGAAAATATCTTATCATCACCTGCGAGGAGGGCGAGGTAGAGTATTACCCCGACGAGCTTGGCGACAACGTTGCCTTTGCCTCCTTTGACGACGAGCAGTCTATCACGGTAGACCGCCTTAACGCTATGCAGAAGCGCGCGGGCGCGGATATAGTTGTGGTTGAGTACAACGGTATGTGGATGCTCGACCGCTTCTACAACTCGCTGCCGCAGAACTGGATGGTGTATCAGGAGATCTTTATCTGCGACTCCACCACCGCCCTTGTGTATAATGCAAATATGCGTCAGCTTATGGTGGACAAGCTCACCAGCTGTGAGATGGTAGTGTTCAACCGCACCACCTCTGACACCGATAAGATGTCTCTTCATAAGCTTGTCCGCGGCATCAGCCGTAAGGCAAACATCTGCTACGAGGACACGAGCGGTGAGATCGAGTTCGACCAGATCGAGGATCCGCTGCCTTACGATATAAACGCTGAGGTCATCACCATTGGTGACGACGATTTCGCCTACTTCTACCGTGATATGACAGAGGATATGGCGAAATATATGGGCAAGACCATTCGCTTTAAGGGTATCGTTGCCCTTGACCGCGCGCTCCCGGGTGGAAACTTCGCCGTTGGCAGACACATTATGACCTGCTGCGCTGACGATATCGCTTATCGAGGCGTTGTCGCAAAGGGAATGGGAAGCCTCAAGCTCCAGACACGCGATTGGGTTATCGTCGAGGGTAAGCTGAACGAGGAGTTTTCAAAGCTTTACGGTGGCAGAGGTCCCGTCCTGACGGTAAGCAAGATCGAGAGGGCAGAGAAGCCCACCCAGGAGGTCGCAACCTTCTATTAATTTAAACTATGAGAGAAAGGGAGAGATCCCATGGCAGACGAAAAAATGTTCATAAAGCTCTATTCCGAGGGCGGAGAGGGAATAATCGACTCGGGCTACTATCCCGATGCTCACCAGCTTTTGCAGATCACTGCGGGCAACGTTGCCGTTTCGGTCGGCACCGAGGTGGTAGAGGCAGCCACGGGCGATTTTATCTACGTTCCACCCACGCTGGTGTTCAGGGTAGAGTCGGTTGGCGGTCCTGCATCTATGCGTGGCCTTGCCTTTGATCGCGCGCTTGTCGAGGAGAATATGGATAACTTCGACAGCGAGATCTTCTATATGTTCTTCGTTCAGTCCTGCACACGCATCGTCACCTTTAAGCAGGGGCATCCTATTCACGAGCAGCTAAGCTACTGTATGGGTGAAGCGTATGAGGAGTATATTTCAAAGGACGTTTGCTACCGCCTGCCTGTCAGGGCGTATATTTTCCTGCTCGTTTCGGCTATCCTCAGATATTACGCAGGTGCCCGCGGCGAGCTTGACCGTATGGTATATCACAACGTGCTTCGTCTGCGCCCCGTTATCGAGTATCTGACAGAGCATTACGGCGAGAAAACCTATATTGAAACCCTATCCGATATGGTCGCGCTATCTCCCGACTACTTTACCAAGATGTTTAAGGAGAGCATAGGAAAAACACCTATCGACTACATAAACGGCATCAAGGTAAATCATTCGCTCCGTCTGCTTACTATGACGGACACCCCCGTCAATGAGATTGCCGATCTTGTCGGCTTCTCGGGCCCCAATTACTTCCATAAGATATTCAAGGCGTATATGAACACCAGTCCTCTTGCCTACCGCAAGAGCGCAAGTAAATAAATAATAAATAAGTGAGCCATAATGTGTGAACCCAGTATTCGTATGAATCGGGTATATTTCACCTATGGCTCCTTTTTATTCAAAGCTTTGTCTGCTGCCCTTGCCGAAGGCAAGCTGTGAATGAATGTATGTAAGAAAGAAAGAAATAATTTCCTTTTCTTTTTTCTCCTGTCCTACGCTTTGCTAACCTATCCTATACTTTGCTATCCTCTCCTGTACTATCCTTACCTTAGCTATCCTGTGGAGCACAAATGTTTCCAAAAAAGTGCCGCGAAGGCTTGAAAACTCTACACTTTTGGTTTGGTCTCAGACGTCTCTTAACATTAACTGACGTAGATCTGCTTGGCAGAGCAGTGCTAAAATAACGGTGGCCGGGCAGGGGAGATTCCCATTATAAGTATAAAAAAACGGTTGCTTACATCTCTGTAAGCAACCGCACAGTTATTCATTTTTCGGCGTCATCGCCTCGTAAAGTTCTCATATACAACAGTATTATTTATGTTCTAAACATTTGACTTAACTCTCGCAACATATAAGTAAAAAGTACTTTTCTTTATGAAAGGAAGCTCCTTCTTTATCAAAATAAAAAGAGTATCGTCAATAACCCATTCGTATATATTCAGTTTTTTGTGGCTGTTAGCTCAGCCGTTTTGATTTGACTTGAATTAGTCCTTAAGAACTGCCGCCATGCACGAAATGCGCGCTACTTCGTGTCCTGCGTGACGGCAGGAAATAAAGCCGATTGGATCATCAAAAGTGTACATTGGCATGGCCCTCCTGTTCTAAGATTTCGGTAAGAGAAAAATTACTATATATTCTTTACAAGCTGCTCCTCGCAACCTGTTTTTTCTCTCCTTCCTTGCACCTTTAATATATCATATTTTTCATCACTTGTCAATAGGAAAATAAGAAAAATATACAAAAAATCATTAAAAAATATTAAGAAAGTGTACACAGTGTACAAAAATAAAATATTTTAAATATTTAAAATTAAACTAAAAAACGACGGCATTATGAAATGAACTGCTTGGGGCTCACTTCAATCCACCGTCGTTTTTTTAAATTATTCAGTCGGCTGTGCCTGTGCCTCGGGAAGCGCAGGAGTGTCAAAAATAATAGTCAGCTCCTCTTCGCCCTTAACGAAGCCCGCGGTGACGATAACCTTTCTCGCGCCCTCAAGTGAGGGAAGCTCGAACATAGGCTTCATCATAAGCCCCTCGATTATAGATCGAAGTCCGCGCGCGCCCGTCTCGCGCTCAATGGCGAGGTGCGCAATAGCGCGGTAGGCGTCCTCCTCAAACTCAAGCTCGATGCCGTCAAGACCGAACAGCTTTTTGTACTGCTTGGAGAGCGAGTTTTTCGGCTCACGGATGATCCTTACCAGAGCCTCCTCGTCAAGATTCTCAAGGGTGACGATAACGGGAAGTCTGCCTACCAGCTCGGGAATAAGGCCGTATTTGATCACGTCATGGGCGATAACGTCCTTGTAAACGCCACGCTCCACCTTTTCCTTTTTGGTGCGCTTCTCGCTGTTAAAGCCTATCTGCTGGTTGCCCTTACGCTGCTCGATGATGGACTCAATGCCCTCGAACGCACCGCCGCAGATAAAGAGAATGTTCTTCGTGTTGATCTGGATAAATTCCTGATTAGGATGCTTTCTGCCGCCCTGAGGAGGAACGTTTGCCGTCGTGCCCTCAAGGATCTTGAGCAGAGCCTGCTGAACACCCTCGCCCGATACGTCACGGGTGATAGAGCGGTTCTCGCTCTTTCTCGTTATCTTATCGATCTCGTCGATATAAATAATTCCGTGCTCGGCGCGCTCAACGTCGTAGTCTGCCGCCTGAATGAGCCTGAGCAGAATGTTCTCCACGTCCTCACCCACGTAGCCCGCCTCGGTAAGAGTGGTGGCGTCGGCGATGGCAAAGGGAACTTTAAAGCTCTTCGCAAGAGTCTGGGCGATATAGGTTTTACCTACTCCCGTAGGGCCGAGAAGCAGCACGTTGGACTTCTGGATCTCAACGCCGTCGTCCTCGTTTTTTGCTTCTGCCTTGTTATTTTTGCTCTTTTTAGACTTTTTCTCCTCTTCCTCAAGAGTAAGAATCCTCTTATAGTGATTGTAAACCGCTACCGAGAGAGCAAGCTTTGCCTCCTCCTGACCGATAACGTGTTCGTCCAGCATAGCCTTGATTTCTTTTGGACGGGGCAGAGTCTCAAAGCTGAGTGTCTCACCGTCGCCCTCATCCGCCTCAAGACCTGCGATATGCTGATCGATAAAGTCTGAGCAGAGATCTATACAGTTGTCACAGATATAGGTCTTGCCGTCCATCGCGGGAATGAGAAAGGCTACCTCGCGCTCGGTTCTGCCGCAAAAGGCACAGCTGCGCAGGGGATGCTTTGTCGTATCTTCCATTGATTAAAGTTCCTTCTTAGTGATTACCTTGTCAACCAGGCCGTACTCTGCCGCCTGATCCGCAGTCATAAAGTTGTCGCGCTCGGTGTCGCGCTCAATGGTCTCAAGGCTCTGACCTGTCTGCTCTGCAAGGAGCTTATTCAGCTTCTCGCGGATTCTGATAATGTGATCCGCGTGAATCTTGATATCAGATGCCTGGCCCTGCATACCGCCGAGGGGCTGGTGAATCATAACCTCAGCATTGGGCAGGGCAAATCTTTTGCCCTTTGCGCCGCTGGAAAGGAGAAACGCGCCCATAGACGCAGCCATACCTACACAGATGGTAGATACGTCGCACTTGATATAGTTCATAGTGTCATAGATCGCCATACCTGCGGAGATAGAACCTCCGGGGCTGTTGATGTAGAGATATATGTCCTTGTCGGGATCCTGTGCCTCAAGGTAGAGCAGCTGTGCAACTACCAGAGAAGCGGTGACGTCATTAACCTCGTCGGCAAGAAAAATAATTCTGTCGTTTAAAAGTCTGGAATAAATATCGTAGGAGCGCTCACCTCTGGAGGTCTGCTCAACGACAACGGGAACGAGTGCCATAATGCATATCCGCCTTTCTTATTTGTTTTGCTTTTATTCAATAACAGCCGACAGTCGCCTATGACCGTCGGCTGATATCCTGTTTAATTACTCTGCTGCCTCGTCAGCCTTTGCAGCCTTCTTGGTAGGAGTCTTCTTTGCGGTAGTCTTCTTAGCCTTGGGAGCCTCCTCAGCACCCTCGGCCTCAGCCTCAGTCTTCTTCGCGGTGGTCTTCTTGGTAGAAGCCTTCTTTGCCTTGGGAGCGCCGATTACTGCGTTCTCCTTTACAAGAGCGAGAGCCTTGCCAACGAGAATGTCAGCGTTAAGATCCTCTGCAGCGATCATAGCCTTAACCTGATCTGCGGGAACGCCGTAAGCTGCGGAAATTCTGTCGTACTCAGCGTTGGTCTCATCCTCAGAAACGGTGAGAGCCTCAAGGGAAGCGATCTTCTCAAGAGCAAGTCTTACCTTAACCTGACGCTCTGCCTGGGGACGCATCTGCGCTCTGAGAGTGTCGAGAGTCATACCTGTGTACTTGCAGTAGGTGTTGAGATCAAGGCCACTCTGACGAAGTCTGGTGTCGTAGTCGCGAACGAAGTTCTCGGTCTCGTTTTCGAACATAACCTCGGGGATCTCTGCAACGAGCTTCTCCATAAGAGCCTCTGCAAGAGAATTCTCAACCTCAGCCTCAGCCTTTTCCTCGTTTCTCTTTACCATTTTAGCCTTGATGTCTGCCTTATATTCATCAAGAGTGTCAAATTCGGAAACATCCTTTGCAAACTCGTCGTCAAGGGCAGGGAGCTCCTCTACCTTAAGACCGTTAAGCTTGGTCTTGAAGGTTGCAGCCTTGCCTGCAAGCTCTGCTGCGTGATACTCCTCGGGGAAGGAAACGTTTACGTCAAACTCCTCGCCGATGGTCTTGCCTACGATCTGCTCCTCAAAGCCGGGAATGAACTGACCCGAGCCGAGAGTGAGGTCGTGACCTGCGCCCTTGCCGCCGTCAAATGCAACGCCGTCAACGAAGCCCTCGTAGTCTATGTTAGCAATGTCGCCCATCTCTGCAGCTCTGTCACTTACCTCGATGGTTCTTGCGTTTCTCTTTCTTGCGTTCTCAACCTCGGTATCAACCTCAGCGTCGGTCACCTCGGCAACCTTCTTCTCAACTGCGATGCCCTTGTAGCCCTCGATGCTGACCTCAGGCTTTACAAAACCAACTGCCTTGAGCACGATATCGCCCTCGTCGGATACGAGATCGAACTGGGGCTGGCCAACGATATCAAGACCTGCCTCTTTAACAGCCTCCTCGAATGCCTCGGGGATGCAAGCATTGATAGCATCCTCAAACCAGATGCCCTTGCCGTAGTACTTCTCAATAATTGCCTTGGGCGCCTTGCCCTTTCTGAAGCCGGGAATGTTAATGGACTTAACATTCTTCTTGTATGCTTCCTGTTCTGCTTTTGCGTAAACTTCGCGACTTACGGAGAATTCCATAGTAAAGCCGGACTTCTCGGTAAGCTCCTTTTTGATAAGGCTCATTTCTTTTCCTCCGAAATGTATATATTATTTTTTTAATTATTTTAGTCAAGCCATAATATTGTACATCAAAAAAATGCTTTTGTCAATACCGAACTGAAAGTTTTATGGGCTAATTTACTAAATTTTGACTTGATTTTTCGTCTTTTTGACTATTTTCTATGTTATTTGACAACCTTGGGTGTAAATTTCAGGTAATCAGCCGAGATGATATGCATCTCTATCCCCTCATAGCTGAAGTGGGGCGGAACGGTGTAATTTCCGTGAATATGACCGAAATATACCCGCTTGATACCGTATTCCTTCAACAACTCGATAAGTCCGTCGGATGCCTTTCCGTTCCAGAATGGAGGGAAGTGCATAAAGACGATTATTTCCTTTTCGGGCGCACTTTCCTGTAGCTTCCTTGCGGCCAAAAGACTCGCGCGCAGGCGGAGATTTTCTCTGTTAGTCAGCTTTTCAAAATCCGCGTTGTCGGGGGCGTTGACCGCATCCTCGTCGTTGTACCATCCGCGCGTGCCTGCAATAATAAAATCCTCATGCTCGTGAGCGTTATTAAAGAGGAAGGATATGCTGGTGATCCCACATTTTTCAAAAAACGCCTCATGCTTTCGCATGGTGCTCCACCAGAAATCGTGGTTGCCCTTGCCGATAATTTTCTTGCCCGGCAGCGAGTCTAAAAACTTCAGATCACTCTCTGCCTCCTCAAGCGAGAGAGCCCAGGAAACGTCCCCCGGGATAACGACGGTATCCTCCTCGGTGATAAGATGCCGCCAGTTGTTTTCAATTCTAAGCATATAGTCTGCCCAGCTTTTTCCAAAGACTTCCATAGATTTATTGGTTTTGTCAAAGGTAGACAGGTGCAGATCCGCCATTGTATACAGCGACATAAAATCATCCTTTCTCGGCAAAATAGCCGTGCTTTGCATAAATTATTTTCCTCGGTCAATAATAATTCTGTCGCGGTACTGCCGCAAAAAACAAGAAACGAGGATATTAGGTAAAATGGAAAACAAGAAGCTTCATAACGATTGCAAGTGCGACGCATCAAAGCACATCAAGGGCATTAAGTGCGACGTAAGAAATTGCGTATATCACGCAGATCAGAACGGCTGCTACGCAGGTTGTATATCGGTGGGTCCGAGAGAGGCAGACTGCTCGGCACACACCAACTGTGCCACCTTCAAGCCCCGCGAGTGCTGATCATCTCAGCGCGAAGTCACGGACACTATCCGCCATTTTCTCCCTGTCGATAACCGCCTTGTGAACAGCCTCCTTTGAAAGCGCATTCTCAAGGGGCAGGGGAATCTCCACACCGCTATACTCCCTTAGTAAAGCGGGGGCAAGCAGATCGTCCTCGGGCTTCTCACCCGTCAGGGAGAGCATAACGTCACCCGCAAACTTATATGCCGATGCGGTGGATACCACCAGCATAGCAGAAGTCGCCTCGCCCGGACTCATATATCTCTGCGCCGCAGAAAGCGCAACGGACGTATGGGTATCGATGAGGCGATTTTCTTTTTTATAGCAACGGCTTATGGTAGCCGCGCACTCATCCTCGTCGGTGTAGTAGCCGACGAAATCTTCGCGAAGCCTTGCAAGCTCGTTTGAGGTCAGCTCGTATCTGCCGCACTCTCCAAGCTCCTTCATAAGAGTCGAGCATCTCTCACTGCCGAAGAGCAGGTAGAGCAGCCTTTCAAGGTTCGAGGAAATAAGTATATCCATAGAGGGTGACATAGTTGCGTAAAACTCGCGATTTCTGTCGTAAACTCCCTCGCTTAAAAAATCTGTAAGAATGTTGTTCTTATTAGAAGCGCAAACCAGCTTCCCTACGGGAAGTCCCATACGCTTCGCGATATAGCAGGCAAAAATATTGCCGAAATTGCCCGTAGGCACGCATACGTCGATCGGCTCTCCGAGGGAGATCTCACCCATCTTATACATATCGCAGTATGCAGAGATATAGTAAACTATCTGAGGCACCAGTCTGCCCCAGTTAATAGAGTTCGCGCTGGATAGGAATACACCGCCTGCATTAAGCTCAGCCGCGATCTCCTCGCTTGAGAATATTCTCTTGACACCCGTCTGCGCGTCGTCAAAGTTGCCCTTGATGCCGACTACCGAAACGTTTTTGCCCTCCTGAGTCTGCATCTGCTTTTTCTGCACCCTGCTTACACCCTCGATGGGGTAGAACACCTGTATCTTCGTACCCTCAACGTCGCGATAGCCCTCAAGCGCCGCCTTTCCCGTGTCACCCGAGGTGGCAACGAGAATAAGCGCCTCTCGCTCCTCACCGCACTTCTTCAGCGCGCGGGTAAATAGCCTGGGCATTATTTGAAGCGCCATATCCTTGAAGGCGCAGGTGGGCCCGTGCCAAAGCTCCAGCATATATCTGCCGCCCGAAAGCTTTGTTATAGGCGCGGGGGAGGGAATAAATTTCTCCTCGGAATACGCCGCTAAGGCATCCTCCATTAGCTCCTCGTAGCCGTAATCGGTAAGAAAGAGCGACAGCACTCTTGCCGCTCTCTCGGGGTAGGAAAGGGCGGACAGCTCTTTTATAAAATCAAGATCGACAGAGGGGATGCTCTCGGGCATAAAAAGACCGCCGTCGCCTGCAAGTCCAACCTTTATAGCGTATGCCGATGGCACGCCTTCGGCGTGCGCCCCTCTTGTGCTTATGTATTTCATAGAACAGATCCTTCTTTTTTCTGCTTATAGTAGTAGCCTCTGTCAAAGGCAGAGTTCTTGTCAAACGCGCCCTCCAGATGCTTTATATCCTTCACCCGAACCGACTTGCCCTCCCCCTCGGTGTATACCTCGATCACGTCAAAACGCAGTCTTGTGTCGGGGCGGTTGTGGCTTATATAGTAGCTCGCCGTCTTGATGATCTTCCTCTGCTTCTCTGCAGTCACCGATGACGCGGGGCGCGCCTCCTTGTAGCCCAGGTGCTTTACATTTCTCGTCTTAACCTCAATAAAGGCAGTCACACCGTCCTTCATGGCGATAATGTCTATCTCCGCGCCGAGAGCGGTGTAATTCTTCTCGAGAATTTTGTATTTCTTTTTCTTGAGATAGCGCACAGCCTCCCGCTCACCTATATTTCCGATCACCCTCTTCGGCGTCAGAACGTCAAGAATCCTCAGCCTCATTTGTCAAGGAATTTAAGGAAGCTTTTGCGGTAGATCGGGGCAGGGCCGTATTTTCTCACGGCATCCATATGGTCCTTCGTGGGATAGCCCTTGTGCTTCGCTATGCCGTACTCGGGGTACTGTCGGTCAAGCTCGGCGCACTGTCTGTCACGTGTCACCTTAGCGAGAATCGACGCCGCCGCTATGGAGTAGCTCTTTGAGTCACCCTTTACCACCGTCTCGGTGGGAATGTCAAAGCCACGGGAGCAATTGCCGTCTATCAGGGCAAAATCCGCCTTGACGGGCAGAGCCTCCACCGCGCGCCTCATAGCCAGCATTGACGCGTTAAGTATGTTTATCTCATCTATCTCCGCGGGGCTCGCCTCGGCAATAGCGTAGGCAATAGCCTTTTCCTTTATTATATCAAATAGCGCCTCCCGCTTCTTTTCGGTCAGCTTCTTCGAGTCGTTAAGTCCCTCGATCTCAAGACCGCGGGGCAGGATTACCGCCGCCGCAACCACAGGGCCGCAGAGCGGTCCGCGTCCCGCCTCGTCAAGTCCGCACACAGCGGTAAAGCCCTCCGCGTAATGCTTTTCCTCGTATTCAAAGCTTGGCATTTTATTTCTCCAATCTATCTGTCGCTCGGTACCTCAAGGGTGATCCTGCCGATCTTTCCGCCGCGAAACTCATCCAGCAGCATATCGGCGCATCTCTTGTGATTTACCTCGCCTCCGCTGATAAGAAAGCCCCGCTTTCGTCCTACAAGCTCAAAGAGATCGTAGGAGTCAAGCCCGTCGGTCTCCTCCTCGGTAAGCTTATATCTTGTCATAAACTGCTCGGGTGCTACTCTCATAAGACGGGAACAGAGTATCATAGCGATCTCCTCGGTATCGAGTATCTGATCTCTGATAGCGCCCGTCATGGCAAGATTTTCGCCAACCGTCTGATCCTCAAATTTAGGCCAAAGCACACCCGGCATATCCAGCAGATCAAAGCCTATCTTTGTAGGCACCCACTGCTTGTCCACGGTCACGCCCGGGCGATCCTCAACTCTCGCCTTCTTGTTTCCTGCAATTCTGTTGATAAGCGAGGATTTTCCCACGTTGGGAATACCTACTATCATCGCCTTGAGCTTTCTGCCGTCCATACCCTTCAGGTGATAGCGCTCAAGCTTCTCGGCCATAACCTCCCTTACCGCGTCGGCAAGAGCATCTATGCCTGCGCCCGTGGTGGAATCAATAACAACGACGCGCTCGCCACGCCTTTTGTATTCCTCAACCCACCTTTGAGTTTTGTTTGGGTCTGCAAGTGTGGACTTTGTGAATACCGTCACCTTGGGCTTGCCGTTTATGAGAGAATCGATCTCGGGATTTTTTGAGCTGTATGGAATTCTCGCATCAAGCAGCTCAATAATTATATCTACCTCGGACAGGCACTCGCGCATCATGCGCTTGGTCTTTGCCATATGCCCGGGGAACCATTGTATAGGATTAGTTGCCATTTTTACTTCCTTTTTGGCGAAAGAACGCCGATTAATCTATTGCTCCAAAGCTGTCAAAGGGGAAAAATCTGATCAGTACTTTACCGAGGATACTGTCGATCTTGATAGGTCCAACGCCCTCGTAGCGCGAGTCGGTGGAGTGATATCTGTTGTCACCCATAACGAAGATCTCGTCCTCGCCGAGCGTCACAGGCGCAAAGCTGGTGGCAATATCACAGTCCTTTGCGTTGTAGGCGTATTCCTCGTCAAGCAACTCGCCGTTAATATAAACCACCACGTTGCCGCCGTCGTCAACCTTGACCTCGACGGTCTCACCGGGCAGACCGATAACGCGCTTTACAACTGCCTTCTTCAGCACGGTAGAGTAATCCTCGAATACGATTATATCACCGCGTTCGGGAGTGTAGAACAGGTTTGATATTATGAGATGATCTCCGTCCTCAAGGGTGTTGTTCATAGATTCGCCCTCAACCACAGAGTGCTTGAATACGAAGGCAACAAGCAGCATAACCACCGCCAGCACGATAACGAACATCTCGGCAATATCAAATACCCAGTCAATAGCTCTTGGCTTTTCGGGGTCGTAGGGAATATCCTTTTCCTCGTCGTCATCTTCCTCAGACGGAAGCTCTTCCACCTCGCCGTCAAAGTTTATGGAAAGCTGGAATTTCTCGTCGGCTGATTCACCCAGGTCGAAATCGGGAGCCTCCTCCTTCGGAATCTCGTCAACGAACTCGCTGTCATCCTCGTCGGTGTCGTCGTATTCCTCAGGCTCAAGTGTAATATCCTCGTTCCACTCGCCCTTTTCTTCTGGCTTATTCTCCAAAACAGGCTTTGCGGGCTGTTTTTTAGCCTTTTTCTTCTGCGCAGGCTTTACCGGAACGGGAGTAAGATATTCCTCCTCGTATTCCTTTCTTTGCTCCTCGTCGGTCTTTGCCTCTTCTTTCTCGGTTTCAGCAAGATTCTGCTTGATAATGCTGCGGTATTCTGCCATAAAGGACTCAAAATCAACACCGCTATCCTCGTTTTCAACAGGGGCGGAATCATCCTCCGCGTCAAAGCGCAGGGCATCAAGGGTGTCGGCAGGCTTTGCCTCGTTTATATCGTTTTCGGTTTCCTCGGTGGAGAGTATCTTCTTTTCGTCTTCCATCCTAAGCACCGCCT
Source organism: Eubacteriales bacterium (assembly GCA_045594865.1). Lineage (GTDB taxonomy): Bacteria > Bacillota > Clostridia > Oscillospirales > CAG-272 > UBA1740. Next base: position 504 of record JAZNZI010000073.1, on the reverse strand, counting down.
TTCGTTTGTTTTAATAATATATTTTACCACATAATAGAAAAAATTACAATAATTTTGCGCAAAATAATTAAAAACAAAAACCGCCCCTCCCGTTTTGCCGAGTGAGGCGGTATAAAATATGCATTTTTAAAAGCGGGGAGATCAGCCGTTGAGAATCTTATACAGCTCGGATTTAGACATTCCGCGATCCTTTGCGGCGCGCTTGATGGCATCCATCCTCGCCATACCCTCAGCCTCGTATTTAGCAACGTGCTCCTCGGGGGACAGGGAAAGCATCTCCTGAACACCCTCGTCTATCACCTCGCCGCTGAAGCCCTCGACGATCAGCACGTACTCTCCGCGGGGCTCGTTGGCAGCATAAAATGCAACCGCCTCACCTAAGGTCGTGCGCTTAATTTCTTCATTAAGCTTGGTTAATTCGCGGCAGAATGATATTTTACGCATTTCTCCAAATACTTCAGCCATGTCCGAAACAGTGGCGCGTAGCTTGTGGGGAGCCTCGTA
>JAZNZI010000072.1:0-26333 GCA_045594865.1 Eubacteriales bacterium | reverse complement strand
ATCAAACTCTCTAAAAAATGTTTATCTAAATCCCTGGGTTCCCTCAGGGACCTAAATCCTTTTTCAGAGCTATCTTTAATCTAGCTTCTTCTTACTTTTGAGTTTTTTTTCAATGTGTTTTGACAAGAACTTACACCGTTTCGGAGTCTCCCCCGAAACACAATGTTTTCTCATTTTCTTGTTGTTCAATTTTCAATGATCAAGTGCTCACAAGGTTGTAAGCTTTTCTATTATACTATAATGTTCTTTAATTGTCAAGGGGGTTTTTCGAATTTTTTAAGATTTTTTGAATTATTGTGCAAGATTTATAGAATAATTTATAAAAGGAGGTGGTTTTTTGACGTCTATAGTTGTAAGAACGCTTATTGTGTATATTTTACTGTCATTTACCCTTAGAATTATGGGCAAAAGGCAACTTGGTGAGCTTGATGTCAGCGAGCTTGTTTCTACCCTGCTGGTATCAGAGATAGCGTCAATACCGATAGACGATCCCGACATTCCGCTGATGAACGCGATAATTCCTATATTATTTATTCTTGCTATTGAGATAATTGTGTCCACAATTAAAAATAGGTCTGAAAGGCTAAAGGCAACCATTGAGGGAAAGCCGGAGTATATTATATATAAAGGTAGACTTTTGCAAAATGTGCTGAGTGACAACCGAATATCGATAAACGAGCTGCTTTCCGAGCTGAGATCACAGGGAGTGGGCAGCATTGAGGACGTTTATTACGCGGCGGTGGAGCAAAACGGCGCGCTTTCGGTAATAAAAAGAGACGGTGACGAGCTTGCGCACGTAGTGGTAATAGACGGACAGATAATTTCAGCAAATCTTAAGGCACTCGGCTACGAAGAGGAGTGGCTGAAAAAACGGATCTGTGAGAGAAAAGCCAGGCTTGAAGAGGTGTTTCTCATGACTGTGACAGACCGGGGGCGGATACATCTGATACTGCGGGAGGAGAAAGAAAAATGAAGGAAAAGATACTTGCCGTAATTATTCTTATAGCCGTGGTGGCTTTCGTTATAGCGAATACGCTGATAATTGAAAAGCAGATCGGGGATGTTGAAAAGGCGGTTTCCGCCTTAAACACCGAGGACGAGGGTGCAGCTGACAAGGCGCGAAAGATACACGAGGACTTTATGAACAAGGAGAGATTTATCAGCCTTACAGTAAGCCACGACGACCTTACCAATATTGAGGATTGCTTTGTGGAGCTGACGGGATATTTGTCAGTCGGGGATGCAGACAACGCACAGGTGACAAAAGACCGCCTGACAAACTCTCTCGAGCATCTCAGGCGGTTATCAACCTTTACTATTGACGCGATTATCTGAACTCGGTCATATCACCGAAATATGCATTAAGGCGCAGGATCTCGTAATGCTCCGCCGTAAGGTCAGGAGACGTGAGCATACCGCACTTATCGCGAAGAGCCTTTATCACGTACTCGGGATTAAGGAATGCGGAAGGATCGGCTGACAGAATAGTGTCGATAACGATGTTCTTCCCTGCTCGCTTGGCACAGGCAGACTTGATAAGCGGACGAATATTGACAGTCTGCTCAGAGTTCTTCTTCGGCACCTCGATGGTATCGGATGCAAAGAGAGAATTGCAGCGCTGTGCAAGCTGGTCGGGATCGCCAAGAGAGCTTACGATGATGCGATAGGACATCCATTTAAGATCGGTGAATTTACTCTCGGGATAGTACGCCTCGTATATCTGCATCTCGCTAGTCATATTGGCGTTGATGCGTGCCATAGCCTCGGCGGGATCAATATACTCGTTCATACGGATATCCATAAACTCGCACTCGCTCTCAGTGCCTATAGACAAGGGAGCGGCGAAGATCATTTTAGGCTTAGGGTTAAAGCCCTCGGTGTACCATAGGGGGAGCTTTGCGCGGACGATGACCTTATGCATAGTGCGAACGAGGTCAAGATGAGAGATATATTGCAAACTGCCCTGCTTTTTAAAGCGAAAACGAAGAAAAAGCTTAGATGTATTTACTTGCACCATCTGTTATTACCTCCCAGCTTATTTGCTCCGCAGCCACTGCAATGCTCGGCGCAAGAGGGGGTGGTTTTACCCTCGTATGCCTTATCGCGCTCTCGTCGAAGGAATGACTTTGTCACACCGATATCAATAATATCCCAAGGAAGAACCTCGTCAAGACCAAAGCCGCGAGAGGTGTAGAATGCGGGATCAATACCGCACTTCTCAAACGCCTCCATCCAGAGATCATAGTTAAAGTACTCGTCCCATGCATCAAGCATCTGTCCCTTATCGGCAAGATATGCGATGGCGGGCGCAAGGCGTCGGTCACCTCTTGCAAGGACTGCCTCGATAAAGGAGACCTTTGCATCGTGGTAGGCGTACTTGATACGTCTGTCAGTGATAGCCGATTTAAGAAGCTCCTGCTTTCTGATAAGCTCGTCAAAGGTGTCCTGCTTCTCCCACTGGAAGGGGGTAAAGGGCTTTGGAACAAAGCAAGAAACGCTGACCGTGACACCAAGTCCCTTAGGGCGCTCGGGCTTTGGAAGGGCGAAATACTGATCCACTACTTTTTTTGCAAGATCCGAAATACCTATAATATCCTCGTCGGTCTCGGTGGGAAGTCCGTTCATAAAGTAGAGCTTTACGTTGCTCTTACCGCCACGGAAGGCAATACCAACCGAGCGCATAAGGTCCTCCTCGCAGACGTTCTTATTGATAACGTCACGAAGCCTTTGCGTGCCTGCCTCGGGAGCAAAGGTGATGCCGCCCGTTCTTACGGAGGAGACCTTTTTCATCAGCTCCTCAGAGAAGCTGTCGATACGGAGGGAGGGGAGCGAGAGGCTTACGTGAGAGGCATCAGTCCACTCAAGCAGGCTGTCGGTAAGCTCGGGGAGCCTTGAATAATCGCTGATAGAAAGAGAAATAAGCGAGATTTCGTCATAGCCTGTGTTATCGTAAAGGCACTTTGCCTGCTTGCAAAGCGTTTCCACCGATTTCTCTCTGATAGGTCTATAGACCATACCCGCCTGGCAGAAGCGGCAGCCGCGGATGCAGCCGCGGTATATTTCAAGCACGATTCTGTCGTGGACGGTTTCAATATAAGGCATAACCAGCTTTTCGGGATAAGGAGCCTTATCCATATCGGCTACTATGCGCTTTTTTATTTTTGCGGGAACGTCGTCAAAGAGGGGCTTGTACTCCTTAAGAGTACCGTCCTCATTGTAGGCTACCTCATAGAGCGAGGGAATGTATACGCCCTCAATATGTGATGCGGCGCGGAGAAAGGCTGAGCGTGTGTAGCTGCCGTCCTCCTTCATCTGCTTATAAAGGTGACAGATTTCAAGGAGAACCTCCTCTCCCTCACCGATATTGATGAGGTCGAAGAACTCGGCAACCGGCTCGGAGTTATAAACGCAGGGACCGCCGCCGATGATTATAGGACAGTCCTCTGCCCTGTCCTTTGCCCAGATGGGAAAGCCTGCCAGCTTCAGCATAGCGAGGGTGGTGGTATAGCACATCTCGTACTGCAGGGAAAATGCGACGAGATCGAATTTATCAAGAGAATCGCCGCTCTCAACGGCAGATAGAGGAATGGAATACTCCTCCATCTTCTCCTTCATATCAGTCCAGGGAGCGTAAACGCGCTCGCACCAGACGTCCTTATCCTTATTTAATACGTCGTAAAGAATACGCACGCCGAGATTGGACATACCGATCTCGTAGGTGTCGGGAAAGCAGAAGGCAAAGCGCACTCCTACCTCCTCCTTGTTCTTTATAACGCTGTTAAATTCACCGCCGATATATCTGCCTGGCTTTGAAACCGACTTCAATACCGAGGAAATATTTTTATTCTGCATTTTACGGTCCTTTCGGGAAATTTCCGTGCCATCCTGACGGGTGGCACGGAAACAGGTTTGTTATTGATTAGTCCTCGTCCTTTTTCTTGCTTTCCTTAAGGAAAACGGACTTGGTGATAAATCTCAGGGCTACGCAGGTGAGGATATGCCAGAGAGATGCAACGATGGGAGTGAACTCGCCAAGGCCGAAGATGGAAAGGGCGATAGCCATTACCACGCCTGCGCCCATAGCACAAAGCTCGGTGAACTTAACATGAAGGGCGAGCTTGTTACTCTTCTTAGCAAGAATGATCATACCTGCCGCATCAAGCTTGTCACCGTAGGTGACCATCTTAGCATCTGCACGGTTCTCCACGGTCTGCTCCTCTACGGTATTGTAAAGCTTTACGACACGCATATTTGCAGTTCCTGCGGTGAGGGTAGAAAGAAGCTCAGAGGATATGTTAGGATCACGGGTGTATACGAGAGGAATGATGCCTGCATCGCGGAGCGCGGGGATCATCATAGTAAACTCCTCGGAGAATGAATATCTGATATAGAACTTTGCGTTGACCTCGCCGTCCTCAGCGGCATACATAACTCTGATTGTATCAAGGCTGACACCCGAATCTCTGCTTACGGCAGCGGAGGGGATAGCGATACCGTTGCGGTTCATATAGTCCTCGCTACCTACGCAGATCTGATGACCTGCCACGTCGCCGCAGATGCCGTCGTCCTCAATAATAACGTTGGTTGCAGTCTTATGACGAACTCTGTTATCTATAATTTCGGAGAACATACCGTCAAGAGGTCCGCCCACAGCGGCAAAGAGAGCGCACATCTGGCGCATAACCTTATCCATATTGCCTCTGTCACCGTAGAGCATAAAGCGTTTAAGGTTTACGTCGTCCTGACCGAAGATATCGCTGTCGTCAAATGCAAAAACGTCAACGCCCGAGAACTTTTCATACGCGTCCTCGCCGATTGCGGTGCTGTCTGCAAGGAGAGCGGCTCTCTGAGCGTAGAAGTAGGAAACCTTGCTTGCGATAATGGCAAATACGGGGCAGCCGATCAGGGTGACGAAGCAAAGAACCTCCATACCTGCAACGAAGTTCTGTGTGAGGATCCAAGCTATGATGCCGGCAATAATCGCAACACCAAGAGGAATACCGTAGATAAGAGCAATGTGCTTGGGAGAGGTGTAAACATCGGTGGAATTCTTAAAGAATCCCGAAATAAAGGATGCACTGAAGGTGTGGGAAAGCTTAGACTTATACTCGTCGACAACACCGTCAAGCGCCTTGTTCTCAACATCAAGCTCTCTTGTATTTACAATATCAATAACCTGCTTTTCCTCGCCCGTGGAGATCTTCTTGAATGCAATAAAATCTGCCTTAGTGCGATAAAGAGATGCAAGGATAGTAGGAATGCAGGCTGCAGCAAAGAGAAGACCGAAGAGAAGATAGGAATCTGCTCCCGTCAGGCACACGGTAAGTGTGTAAAGGCCGAGAATTATATAAAGGGGCAGGGGCAGAAAATCGGGTGTAAACTTCTTCGCAATAAGCTGCTTTACCGCTCTGAACATCTCTGGAATGATCATCAAGAGAATGCAGGTAGCGAGCAGGAAGTCGATAAGACCGAGAGTGAATATATCAGAGGTCTCAAAGAGTCTGCTGCTGATAACGTTGGTGGCGCCGAGAATCTCAAGCACCAGCATAACGAATGCAAACACGCACGCTGCTACCGATCTTATCTTAATAGAAATAAGCGAGTCAAGGAAGCGATCCTTGATGCTATCGCGCTGGGCGGGATTATTAAACTCGGTGTCTCTGTTCTTTTTGCCGTTTGTCCTAACGACGGGAGTGGGATCTACCACGGGAGCCTTCTTTTCCTCTTTCTTGTCTTTATCGAAATCAAAGACCTCAAACTCTGCCTCGTCGGGATCGGGAATGCTGTATTCCTTCGCCTCCTCGACAGGCTCCTCTGCCTCAGGCTCTTCCTCCTCGACTGCAGTTTCCTCATCAGGCTCGGGTATAGGCTCTTCCTTAGGCTTTGAATCGGTAGCGAGAAGCTTTTTGATCTCCTCTCTCTCACGCTCTGCCTCCTCCTCAAGCTCATCCTCCGGGCTCTTGAACTTCATAACGTTAATAGACTCGTCGCTCTCGTCGATGGCAACGTTCTCAGGCTCCTTAGCCTCCGCAATGCCCTCAAAATCGGCATCAAACTCAGCGGTGGGATCAAGCTTTATCTCATCGGGATTAGCCTCTTCCTCCTTCTCGGGAACAGACTTGATACCAAGTCTTTCACGAATCTTGGCATCACCCTTGCGTCTGTACTTTTCGCTCGCCTCGGTAAAGCGGGGCATATAAGTAAAGCTTTTTACAGGCTCAGCCTCGCTCTCCTCGGATGCGTATTCGCCATCAAGAACGAGCACACCCGACTCTTCTTCTATTTCAGGGGTGTTAGTGTTTTCGTTATCAATAATATTATTCTTGTTTTCCACGGTTTAACCTCACTTTCTTCTCTGTCTTGCAACCTCGGTCATAAGGACCGCCGCCGCGCAGGAAACGTTCATTGAATTGACTCTGCCGTGAAGGGGAATGGACACGACAAAATCACATTTTTCCTTAACCAATCTGGAGATGCCAAAGCCCTCGCTACCCATAACGAGTCCGACTGCGCCCGAAAGGTCGGTATCACAGTAGCTTTTGCCGTCCATATCAGCAGCATAAAGCCAAAGGCCACGCTCCTTTAATTCATCAATGGTAGATGCAAGGTTAGTCACCTTTGCAACCCTCATATATTCAACCGCACCTGCAGAAGCCTTTGCAGCGGTTGAGGTAAGTCCGACGGCACGTCGCTTTGGAATAATAACTCCGTGGGCGCCCGAGCACTCGGCGCTTCTGATAATCGCACCAAGATTGTGTGGATCCTCGATTCCGTCAAGAATAATGACGAATGGGGGCTCGCCCCGCTCCTCTGCATAGGCGAGTATCTCGTCCACGGTGGCGTAATTACGCTCGGCGGCGATGGCAATTATGCCCTGATGATGATTGCCGCAGCTGATGCTGTCAAGCTTTGCGCGGTCAACCTCGTGTATAGGAAGCTTTCGCTCGGAGGCAATACCGAGAAGCAGGTTTACCGATCCCTCGCGATCACCCTCCTGAATGTAAATCTTATCAATATCTCTGCCGCTGGAAAGCAGCTCCTTGACTGCGTTTCTGCCGTAGATAACATTCTCGTCAGGCTCGTGCCTGCTTGCGTTATCCCTTGGAGCCTTAGGCTTTGCGCCCTGCCCTTTGAATTTCTTTTTATATTCCATAATCAACCTTTGTAAACAAAAATGTAAGCATATCTTTAAGAAACCGCAATATGCCTTATATATTATAACATATAAAAATTCGTTTGTACAGTAAAATATTAAAATTTTTTATTAATTATTATTTTTTTCGACAAGAAAGTAATTGATACTTTTTCGTTTTTTATCTCAAAGTGATTGACAAAAGAGAAAAAAAGGAATACAATATCTGTATTGGCTTTCAGAAATAATGGACGGGAGGTATAAGTCATGTCGAAAACAAAGCGTAATCTGACCGAAGGACCGCTGTTTTTACCAATGATAAAATTCGTCATACCCATAATACTGACGGGTATGCTGCAGATATTCTACAATATGGCGGACAGTATCGTCGTCGGAAGGTTTTCGGGAAATGACAGCGCACTTGAAGCAATTGGATCTACTACTTCACTCGCCAACCTTATAGTTAACCTTTTTATGGGTATAGCAGGTGGCTCAGGAGTAGTAATCGCAAGAAGCTTCGGCGCGAAGGACGACGAAAAGCTCTCCCGCGCGGTACATACATCTATGACCTTCTCGCTTATTGCGGGTGTATGCTTCTCGGTTTTAGGTCTTTTGATCTCAAAGCCTGCGCTTCTGCTCATGAAAACCAAGCCCGAGCTTATGGATGACGCCCTGCTCTATCTGCGAATTATCTGCGCGGGTATTCCCGCATCTGCGGTTTATAACTTTGGCGCGTCAACCCTTCGGTCTGTTGGCGACTCAAAAACTCCGCTTATCATTCTGTCATCCTCGGGTATCTGCAACATTCTGCTGAATCTGCTGTTCGTGCTTGCGTTCGGTATGTCGGTAGACGGTGTTTCTCTGGCAACGATAATATCTCAGTACCTGTCTGCTATCACAGTGGTGCTTGTTCTTATGCATAGAAAGGATCAACCCTATGCGTTGAATATGGAAAAGCTGAAGATAGACGCTTCACTGCTGAGGGAAATTCTCTATCTCGGTATTCCCGCAGGCCTTCAGGGCACGCTGTTCTCTATTTCAAACATTATTCTTACGGCGGGTATAAACGACCTTCCCGGATACGATCTTGAGGGCAAGGCTATTGCCATCAATATTGAGGGTCTCGTACACACTGCTATGAATTCCTATCTGCACGCGGCAATGACCTTTACAGGTCAGAATTACGGTGCGAAAAAGCCCGACAGAATTAAAAAATCCATATTATACGCGGTTGTTCAGGTTCTGATCGTTGGAATAGTAGGCGGACAGCTGGTAAATCTGTTTGCCGAGCCTCTTGCAAACCTTTACGTTGATCCTAATGTTGCCGACAAGGATCTGGTTATCAACTCTGCGGTGGAGCTTATGGGCTTTATGCTGTCGGTATACTTTATGTGCGGACTAATGGATACACTGTCGGGTGCACTAAGAGGCCTTGGATACTCAACGATTCCTATGATAGTCAGCATCGGCGCGATATGCATTTTAAGAATGATCTGGGTGTTTGTCTTCTACCCGATGGAGCAGTTCCACACTCTGATCGGCATATACACCATCTATCCTATTTCCTGGTCACTGGGTGTAATCGCAATGGTTGTTGCGCTATTGATAATTTACCCTAAAATCAAGAAAAAGCTACTGGAACAGGTTGATGGGTCAGACAAAGAAAGCTTCGATAAGGCGCCTTCTGCCGAAAATTAAATACCGTTTTTATTGTTTTAAGCAAAATCAGGCTGCCTAAGTAGGCAGCCTGATTTTATTATTTTGTTATCAGTTTTTCTCAATAGTAAGATTGCCTTCGGGTGTCACCGTAAAGGTATAGGTTCCTGCGGTGACAACCTTAACATTGTTGTTATCGGTACCCCAATCAAAGCTTGAATCCGACTGGAAGGTGGTGTTGGTGTAGTTGATGTCGTAGCTCCAATTTCCGTTTGCGATCTTGAACTGAACTCCTGCGGAAAGGGTGACGGTGATGACCGAGTTGCCGTTTTCATCAAGAGCAAATCTACTGTCGGTTCCCCAGTTATTATGAGAGCCGCGAATATAAAGATCTACGTACTCAACCTTGTCTGATTCAGCCTCCTCTATGCTTGCGTACAGATTACCGCCCGCATAATAAAGCTTGGACGAATTGTAAACGATATCGCCGGTCTGATTGCCTGTTGCAGCACTTCCCTCACCGCTGCCGTCTCCGAAGAGATATCCAAAGCCCTCAAGAGATGCTAACTCGCAGGTAATGGAATACCAATCATCGCTGCCTTCTACCTTCGTCATAGGTACTCCGGGCCAGCTATTTACCGCGCCCGCAGCATTCCACGCATGGAAATGAGGCGTTTCCCAGCCTGCCGTGTTCTTATAGTATACAGTCACGCTCTCAAAATGAGACTGCTCTGCCTCTGCCTTTGTCGCATATGCAACGCTGTTTGCCCACCAGAGCTTTTCTGCATCGAAAAGAAGATCAGCTGTCTGATTGGTTCCATCGTTAAAAATAAGCTTTACGCCATCGGTGCTTTCACATTCAAAGCTGAAAGAATACCAGCCATCCTCGCCCTCGGTCATAGCGGATCCGGGCCAAACCTCAGTAAAATAGGTATCGGTCTCATTGGCGGTGAGCCAAATATAAACGTTAACCGTAGTCCAGGATGCGTTGTTCTTAAAGTTTACGGTATAGGTCTGTGCAGTGCCGTCACCGCCGCCCTGATTCGTGTCATCATTATTATCAGAGCCGCCCTGATCGTTGTTGCCGCCCTGATCATTGTTGCCGTCCTGCGAATTGTCGGGAGTGCAGGAAGCAAGGGTTGTCAGCGCAAGCATAAAAACTAATAGGAAAATAAGTATTTTTTTCATAATAACCTCCATTTTTTTATTTACAATGTAATTATAACACAAATTCGTTTATTTTTCAATAGAAAAGAGGCTGTCTCAAATTTGCATTTGGGACAGCCCCTTTTGAAGGTGGTCGCTTAAAGCCGAAGGCTTACTGCGCGTCGTGAGCTGCTCTTCTTGCTGCGAAGCACTCGCTGCAGTAAACAGCCTTACCCTCGGTGGGTTTGAAGGGCACCTGGCACTCCTTGCCGCATTCTACGCAAACAGCTGCAAACATCTCTCTTGCACTCTTCTGCGCGTTCTTCTTTGCGGTACGGCACTCCTTGCATCTGGAGGGCTTGTTCTCAAAGCCTCTCTGTGCGTAGAATTCCTGCTCGCCTGCTGTGAAAACGAATTCGTTGCCACAGTCTCTGCACTTCAATGTCTCGTCCTGGTACATTGTGTCTTTTCTCCCTTGATAGGTTTATAAAATATTTGCCCTGAGACGGATTCCAACCGACGCCTTTGTATAACCAACGCTCTCCCTTAAGCTACCTTGGGCATAATAAACAAAATTAAATATTAGAGATATCGCCAATCTCTGCTCTCAGTCTGCGGAACAGGCGTGATTTGGCATTATCCACCGACTTTGCACTACGTGAAAGCATGGTAGCAATAGCAGCGGTCTTATATCCCTGAATGTGAAGAAGCAGCACGCGATATTCATAATCCGAAAGCAGATCCCTGGCGGAAATGAGAATGTTATTGAAAATCTCCTTTTCCTCAAGCTTTTTCTCCAGATTATATTCCTCAGTCACCAGCTCTACGTCGCTGTTGGTGATATCGGGATCGGCCTCGGCAGCGCGAACCAGATCAACTATGCGATTGCGGATACATATTCTGGCATAAAGTCCAAAGGTGACATCCTGTTGCGAAAGATCAAATCTACACGCCGCGGTATGCAGAGCCACGCAAGCCTCCGAGAAAAGCTCGGTGAATTCGTAAGGCAGAGAGTCAAAGCTGAGAATAACCTTACGCATCATAGGTGTATACCGCCTTACAAGCTCGTCGAATGCCTCGTCATTATGCTCGCGGCAGAGAGATATCAGACTGCAAATATTGGTGTTTTCATACAAATTCATAGAAAAAACTTCCATTAATGTAATAATTATAACTTTTCATTCATTATTTGTCAAGAGATTTATTATATTTTTTTCTAAATATCTTACAATAATCAACAGAAAAGACGATGTCAAATTGTACAAAGTGCCAAAAAAACAAAAATCAGGACAAATATTCGATTTTACCCGTTGCGGAGAACAAAACGCCCCTGTAAACGCCGTCGGGCTTTGCCTCAAAATTGCGCTTGATCTGCTCTGCCTCTGCCAGAGAGTTTACGGTAAGGGAGGTCTGCATAAGCTCACCGAAGCGATCGTGCGCCTCAAGGGTGACGCGATAACGTCCAGCCTCGGTGGTCACTATGTACGCCTTGATTGACGCGCCGCTCTTGGAGAGAGAAACGTGTTTTATTGCAGAGCGCAGACTCTTTTCTCTGAAGCCGGCGTCAAGGCTGTCGTAAAGCTCGGAGGCAACCGCCCTGCCCTTGTCGGAGATCATATAATATTTTTCGCCATCTACCTCGTCGTAGAGAATATGGCCTGAGTCGGTAAGCTCGCCGAGGCACTGATCGTAGTCGAGAGAGATATCGTCAGTGTTCTCGGTGGCGATGCTCATAACCGTTGCTCTGTCAACGGGATAGCGGATATTGTCTAAAAGGAAAAGAAGAAAGACCTTAAGATCGGTGACCGTATTAAGACCGAATTTTTTGTTTCTTTTCATAAAAACTGCCTTTCAATGTTATTATCGGCTGCATAAGCCTTATTTTCACCGTCAAAAATCCTCTAAGCGAAGAAAAGGAGGATTTATATGTACGGATATTTTACCGAAAGAAGCTACACGGGGGATCTGCCCTACACCGACCTTGCGGCAGAGAGGCACAGAGCTGATCTTGAAATACCCGGTGTGGAGTATCACAAGGAAAATTGCCGCGTGGGCTATTGGGAAAGAATAAGGATCAGCAGCAAAAGGGGGGCTGAGTCCATCGGACGTCCTATGGGACTTTACGACACTCTCCAGCTTGGGCGTGTGGATATGCTGGACTCGGAGGAAATTGAGGATGCAAAAAACGAGATAGCAAGCGGCATTTGCCGTATGCTTGACAGATCGGAGATCTTCCCCGGAAGAATACTGATATGCGGACTTGGAAACCCATATCTCACCCCCGACTCCATAGGAGAGCAGACGGCAAGAGAGGTTAAGCCCACGATGCACATCAAGGAGCACGAGCCGAGAATATTCAAGCAGCTGAGCTGCGCTGAAATCGCCGTGATAGCCCCGGGGGTTGCCGCTACGAGCGGTCTTGACTCGGCGGTTATCGTCCGCGGAGTGTGCGATCTTATAAAGCCAGATGCGGTTATTGCCATAGACGCCCTTGCCGCCCGTGATGCAAAAAGGCTCGGTAGCACGGTGCAGATATGCAACACGGGAATATCACCGGGAAGCGGAATAGGAAATCCCCGCCTCGCCATAGGTATAGAGACGGTGGGCGTACCCGTAATTACCATAGGTGTGCCGACCGTCATAGATACGAGAGTGCTGTGCTGTGATGGTGACTGCCCGACTGAGCCGATGTTCGTTTCTCCAAAGGAGATAAACGAGATAGCCTCCTCTGCCGCAAAAATAATCGGTGGCGGCATCAACAGAGCTCTCGGGATCTATGCGTAAAAATCAGAATACGAAGTCAAACTCGAAATCGTAGATGGAGACGGTGTCGCCCTCCTCTATTCCAGCCTCACGAAGCTTGTCAATAACGCCGTTCTTAATAAGAACGCGCTGGAAGAAGTTAAGCGATTCGTAATCGTCGAAGTTAATCTGTCCCATAAAGTTGTAGAGCCATTCGCCCTCAACGATATACTTGCTGTTTTCTTTACGAACGGTGGTTTCCTTAACGCCTGCGGAGGAGGATATAGCCTCATCCTCGGGAGAATACTCGGGCTCGTATATAGTGACGGGAGGAAGATCGCGAAGCTTATCGGTAGCAAGCCTTACCAGCTCCTCAAGTCCCTCGCCTGTGACTGCGGAAACGTATACCACGGGAAGTCCGCGGCTCTCAACGTAATTCTTGAAGTTGATATAGATCTCCTCTTCCTCAAGAACAGAGTCGATCTTATTTGCAACGATGATCTGGGGACGGCGGGAAAGCTCCTCGGAGTACTGAGCAAGCTCATAATTGATCTTCTCAATATCCGAAACGGGATCTCTGCCGTCTGTGCCTGCAATATCTACAACGTGAAGAAGCAGGCGGCATCTGTCAACGTGACGGAGGAAATCGTGACCAAGGCCCTGTCCCTCCGACGCGCCCTCAATAAGACCGGGAATATCTGCGGCAAGGAAGCCCCTGCCCTCACCCATACTTACAACGCCAAGGTTGGGAGAGAGGGTGGTAAAGTGATAGTTTGCGATCTTGGGCTTTGCGGAGGAGATACGGGAGAGAATAGAGGATTTGCCTACGTTGGGGAAACCGATAAGTCCAACCTCTGCAAGCATTTTAAGCTCAAGGAGAACCTCCCTCTCCTCACCCTTCGTTCCGCTCTTTGCGAATCTGGGGATCTGTCTTGTGGGGGTGGCGAAGTGTCGGTTGCCCCAACCTCCTCTGCCGCCCTTGCAAAGAACGAACTCGCGGTCCGAGCCCATATCAAAGATGATCTTGCCTGTCTCGGGATCCTTAATAAGAGTGCCCTGGGGAACTGTAATGATAACGTCGGCGCCGCTCTTGCCGTGCATTTTTCCAGCCATACCGTTAGCGCCGTTCTCGGCGATAAACTTACGCTTATAGCGGAATGCAAGCAGGGTGTTGGCACCCTCGTCGATTCTGAAAATTATATTTCCGCCTCTGCCGCCGTCACCGCCGTCGGGACCGCCCGCAGAAACGTATTTCTCACGGTGGAAGGAAACGGCTCCGTTGCCGCCGTCGCCTGCCTTAACGTAAATTTTAATATTATCTATAAACATTTTTCACCTATGCCTTTGTGGAATCGTCGCCGCGCTGTCTTATTACGATCTTAATGGGAGTACCTTCAAAGCCGAAGGTATCGCGCAGGCAGTTTTCGATATATCGTCTGTATGAGAAGTGGAACAGCTCCTCGCTGTTGCAGAAAATGACGAAGGTGGGAGGAGCAATAGATGTCTGCGTCATATAGTAGACCTTAAGTCGTTTACCCTTATCCGAGGGAGGCTGAACTCTGGTGGTCGCGTCGTTTAGCAGATCGTTAAGCACGCCGGTGGTAATTCTGCGGCGGGCGGATGCGTAAACCTCGTTTATCATCTCGTAAAGGTTTCTTACGCGCTGACCTGTGAGAGCCGAAACGTAAACGATAGGCGCGTAGGGCATATAAGAAAGAGCCGTGCGGATACGCTTATTGTACTCCTTAACGGTGTTATTCTCCTTCTCGATAGCATCCCACTTGTTGATAACGATTATGCAAGCCTTACCAGCCTCGTGAGCAAGTCCCGCGATCTTCTCGTCCTGCTCGGTGACACCGTCCTGGGCGTCGATCATAATAAGACATACGTCGGCGCGCTCAATAGCCATATTTGCTCTGAGCACCGAAAACTTCTCTATTCTGTCCTCAACCTTTGAGTGACGGCGGATACCTGCGGTATCAATGAAGTTATATACACCGCAGTCGTTTTCGATCTTGGTATCAACAGCATCGCGAGTTGTGCCCGCGATATCCGAAACGATAACTCTGTCCTCGCCGCACATGCGGTTGATGATCGAGGATTTGCCCGCATTGGGCTTACCGATAACGGCTACGTTGATAACGTTCTCGTCATCGTTATCCTCATCGTCAAAATTACACTCCTCAATAACCGCGTCAAGCAGGTCACCAGAGCCTGTGCCGTGGAGAGAGGAAAGAGCGATAGGCTCGCGATCGAAGCCAAGCTCGTAGAACTCATAGAACTCGTAGGGCAATTCACCTACTCTGTCCACCTTATTTACAACGAGGACGATAGGCTTGCCCGACTTTTTCAGCATAATGGCAATATCCCTGTCGTCTGCCACGAGGCCCGCGTGAATATCGCACATAAAAATGATAACGTCGGCGGTGGCAATAGCGATCTCTGCCTGATTACGCATATGCTTTAAGATGGTATCGTCGCTCTTGGGCTCGATACCGCCCGTATCAACGAGTAGAAAGCGATGATCGTTCCACTCTGCCTCCGCATAAATTCTGTCGCGGGTGACGCCGGGGGTATCCTCCACTATCGAGCGTCGCTCGCCTATAAGCTTATTGAAAAGTGTGCTTTTACCCACGTTAGGTCTGCCCACTATTGCTACAATCGGTTTTGACATTTTACTTACTCCTTTCTACTCCTATATACTCCGTCCGAGGATCGCCTCACAAAGCTCGTAGCCGTCGCCGCCCGAGGTGCGAACCGGAACGCCAAGGCACTCGCTCATCTCGCCGACGGTCATGCCGCAAAGGAACACGTCCTCGCCGTGACGAAGGCAGTTCATAGGTATTAGAAGCTCCTCGCCAAGAGGCTTTCCAGCCAGCTGTTCACATATATCCTTACCTGTCAGAAGGCCTGAAACGGTGATCGACCTACCAAAGAAATTATTAACTATTTCATAAATATTGACACTTAAATTCGGGCAGATAATGCAAAGCTTGTCTACCAGCTCCTTTATCATAGGATATGACGCGCTGCCCGTGACAAGCGAAACGCATCTCTCCTTATCGGGCGAAGCGGCGAATTCCACCACATTCTCAAGTGCCATTTTCATCTCGTCCGAGAAGGATCGGATCATACCAACACCGTTCTCTATCTGTGGATAATCCTCGTAGTAATCCGCATTGGGAATTTCCCTGCCCGCCTTGAGATAGAACTCGTCCGCGGCATAGAAAAGTCGGGTGCCCTGCTTTTTCTTATGGCTGTCGCCAAAGGCATTTATCATATCAATTATCTCTGCCGCCTCTGTAGGTGTGAAGTCGGTCAAAGGATAAAGCTTGTCTCTGAATTTAGTAAGTCCCGCGGGTACTATAGCAACGCTGGACATAGCGGGATAAAGCTGGGCAAGGTCACGCATAGAGCGCATCAGCTCCTCACCGTCGTTCACTCCGCGACAAAGGACGATCTGACCGCACATAGAAAGCCCTGCGGCAGCAAAATCGTTAAGGTACTTCAGCACCTCGCCCGAGTTCTTATTTTTCATCATCTTAACGCGAAGCTCGGGATTTGTGGTGTGTACCGAAATATTAATGGGCGACATACGCATTTTTATAATGCGGTCAACGTCCGATTGGGACATATTCGTAAGGGTGACATAGTTGCCGTGAATAAAGGAAAGGCGTGAGTCGTCATCCTTAAAATAAAGCGACTCTCGAAGTCCCTCGGGATTCTGGTCGATGAAACAGAAAATGCACTTGTTCTTGCAAGAGTGCTTCTCGTCCATAAGGGGAGTTTCAAACTCAAGGCCGATATCGTCGTACTCGCCTTTTTTTATTTTTACCGTATATTCCTCTCCTAAGCGCAGAAGCTTCAGCTCAACGCTCCTCTCGGTCAGATAAAAGCGGTAGTCGAGGACGTCATTTATTTCATTTTCATTGATAGCGACAAGAACATCCCCCGCAAGAATACCCGCCCTGTCGGCGCGGCTACGCGGTGTCACCTCTGTGATTTTTACCATCTTCTACCCCTTTCTGAGTCTTTTTCTATTGCTGTTATCCAGCATATCCTGTGTGATGCCATTTTCCAAAATGTACGCGGTTGCCTCGGGAGATCCGCTCTTCTGCGCGGCGAGCATAAGGCGGACAGACTTATCCCTGTCAAAATCCGTGCCAAGCCCGTCCACGTAGCATCGGGCGTAGAGATATTTTCCCTTTGCCACAAGATCCTCTACGTATGCGGTAGAGTGCCTTGCCGCAGTCTGAAACCATTCGAAAGCCTGCCTTGCATCCTGCTTTACGGCAGAATAGCGCAGAGCCTCGTCAAGCTCGAAGTCCAATACCTCGCCCTCAAGGAGATAGGTATCGTCCCTGTACTCGGGGGTGTGGCATGGTATCATATTTATGCCTACAATATCGGGCTCAAACATACAGCCCGAGGTGTAAGCCATACCGAGATAGAGCTGAGCCTCGATACAGCCCTGCTCTGCGGATATTTTCATATATTCGTATGATTTTGCGTAGTCTTTTGCTACACCCTCGCCACGCAGATAAAGCATAGCGATATTGTAGCAAGCCTCGCCTCCATCAAGATCGCGGGCAAAGGCAAAAAAGCTCTTTGCCTCCCTTGGATCATAGGGAGTACCCTTGCCTCGCCAGAGGCAGTAGCCGTAGTTGAATGATGCAAGCGCATCGCCCTCTCGCGCGCCCTCAAGATACATAGCAGCGGCGCCGTCCCAGTCACCCTCCATAAAGGCAACGTCGGCAACAGATTTATCGTACATTTTCTGTATCTCCTTTCACGCGTTTTTTGTCAAATGGAATGTTCTGCCGAGAATTATGCCTCGGTTATAGAGAATTTAGTTCCCTCTCTGGTATCAAGAAGGGTGATCCCCTTTTCAAGCAGCTCGGCGCGTATAGCGTCCGCCTCGGCAAAGTTCTTTGCCTTTTTTGCTACCTTACGAGCCTCGATGCGCTCGTTGATGTATGCGAGAAGCTGGGGATCAACGCCTGCGGTTTCCTCCGCCTGCTCCTTTGCCTTCTCATCCTGAAGCTTTTTTGCAGCCGCAAGAAGTCCGAGATCAAGAACGGTCTCAAAGCTCTCGATAAGAGCAAGCTTGGTTTTATCGTTGGTTCTGAGCTTGAATACGTCGTAAAGAGCGGTAACGGCAAGAGAGGTGTTAAGATCGTTGTCAAGAGCATCGGTAAAGCGCTTTTTGCCCTCGGCAAAGGCTACATCATCCACCTCGCCCTCTGCCTTAAGCTCTGCGATACGGGCAACAAGCTTGTTGTACGCGATTTTCGCGTTGTCAAGATTCTCCCAGGAGAATACAAGATTCTTTCTGTAATGCGACTGCATGCAGAAGAAGCGGTAAACGAGGGGATCGTAGCCCTTCTCCTCAAGGAGAGAAACGGTGAGGAACTCGCCCTTGGACTTAGACATCTTGCCCGAATTTGTGTTTAGGTGATGAACGTGGAACCAATATTTGCACCACTCGTGACCGAAGGTAGCCTCGCTCTGCGCGATCTCATTGGTGTGGTGTGGGAAGGCGTTGTCGATACCGCCGCAGTGAATATCAAGGTATTCACCAACAAACTTGGACGCTATGCAGGAGCACTCAATGTGCCAACCGGGATAGCCGATACCCCAGGGGGAATTCCACTTGAGCTCCTGATCGTCAAACTTGGACTTTGTGAACCAGAGCACGAAGTCAGCCTTATTTCTCTTGTTATCGTCCGCCTCAACGCTGTCGCGCACGCCTACCTCAAGATCCTCCTCCTTGAAGTCGTTGAAGATATAGTACCTCTCAAGCTTGGAGGTATCGAAGTAAACGTTTCCGCCTGCCTCGTAGGCATACCCCTTCTCAAGCAGGGTCTCGATCATAGAAATGAACTCGGGAATGCAGTTGGTTGCAGGCTCGATATACTCGGGGCGCTTGATATGAAGCTTATCACAATCGGCAAAGAAGGCGTCGGTGTAGAACTTTGCGATCTCAAGGACGGTCTTCTTCTCGCGCTTTGCGCCCTTGAGCATCTTGTCCTCTCCGGTATCTCCGTCGCTGGAGAGATGTCCAACGTCGGTGATGTTCATAACACGGGTGACATCGTTGCCGATATAACGAAGATATTTTTCAAGCACGTCCTCCATAGTATAGGTACGGAGGTTGCCTATGTGAGCATAATGATAAACGGTAGGACCGCAGGTATACATAGATACCTTTCCCGCTTCTCTGGGGATAAACTCCTCTCTCGTTCTTGTAGCAGAATTGTATAAAAGCATATTTTTTCCTTTCTCGCCACGGGGCGAAGGCCGTAATTTTTCTTGTAGAATTCGGTCGCATCTGACCCTTTTTGTCAAAAGCGCATAGTTAGTCGCTTATCATTTTAACACAAATATTTTAATAAGTCAAGAAAATACATAAAATATTTGTTATCTTTTGCGCAAACTTTTTGGCAGACGCAAAATTTTTAAAATTATTTTGACTTTTTTGCTCTTTTTCCCTTGTAATCTCTCTCGAAATTTGATATTATATATCTGTAAAATTATATTACCGCACTTGGAGGTTAAACATAAATGCACGACAATAACAACCAGAAAAACAAATTTTCCGACCTTAAGGGAGTACATAAAGCGATACCGATAATTTTAGGAGGTCTTGCCCTGTTCATCGGGCTGTGCCTGATAATCCCGGGCATGGGTGTCTTCGGCGATGCGATACGCGGTCTGCTGCTGGGTCTGTTCTCCTTCGGAGCCTACGTTATTCCTATCGCGCTCGCAGTACACGCCATATGCTATGCCGGCGATCTGGCTGAAAAGAAGCTTGTTTCCGGAGCTATTTTCTCCGTGGTGACTATTCTGCTCGTATCCTGCATTGATTACGCTATATTCTACTGGGGCCGCGAGGCTCTGTTCTCCCCTGCCGAGAGCTTTGTAAATATGAACGGCGGCGGATTTGTCGGCGGAGTACTCGGTTTTTTGCTCACCGCAGTTTTCGGTCAGCTTGGCGTTATCATAGTATCGGTTGTAACTCTTGCTATCTATGCAGTGTTCTACTATGCAGAGAAGGCAGGATCTATCGGTCAGGCAGCACTTAAGGTTGCCGCGTTCTTCAAAAAAATCATTTCTCTTATCAAGGGAAAGCATAATGAAATCAAAGAAAAGAAGCAGCAGCTCAAGGAAGAGGAGGATCAGCACCAGCGCGAGCTTACCAGCCAGGAGCTTATTGACGACGAGTTCTTCACCGCAAAGGGTGAGACCGCCGAAATCAAGATCAAGAAGCTGGGTATTGAGGAGGGCGCAGGAACTCACGGTCTTTCTCCCCTCGTTGACCCCGCAAAGAGAATCGTTGAGGAGGAGCCTGAGGTAATCGTTGCAGAGACTGAGCCAAGACGCAGAAGAAGCGACAAGCCTCTTGATCTTAACTACGGCATTGAGAAAGAGCCAGAGGAGACTGCCGAAGAGCCCGAAGAGATCAAGGAGGAAGAGGACAAGCCTAAGTACAGCAACTCCTTCTTCGGTCTTGACGAGAGCGCTGACGCAGTATTTACAAAGGACTTCGATCCCTTTGACTTCGCCACCAGCGAAAAGGCGGCGGCAAAGTACGCGAGCAAGGTTTCTACCAAATCAGCGGTTGCCGAGGAGCTTGACGATATGACCATCGCCGAGATGAGAGCAAACCACGAGCCCGACGAGCGTGAAAGACGTATGATGGAGCTTGAACGCAAGAAGAAGGAGTGGATGAACAGACAGGCGAAGACCCGTCCCACCCCTGCTCCCGCAGTTCCTCAGAGCGCACCCATAGTAGAGGAAACACCCGTAGCGGCACCTGCTTTCACTCCTGCTCCTGCGGCAGCTCCCACACCCGTATCTATTCCTACACCCCCTCCTGCGCCTGCTTCAGCAGCTCCAGCGGAGGAACCCAAAGTATCAGCCTACAGCTCCTACTCCAACACCCAAACTACCTACAGTCAGCCTATCAAGACTGTTGAATTTACTATTACCAAAGAGCCCAAGGCAGCGCCTGCGGCCCCCTCCGAGAGCGCATCCGTGAGCTATTCCTTTGACAAGGCAAGCGAGCCACACGCAGAGGAGGCGGCAGAGGACGTTGCTATCCTTATCTCGCAGCGCATTGCAAAGAGCAATCCCGCCTATGCGAGAAGCGCAAACGATCTTAAGACCTATACCAAGGTCCTGTCCGACGAGGACGACGAGCTTTACCGTCAGCTAAACGGCATAAGCGCACCCGCAGAGAGTGCAGAGTGCAGAGTGCAGAGTGCAGAGTTAAATGCAGAGGTCGCGCAGACGGTTGATTCCATTGAAGATGACGAAGAGCTTATCCTCACCGACGAGCAGACCGAAGACAAAGCAGAGGTGGCAGATGCATCAACCTCCGAGCCTGTTTCCGAGGCAGAGGGAACGCCCTCCGAGCCTGTAGCCGAGCCCACGCTTCCCGAGAGCGTTGAGTTCAGCCTTGGCTCCAAAAAAACTTCTGATCCCGAGCCTACCGCCCAGTCTATTTATCAGCGCGCGGCAGCATTTGCATCCGCTATGGTAAGCGAGCCTGCGCCCGCTTCCGAATTCAGACCCTACGCCCCCCCTGCAGCTCCCGTTCAGCCTGCTCCCGTGGCGAGCGAGCCTGCGAGCGAGACCCTCGTGGTTGAGCGCAGTATGCTCTCCCCTACCCCGACCGCACCCGTGGCTGAGCCTGTGACTGTTCCTGATGAGGTGCCTGTTGCTCCCGCAGCTCCTGTTGTAGCACCTGTCGTAGTACCCGTTGCTACCCCTGTCACTCCCGTTGTACCTGCCGAGCCCGCTATCGTTTCCGAGGCTCTGTTCAGCGTAGTTGACGAGGAGGAATGTGAGACCAAGGCTATGCCCACAGAAAAAATAATCGAGGCGGCAGAGGTAAGCTTCGGTGATGAGGATGACGAAGAAATCGACAGCGAAATTGAGGACGAGGACGAAGACGAAGACGTAAAGGAAGAGCCGGAGGAGGATGCCGATATGGAGGAGATTCCCCCCGAGGAACAGAATTCCGAAGTGATTAAGATGCGCGAGATGTTCCCCTTCCTAGCCCCTCTCGATCAGCAGAAAACAGTATCCAAGCCCACCGCAGAGGTACGCGACGAGATCAGCATTTCCGCCGAGCTTGACGAGGACGACGTTCCCTTTGACGAGCCGGTTCAGGTAAAAATGCCCTCAACCGCTCTCGTTTCCAAGAACGAGAAGAAAGAAGAGAAAAAGAGCAAGAAGCCCGATTACTCCGACTATAAGTTCCCCCCTCTCGATTTCCTTGCAAAGGAAACCTCAGCACTTGACGAGAACATCCAAGCGGAAATTCAGGAGAACGCAGATAAGCTTATTGAAACACTGGCATCCTTTGGTGTCACCGCCTCTATCAAGGGCGTTGACAGAGGACCGAGAATCACCAGATACGAGGTCGTTCCTGCTAAGGGCGTCAAGGTAAGCCAGATCATGAATCTCCAGGACGATATCGCCCTCAACCTTGCGGCAGGCTCTATCAGAATGGAGGCACCCATCCCCGGTAAGTCGGCGGTAGGTATTGAGATCCCCAATAAAAAATCCAGCATTGTAAGACTTCGCGATTTGCTTGAAACGGCAGATTTCGAGGGCTCGAAATCCAAGACCTTCGTATGCATCGGTCGCGACGTTGCAGGTCAGCCCGTGTTCGGTGATCTTGCAAAGATGCCCCATCTGCTTATCGCGGGTGCTACCGGCATGGGTAAGTCGGTTTGTATCAACTCTCTGCTTATCAGCGTGCTTTACAAGGCGCGCCCCGACGAGGTCAAGCTTATTATGATCGACCCGAAGCAGGTTGAATTTACTATGTACAACGGTATTCCTCACCTTCTCGTTCCCGTAGTATCTGATCCCAAGCAGGCCGCAGGCGCGCTTATGTGGGCGGTTGAGGAGATGGATCGCAGATTTGATACCATGAAGGCATTTGCGGTAAGAAACGTGGATGCGTATAACGAAAAGGTTGAGCGTGACCG
Organism: Eubacteriales bacterium; assembly: GCA_045594865.1. Taxonomy (GTDB): domain Bacteria; phylum Bacillota; class Clostridia; order Oscillospirales; family CAG-272; genus UBA1740. The sequence goes on along the minus strand of JAZNZI010000072.1, from coordinate 3,653 downwards.
CTCTCTTGGAGAACCGCTTCCCAAGATCATTATCGTTATCGACGAGTTTGCAGACCTTATGCTTCAGGTAAAGGATCCCGTAGAGTCGCTGGTAATGCGAATCGCGCAGAAGGCGAGAGCAGCGGGCATCCACCTTGTGATCGGTACACAGCGTCCTTCTGTAAACGTTATTACCGGTGTTATTAAGGCTAACGTTCCCTCCCGTATCTCCTGTAAGGTTATGTCCAACGTAGACTCCAAGACCGTCCTTGACTCCGGCGGAGCTGAAAAGCTGCTTGACAAGGGTGACTCGCTCTACGCTCCCTCAGGCTCTCCCAAGCCCCACAGAGTGCAGTGCGCATTCGTGGCGGACAACGAGGTTGAGACAATTATGGACTACTTAAGACAGTACAGCAACGGAGATACCTACGATTCCACCGTTATGGAGGATATCGAGCGTGCGGCTCAAAGATGCAATAAGAAGGGTGGCGGAGGTGACCGCGACGACTCTGATGCAGACAGCGGAAGCGGCGAGGGTTATCTCAACGACAGACAGTTCCTCGATGCGGTTGAGGTTGCTGTCAACTCGAGAAAGATCTCTACCTCTCTTATCCAGAGAAAGCTGTCTATCGGCTACGGCAAGGCGGCAAAGTTCATTGATATTATGGAGGATCTCGGCATTGTCGGCGAGGCTAACGGACAGAGACCCCGAGAGGTGCTTCTCACTCCCGATGAGTGGCGCGAGAAGCTGGCGAGAGCATCGCTTGATTAATACAAAATAAAAAAACGACAGAAATTCGTGCCGTAGAAATATGGCACGAATTTCAAAAAAAGGCTATTCATGAGGTGTCACAAATGATTTTGGTTCTTTTGGCAAACGGCTTTGAGGAAATAGAGGCGCTAACCCCCATTGATATGTTAAGACGCGCAGGCGCAGAAGTAAATACCGTAGGTATAAACGGTAAAACCGCCACAGGCGCACACGGAATATGTGTCGTCTGTGACGCCGAGCCTGATGAAATAGAACTTTCAGACGTAAGTACGGTAATTTTACCCGGCGGAATGCCCGGCGCTACAAATCTGGATGCCTCCCCCTTTACCGACAAGGTAATTGAGGCTGTAAATAAAAACGGCGGCAGACTTGCGGCAATTTGCGCAGCTCCCTTGGTGCTTGGCAGACGCGGTCTGCTCTCCGGCAAGGCTGCTACCTGCTACCCCGGTTTTGAGAACGAGCTTTTGGGGGCTAACGTTGTTATGGAGTCGGTTGTCACCGACGGAAATATTACTACCGCAAGAGGTATGGGCGTTGCGCTGCAATTTGCTAAGGAGCTTGTATCTCTCACCGTAGGAGAAGAAAGAGCTTCAGAAATTTCAGCGTCGATATGTGAAGAAAAATAAGCAAAAATAAAATTTTCGGAGATATTTTATGGCAGTATTACCAAAGCAAAGACATATAGCATACAGATGCCCCGACTGTGGAAGCGCGGTGGTAGGCTTGGTAGGCAGATTTGCTCTCTCGGCAAATATGCTCAGACTAAAGTGCTCCTGCGGCAGCGATCACTCACTGGACACCACGCTCTCCTCAGGAGAGAAGCTCCGTCTGTCAGTTCCCTGCTTATTCTGCAAGCAGAACCATTCCTACGTTGTCAGCGAGTCGCTGTTTTTCGACAAGGAGAGATTTCTCCTTAATTGTCCCTACGCGGGAATGGACATCGCCTTCATCGGTGACGAGGACACGGTAAACGAAGAGATCGAGCGCACGGGCGAGGAGCTCTCTGCCCTGCTGAAGAATCTGGAGGCAGAGGAGCTTGCCGACATACAGCCCCAGGAGATGAGCGAGGAGGAGATACTCCCTGATCCTGCGGTATACGACACCCTTCGCTTTATCGTAAAGGATCTTGAGGAGGAGGGAAAGGTCAGCTGTCCCTGCGGCGAGGGTCCCTACGATCTTCGATTCACCGCAGAGGGAATGCAGGTGTGGTGCGAAAATTGCGGTGCAAGCCACGATTTCCCCGTTTCCTCACCTACCATTGCCGAGGAATATCTCTCGCTTGACGAGATCAGATTAAAGTAATCCGTAATATTTCAGTATACCTCTGTACACTCCCGTGGCAAATAGATAGGGAGAGTTTGCCAGCAGGTCAGCATCGTATGGGTTGCTGATAAATCCCATCTCCACAAGGACGGCGGGCATCGAAGTTTCCTTTAATACATAAAGACCCGGGCGGTAAACGATACCTCGATTGCGCAGTCCTGTAGTAAGCGTCAGCTGCTCTAAAATATTAGTTGCAAGGGCATTTGCCACAGTTGCTCCGGGGCCGTAAACCAGCGCCTCGTTCCCCGTTGCGTTGGCATTCTCGGCGGCGTTGTTGTGCAGAGAGATAAAAATATCGGCAGGCCAAGAATTCGCCTGTCTTACCCTTTCCACAAGGCTGGTGGAATTACTTGTACCGAGGATGGTTTCGGGCGTGGGGCGGGAGAGCCTGGGGGTAAACTCGGGATTGGTCAGCAGCAGGTTATAGAGCCGTCTGCCTATCTCGTAGGTTATGTCCTGCTCATAATATCCGTTTCCCTCGGCACCCGTGTTAAAGCCCGCCGGATTATGTCCCTGGTCAATATATACTTTTATTGGCATACAAGCCTCCTTAGGTTTATTTTCGTTCCTTTTTAGTTTATGCAAAGGAAAAATTTTTGTTATGAGTGAAATGAGAAGAATGCTCAGCTACGTCAGGCGGGCGGTGGACGATTACGAAATGATCGAGGAGGGCGACAGAATTGCCGTCGGTATCTCGGGCGGTAAGGATTCACTCTGTCTTTTGGAGACGCTGGCTGAAATGCGTCGCTTTTATCCGAAGCACTACGAGATAGTTGCAATCACCGTCGATATGGGCTTTGAGGGCAGCGATTATTCAGAGGTGGAGGAGTTCTGCCGCAGAATAAACGTCAAATACGTAATAGAGCGCACGGATATTGCCAAGATCGTTTTTGATATAAGAAAAGAACCGAACCCCTGCTCGCTGTGCGCAAAGCTGAGGCGTGGGTCGCTTCATTCGGCAGCGCAGGCAGAAAATTGCAACAAGGTTGCCCTCGGTCACCACTTTGACGACGCGGTGGAAACATTTATGATGAATATGTTTTTTGAGGGACGGCTTGGCTGCTTTTCACCGAAGTCCTATCTGTCTAACAGAAGGCTGGGACTCATTCGCCCCCTGCTCTACGCGACCGAGAAGGACGTGCAGTACTTTACTAACAGGCGCAGGCTGCCTGTGGTAAAGAGCCTCTGTCCCGAGGATCACGCCACCGAGCGCGAGAAAATGAAAAAGCTCCTTGCTGAGCTGGAAAAAAACAACAAGGGGCTACGACACAGGATATTTAACGCTATGTGCAAGGGCGAGATTGACGGCTTCAGGATAATTGAGCCGAAGCCACGCGAAAAGTCAAATAAAAAAGCGACCGAATGATGAAGTGAACCCAAAAGTTTAGACAAAATTAAATATTAAATTTGTTGTGAATGAGCTCGGTATTGCACTGGGCTCATTCGTTTTAGTTTAAGAGAGATTCTCTCATTGTTGTAGTAATGTATATATTCTTCTAATTTTTCAATGAATCCCCTAGGGGATTCGAATTTTTCGCCGTAATACATCTCAACCTTCAGTCTGCCGAAGAAGTTTTCC
>JAZNZI010000071.1:0-9699 GCA_045594865.1 Eubacteriales bacterium | reverse complement strand
CAGACGTAGAGCGAAGTATATTTGCAAAACAAATACCCCTTTCTCATAACACCTCATTCGAGGTGTTCTTTATTATATCTTATTAATATATTTCTTGACAACATTTTGCCTATATGATAAAATTATTGTCGTAAAATCTTTTTTTTGGAGGATAAAATGAAAAAGTTTTTTGAAGAATTTAAAAAATTTATAATGCGCGGTAACGTAGTTGATATGGCTGTCGGTGTTATCGTTGGTAGCTCCTTTACCGCTGTGGTAAACGGTATGAGTAACTTCATTCTCAAGCCTATCATCAATTGGCTTCTTGCTCTTATTCTCGGTGCAGATTCGCTCAGCGGCGTTGTCACTATGTTGAAGCCTGCATATGATGCGACAGGCGTGATCGATCTTGCAAACTCGATCTATATTGATTGGGGTTCGTTCATCAATGCGCTAATCAACTTCTTCCTCGTTGCGCTTGTGCTGTTCACTATCGTTAAGCTTATGAACAAGCTTCGCGATATGCAGAAGGATCTTGACGAGCATATGAATAAGAATGATCTAACCAAGGAGGACAAGAAGATACTCAAGTCCCGCGGTGTGAAGCTTCGCGATAAGACTGCTGTTGCCGCTTATATTGCAGAAAAGGAAAAGGCTGAATCAGACAAGGCGGCTGCTGAAAAGGCTGCGGCTGAGGAGGCAGCAAGACTTGAGAGAGAGGCTAACCCCACTACCGAGGATCTCCTGAAGTCTATTCTTGCAGAGCTCAAAAAGAACTGATAAATTAAGGCAGAAATAAAATGTTTGATAATTTTAAAGCAAGGTTGCTCTTTGGCAAGCTTCTCTCCCGCCCGAATATTGAAAAGGCGTATAAGATGGTTGGTCCAGAGGATTCCTGGTATAATACTATCAAGACGGTTCACGATTCACTTACCGAAATACAGAAGCTTCCCCACCATAATCTACATATCAAGAGCCATGACGGACTTGACCTTTGCGGCGTATATTACCCTGCCGCTGAAAAGTCCGACAGGACGGTGATTTGTATTCACGGCTTTGGAAGCCACGCAGAGCGTGAGTGGGCGTTTCCCGGGCTATTCTATCACTCCCTCGGATTTAACCTACTCATTCCCTACCAGCGCGCCCACGGGCCGAGCGAGGGAAAGCGTATCAGCTTCGGTATATTCGAGGCGCAGGATATGTATGAATGGATAAAGCGTATCAACAAGCTTACTCCCGATGGCAAGATTCTGCTTCACGGTCTGAGTATGGGTGGCGGAATTGCCCTGCAGATGTCTGCTACCGATATAACGGGAGTTAAATGTATTATTGCAGATGCGCCAAGCGAGGGGCTTGACTATTTCTATTCAAGAGTCAGCTCTGACGTATTTGGGGCATCGGGTAAAGGAGTTGCCGAGTGCGCTATGGCGACCTTTAAAAAGGAAACGGGACTTGATCCCCTTGACTTTAATGCAAAGAAAATTGTCAAAAACTCAAAATACCCTGTTTTGCTCGCGGCAGGAAGTATGGAAAAGCTTGAGGATTGCTTTAATGAGATAGCCTCGCTTAACCCCTGTGATACCGAGATAGTCATTCTTGAAGGCTGTAATCACGGCAACGGAATGTACAAGCAAACCGAGGTATATCAAGATAAAATCAGAGATTTTATTTATAAGTATATGTAAAAAAAGGCACCCAAGCGGGTGCCTTTTTAATAATTTATAAATCTCTGTATGCTATTGCAAGACAGGCGGCGGTAATTTTCCTTGCGCCAAGCGAGCGCAGAAGCGATGCAGCCATACTGACCGATGCGCCCGAGGTGATAATATCGTCAATGATTATAACGCGTTTGTCACTAAGGTCAAGGTCGCGTATCAGGCTGAAATCAGCGTTCTTCATTCTGTCAGTGCGTTCAAGCGACTTCTGCGGCTTCTTTGCGTTAGACCTCATTAGTGGCAAATACTGTGCGCCGAGCCTTTTTGCGACCGCCTTGGCAAGAAGCGCAGAATGGTCTATTCCATATTCCACGATAGCCGCCCTTCGCCTTGGTACGTTGGTGAAAAGATAGATCTCGGGATCTTGGATAGAATTTCTTATAGCCGAGGCAAGCTCCTCGGAGCATCTGTCAAGCACGTCCCTTCGGTTATCCCGCTTCAGACTGTATATCAGCGAATTGCCGGGGGCGGCTTCCTCCCTGTCAAGATACCTGAAGCACTTGATAACCCGCTTTACAAAATGGGCTTCAAGAAATTCGTTTGAGCAATCGCACTGATGCAAAAGTCTTGCACATCTTGCGCAGCCTCGCGACTTAAATTCTTCAAATTTGGCAGAACATTTCGGGCAGAGTGCCTTATCACCATATTCAAGCCGTGTCTTGCAGCATACACATTTAGGAACGGACAGGGCGAAAAGCACCCTGTCCATCATCTCTTTTATTTTCATTATTTCTGTGTCTTGGGGAAGGAATCCTTAAGTCCTACGATACGGTTAAAGGTATTCTCATTCTTGGTATCCTTGACGAAATAACCCGTTCTGACGAACTGGAATCTTTCACCTGCCGCAGCATCGGCAAGTGCGGGCTCGATCTTTGCATTCTCAATGCGGGTGACGGATGCCTTGTTAAGATAATCGTCATAGGTCTTGTCCTCGGGGATATCAGATGTGTTCTCAATATCAAAGAGGAAGTCGTAGAGCATTACGGTCGTATCCTTTGCAAATCTCTTGGATACCCAGTGAATAGTTCCCTTCACCTTTCTGCCGTCGATAGGCATACCGTTTCTCGTCTCAAGGTCAGCGGTACATCTGATCTCGGTCACGTTGCCCTCTTCATCCTTGATGATCTCGTTGCACTTAACAATATAAGCGCCCATAAGACGAACCTCGCCGTCGGGCTTCATTCTGAAGAACTTGGGCGGAGGAACCTCGGCGAAATCGTCGGCATCAATGTAAAGCTCGCGTGTGAAAGCGACCTTTCGCGTGCCTGCGTCGGGATTCTGAGGATTGTTAGGCAGGTCAAAGTACTCTACCTTATCCTCGGGATAGTTGGTGACAACCACCTTTACAGGCTTCAGGATAGCAATTCTTCTCTGCGCCGTGGAGTTAAGCTCCTCGCGGATACAATGCTCAAGAAGCTCGTAATCAACCACGCTGTACGCCTTTGCAACGCCTGCGCGGGACACGAAGTCAAAGATAGCCGTGGGAGTATAGCCTCTGCGACGAAGACCGCAGAGCGTGGGCATTCTGGGATCGTCCCAGCCGTCAACAAGTCTTTCCTCAACCAGCTTACGAAGATAACGCTTGCTCATTACGGTGTGAGTAACGTTAAGACGGGCAAACTCGCGCTGCTTGGGCTTCTTCTCAAAGCCGATATTATCAATAACCCACTCGTAGAGAGGTCTGTGATTCTCAAATTCGATAGAACAAAGCGAGTGTGAGATACCCTCAAGAGCATCCTGAATAGGATGAGCATAGTCGTAAAGAGGATAGATGCACCACTTATTTCCCTGTCTGTGATGAGAGATGTGAACGATACGGTAGATCGCTGGATCGCGCATGTTCATATTGGAGGATGACATATCTATCTTTGCACGCAAGGTTTTGGAGCCGTCGGGAAATTCGCCGTTCTTCATACGCTCGAAGAGGTCAAGATTCTCCTCTACGCTTCTGTTTCTGTAAGGGCTCTCCTTACCGGGTTCGGTAAGAGTTCCACGGTACTCGCGCATCTCGTCAGCGCTAAGGTCACAAACATAAGCCTTCCCTGCCTTGATAAGCTCTACGGCATACTCATAGCATTTATCAAAATAATCGGAGCCGTAGAAAACGCCGCCCGTAGGCTCGCAGCCAAGCCAGGTAAGATCCTCATAAATAGACTCAACGTACTCGTTGTCCTCCTTCGAGGGGTTCGTATCGTCATAACGGAGATTGAACTTGCCGCCGTACTTTTTGGCGGTCATAGCGTTGATCCAGATAGCCTTGGCTGATCCGATATGAAGATATCCGTTAGGCTCGGGGGGGAATCTGGTATGGATCTTCAGCTCAGGATTTACGCTTAGATCCTCATCAATTATATCGTGTATAAAATTACTTCTGAGTTCTTCCATTTTTATGTCCTTCTTTTATCTTAAATAAAAAGCCTTATATTCCTTTGCTGTTGTGCTCTCGCCGTGCCCGGGATAAAGGGTGCATTCGTCAGGCAGAGCAAGAATTTTGCGAATAGAGTCACGCAGCATAACGATGCTACCCGTGGGCAGATCGAATCTGCCAAAGCCGCCGCCCGCAAATACGGTATCACCGACGAAAACGTCGTTGCCAATTTTATAGCAGGCGCTGCCAATGGTGTGACCGGGGGTTGAGATCATCTCTATAGTCTGATCACCGAGAGGGATCCTGTCCCCCTCATTTATACCTCGTCTTTCTCCAAAATAACCGCGGTCGCTGCCGTCATAAAGCTTATAGCAGTTTCGCGTAGGATCACTAAGCGCATCTGCCTCAGCGGCAGAAATAATAACCTCTGCGCCCGTGGCATTAACCCAACTGTCAATTTCAAGAATATGATCGAAATGGGCGTGGGTTAAAAGTATATATTTTACAGTTCCCTCACACATTCCCTCGCGGTAGGGTTCCGTCGGATCGATCACGGCATACTCGCCGTCCGCCGAGATAAGATAGCTATTTGCGGCAAAGGAGTGAGGAGATTTCAGCATCTCGATTTTCAGCATTTCTTTTCTCCAAAAGGTAGAAAATAATTATAATATATTAGTATAGCACAGAAGTGGCGAAAAGTCCAGCATTTTTTTAGACATTTATTAACTTTATTAACTTTTTTCTATAGAAAACATAAAATAAAAGCAAGGGGAAATTATGTTTTCCCCTGAAAATTATATAAGAGGAGTTTCGACTTGAATAGCATAATAGTCACGGTCGGAGCCGTCACTTACGCTCTGAAGCTAAAGAAGCTGCTTTTGCGTGAGGGTATTCGGTCAAAGCTCGTTAAGGTTGACAGTATGGCGGATGGTGTGGGCTGCTCTCACGGTTTAAGGATCGATAAGCGGGACTTTTACTCTGCCGTCCTTATTATGAAAACCAACGGTTTTAATTATTCTGTCTACCGTCCAAAATCCAATGATCTATTTTGACAACGCTGCCACGACGTTTCCAAAACCGTCCTGTGTTTTGCGTGAAATAAATTTCTGCCTAAAAAAATATTGCGGAAATCCCGGAAGAAGCTCTCACGTCCTGTCGCTAAAATCAAGCGAGGCGGTATATTCAGCACGGGAGGAGATAGCAAAAATGCTTTCGGTAAGCACTCCTGAGCAGGTGGTTTTCACCTACAATGCCACCTATGCGCTGAATCTGGCTATCAAGACCTTCGTCACCGAAAAATGTCATATTCTAACCTCGGACTTTGAGCATAATTCGGTGGTGCGACCGCTTGAGAGGCTTAAAAGAGAGCTTGGAATTGAGTATAGCTCCTTTTCGACAGACGGCGATATTGAAAGCAATATCAGGAACGAAATACGTCCCGAAACGAAGGGCATCGTCTGCTCTATAGCTTCAAACGTCACGGGTGACAGAGTTTCCCTTGAAATTCTGTCGAAAATCGCGACTGAAAATGGTCTGTTTCTAATTATAGATGCATCTCAAGCCGTAGGACACACCGTAATCAATCTTTCAAAAACCCCCTGCGACGTTCTTTGCGCACCCGGGCATAAGGCTTTGTTCGGAATAACCGGTTGTGGCTTTGCGTATTTTAAGGACAGACACCGCCGCGAGAGCTTTATCGAGGGCGGCAGCGGATCGGATAGCGCAAATCTGAATATGCCCGAGCTTCTCCCTGAGGCATATGAGGCAGGAACGCTGTCTGTCCCTGCAATAGCATCACTTGGCAGAGGGGTAAAATACGTTGAGGATATTGGAATATACAATATCAGAAAAAAGCTATATTCCCTGACCAATGCTATGTACGAGCGGCTTGAGAGCATACCAAATGTAAAGCTCTATAAATACGGCTGCGGAGTAGTTCCCTTTAATGTAGGAGAGGCTTCCTCATCAAGCATAGCAATGCGGCTTGACGAATACGGAATCTGTGTCAGAGGGGGACTTCACTGCGCGCCGTCAATTCACAGAAAGCTTGGCACTCTTGAGAGAGGCGCGGTGCGAATATCCTTTTCATATCTTAACAATATGCGTCAGGTGGATAAGGCCTACCGTGCGATAAAGGAAATTGGGGAAGAAATATAAAAATAAAAGGGCTCCGATGGAACAAGCTGTCCAAAAGAACCCTTTTAATTATTTCTGCCCTATTTTATTTATGTATTCTGCGATTTTCTTAATTCCCCGCGTCTTATATTGCTTGAATGCGGTGCCATTACAGTTGACCGTAATATCGGCGTACTTTTCAAACAGAGGCGCCCGCTCGTTGTAAAGATCCTGCATAGTCATACCTGGCTTGAGCACTACACCTCTCTTTGAGAAATCAACCAAGCGGTTGCTGATAACATCGGCAGAGGCATAGAGATAAACGACTATTCCCTTTTCCTTAAAGCGCTCCATAACTGAGGGATAATAGACCGCGCTTCCGCCGGGGGTGAAAACGATATTATCCTCGTCAATGGTAAGCAGAGTTTCTTCCTCAATGCGCTTGAAGCCCTCAAGCCCCTCCTCATCCATTATTTGCTGCAGCCTGCGTCCGTCGTTTGCCTCGATAACCTTATCTCCATCAACCAGCTTCATATTAAACGCCTTAGCAATCGCTCTGCCCATACAGGATTTACCCACGGCAGGCATACCAATAAGTGTAATAGTCATAGCCATTTACCTTTAATTTATGTCAATATAAGAATCCCTTGAAAGCTTGAAAATCCCTGCCTTACCCGCAGAAAGAGTAATTTCCTCCCCACAGTCGCCGCTGATAAGCTCGATTGCCTCCTCACAGAAGGAGAGCGAAATATCCTCGTCAGAGTTATTTACAAGAGTGACGAATGCGTTATCCCCGTCATAGCGGGCAAAGACGAGCAAACGCTCGTCGATATACAGAAGTCTGTAATCGCCCTCGGCATATACCTTATTCTCGGTTCGGATGCGGCCTATGGTCCTGTAATGGTCAAGAAGCTTATGATCCTGCTTTTTCCAAGGGTAAGGCATACGGTTAAAGGGATCGCGATAGCCCTCAAGACCTGCCTCGTCACCGTAGAATACTGTAGGAATACCCGGCATTGTGGCAAGAATGGTGTAGGCGGTCATAAGTCTGCCTACCGCTAGATGTCTGTGGGCAGAATCCATACGAAAGCGGGCAAGCTCGGCATTAGACCTTCCCTCTGCGCTCTCGCCGCCAAGAACGGTAAGTATGCGCTCGGTGTCGTGAGTGCCAAGCAGATTCATCTGATTGTGCAGTATCTGCTCGGGCGCATTGTTCGTGACGTCTGTCATCGCGTAATAAAGGCTGTCGGTGCCCCTGCCAAGCAGATAATCAATTATACCCTTGCGCAGAGGATAATTCATCACTCCGTCAAGCTCGGCGCCCTGATAATAGCGTCTTCTTCTGCCGTAAGAGGTCTTGTTTGACGCGTCCTCCCACACCTCGCCGTAGAGGATCATATCCTCATTTTTTTCGGTAAGGCGATCCTTGATCTTTGTTATAAAATCGTCGGAAAGCTCGTCGGCAACGTCAAGGCGGAAACCGTAAATACCCATATCGCGATACTTGGCAATAACGCCCTCCTCGCCAACGAAGAACTCTCCGCAGCTTGGTTTATCAGGGTTAATTCGAGGCAGAATTTCAATTCCCCACCAAGACGTATATTTATTCGGGAACTGCTGGAAGTCATACCAGTCAAAGTACTTCGACCTTCTCGACTGATACGCGCCCGTCTCCCTGTATCTTCCGTATTTATTAAAATAGATGCTGTCAGATCCCGTGTGATTAAACACACCGTCAAGGATGAGCTCAATTCCCTTCTTCTGACAAGCCTTTATAAGCGCAATTAACGCCTCCTCTCCGCCAAAGATAGGATCGACGCTCAAATAGTCTGCCGTATCGTATTTATGGTTGGAGTAGGCTCTGAAAATCGGGCTTAGATAAATGGCTGTGACACCGAGAGATTTGATATAATCAAGCTTCTCGATAACACCCCAAAGCGTGCCGCCGTAGAAGGTATTGTTATAAATAGGCGCGCCAGGATATTCTGGATATTCGGCAACAACCTGCCACTCGCCACCGATTACTCTCGCTCCGTCGGGAACCTCAACGGCACCGCGACGTCTGAATCTGTCGACGAATATATGATAGATAACTCCGCCGCGGATCTTCCTCGGCTTCCCGTGAGCAAAGTCGCAGACCGTCATCTGCATCATAGTCTGGGGATCGGAATTTGTATCGAAGTAAATTCCCCCTGCCCATCTATGACCGAAAAGCTCGCCGCCAAGCAGCGAAAGGCGCGGCCTTAAAAAATACAAGCCCGTGCCTAAATCATTTGTATTTATTTCAAAAATATAGGAATCGTATTTGCCGTCTATTCCGCACCACTCGCCCGAGGTTTCGGTCAGTTTGTCATATCCGTTCTCCGAATAGACGTCCATAATCGCCCTCGTCGCGCCGAGGGCGCGTGGAATATTCAGCTTGATTTCCGCTCTGTCTGTAATCTCGAAGGCGGTTGAGATGCCCACCTTGCCGTCCCGAATATATGAATACTCAGCGCGGTTATACTGCATCTCAACCACCGAAAAGTGATGTAGTTCCACTACGAACCTCTAAGGGAAAATTATTTGATCTTATTGATAGGAGTTGCGTGCCAGATGTTGTCAGCGTAGTTTCTGATAGAATTATCAGATGCGAACACGCCGCTGGTCGCGGTGTTCATAAGCGACATTCTGGACCACTTCTCTCTGTCTGCATAATCCTTCATAGCTCTGCGATAGGTATGAGTATAAGACTCAAAGTCGGCAAGACACATGAAGGGATCGGCAATACCGTTTACGGCATTGATAAGATAGTCTGCAATGTGGGAGAAGTCCTGACCTGCGATGGGAGAATAGAATCTATCAACAACACGGCGAAGATGCTCGGAGCCGTGATAGTACTTTCTCGCGCTGTAGCCGCTCTTCCAAAGCTCGTCTACCTCGCTTGCGTTAAGACCGAAGATATAGATGTTGTCCTTGCCGCACGCCTCGTAAATCTCTACGTTTGCGCCGTCCATAGTACCCATAGTGACGGCACCGTTCATCATAAGCTTCATACAGCCTGTACCGCTCGCCTCCTTACCTGCAAGAGAGATCTGCTCGGAAATATCCGCAGAAGGAATAAGAACCTCGGCAAGAGATACGTTGTATTCCTCCATAAACACGATCTTGATCTTGTCACGGGTGAGAGGATTGCGGTCGATCTCCTCGGAGAGGAACCAGATAAGCTTGATAAGCTTCTTAGCCATAACGTAGCTGGGAGCCGCTTTACAGCCGAAGATAAAGGTCTGGGGAGGAATGTCCGCGTTGGGATTGTCAAGGATCTCGGTATAGAGAGACATGATCTTCAGCACATTAAGAAGCTGACGCTTGTACTCGTGCATTCTCTTGATCTGAACGTCAAAGATAGAGTCGGTATCAATGCGCTTGCCTGTTTTGTTATACGCGTAGTGAGCGAAGGTCTCCTTGTTATAGTGCTTGATGTCGGCAATTCTCTCAAGAACAGCCTTATCATCCTTATACTTTGCAAGACCGATAAGCTCG
>JAZNZI010000070.1:0-10644 GCA_045594865.1 Eubacteriales bacterium | reverse complement strand
GATCTGGGTGCGCTTGTCCTCGTCCATAGCAAGGGCTACAGCTTGGGCCACCACTTCGTCTGCCAGAGAACTGCCAACAGCCATGCCCCGATCCAGAAAGAAATCAAAATTCCGGCTCTCACAGCCGCCCACCGCATTGATGAATACCATCGGCAGAGACTTTGCATAGGCTTCGCTTACGCTTATTCCTCCCGGCTTTGTAAGATAAAGATCGGCGCTGTCCATCAGTATTCCCATATCCTTCACAAAGCCCTGTATATGTATTCCTTTATTGCCGTCGTATTTTCTGCCAAGCTCCCTAAAAAGCCCCGAGTTGTTTCCGCAAATAACCGAAATCTCCCAATCGGATGGCTTTTTTTCAGACAGCCTCTTTAGTATTTTTTTCATCGGACCGCAGCCCATACTGCCGCACATCATTAAGAGGTGCTTATGCTCGGGATTAACACCGACGGTCTGCTTTGCCTCATTCTTATCGTGGTTAAGATAGAACATTTGTCTTACGGGAATAGTGGTAAAAACCATTTTTTCTCGGGTAATGCTTTCGCATTCAAAATCCGCGGCAATTTCCTCGTCGGGAAGAAAATAACAGTCAAGATTGCTGTTTTTTCCGCTGGGGCTGCAGGTATAATCGGTGGAAACAAAGCCAGTGGCAAGGGGGATGGGATGCTCTTTCTTCATATGTGTCAGCATAAGTGCTGTAAATACATGCGGGCAAATTACGGTGTCGTACCCTCCCTCGCTTATATATTCATACAGCCTCTCACTGCCGCGGGCAAATAAGCGATAAAGAGCCTTTCCCTCGTCAAAATAGGAGTCTTTTTCTTTAAAATGACTGTATCCAACCTTGAAAAGCCAGGGCAAGTGCCGATAGATAAAGATGTGCCCTCCCGAAATAAAACGGGACCATCCGTGAGAGATGAAGGATAAGCCGTCTACTATGTCGCACTCCTCGCCCCTGTATTCAAAATATTCCTTAATAGCCTTTGCACAGGAGTTGTGTCCCTCTCCCGTGTTGCAGCTCAGAATTAGCGTTTTCATTTATACTACTTTATTTCTTTCCTCCAAGCGTTTATTAAGCTCTATAAGTCTTGGTCTGTTATAACGCTGAACCAAAACAAAGGGCAGATTTAAAATAACGGCGTATATAATTGATAAAACAACTCCGCCGACTCCGGGACAGAGCTTTAAGCAATAGAATCCCGCAATAGCGTTTATACCGTGAATAAACTCGGCAACGCAGGTTTCCTGTATCATTCTCGGCATTTTTTCAAGGTTCTCTCCCGAAAGCTTCTTTTTGGGCATCATAAAGGGGAGAATTTTACTCATATCGGGTATCTTGCTCTGCCACTTGTGAATGCCTATCTTCATATATATCCTTCCGTTTTTCTCAAAGCCGTAGCCACGGTACGGAAACAGGTCGGCACGAAACCACTTTTTGGGCAATATTCTTCCTACCAAAAAAGATATTATGCTAATAATAACAAGATAAAGAACGCAATCCCAAATCACTTCTTTACACCTCTACGCTGTATTCTTTGACATTTAACACAGTTTCTCCGTCAATTTGCAGGGGGGTTGGTCTATCAAACTTGACCGATATGCTCTGCCCTTCGAAAATGCTTATATTTTTCTCGTGCTTTACGTGCTTCCCCTTAAATATTGAGGGAAAAATCATAAGTGTTTTAAGCTTACCCGAGCCGTGGAAAACCATCAGAGAGACCCTTTTGTCCTCTGAATTTCTGTCCTGATTCGGCGTAGGCATCATTCCGCCCCCGTAATATCTGCCAAACATTGTCGGAGCTATCCACACCTTTTTGAAAAATAAGGTCTTACCGTCAACGATCACCCTCGCATTTACTGGTTTAAAATGGAAAAGAAGCCCCTTTATTGCAATTGCGGTGTAATTAGGCTGTTTATGCTCAAGCTTAAGCCTATCTCCCACCTCGCAGCAATAGCCGTCAATGCCGAATCCCACGCCGTTGATAAATTTGGTCGTCCTTCCGTTGACCGTGACGGTCGGAAGATTTTTTATATAATCATTAATAAGGAAGGGGATTTTTGTTTCCGCCTGCCCGATATCCCTTGCAAAATCGTTTCCCGTTCCGCTTGGGTAAAAATAAACGTCATTTTTGATAACGGTACCCGACAGCTCGTTAATTATTCTGTTAAGCGTTCCGTCACCGCCGAAGATAACAACGTCGTCTCGGGGCGTAAGCATTTCAAAAAAGTCACACATACTATGTATCTCGGTGAGATTAACAAGCTGTGTTGACATGTTTGCCACAACCGAGTAGCTTAAAGCGTCCTCGTGGGAATCGTTATTGCCCGAAAAAGGATTGTAAAGCAAATATCGCAATGATAACACCTCTTTTTACATAATTTTTCATTTTACAACGCAATTTTAACCTTCTTTTCTAAACTGAAACGAAACAAATTATTAAAAAATTAAAAAAAACGAGCAAAACAAAGGCTGTTCTACTCGTTTTAATTTATTAGGTTAATGTCGGTTTTTAGGAAGTATAACGGTAAAGGTGGTTAAACCGTTTTCGGAAAGCACCTCTACACCGCCGCCGTGAAGCTCCACGATCCTTTTTACAATAGCAAGACCGATACCGTTTCCTTGCGTAGCGTGGGATTCGTCCGCCTGATAGAATTTATTAAAAACCTTATCCAGCTTATCGGGTGGAATTCCGGCGCCCGTGTTGCTGATCTGTACGCCAAGATTATCTCCCCCGTCAATCAGGTCGATTTTTACCGTTCCATACCTGGGAGAGAACTTTACGGCATTGTCGATAAGGTTTATCCACACCTGCTTCAGCATTTCCTCGTTTGCCTCTATCATATATTCGTCAAACTCGAGCTGAAGCTCGATATCCCTGCTTGTCCATTTTTCCTCAAGCAAAAGCACCGAGGACCGTATCTGCTCTGAAAGATTGAAGCTTGATACGTCGGTAAGGATAGACTGATTTTCAACCTTTGTAAGACTTAGCACGTTGCTCGACATAGAAGAAAGTCGCATAGATTCCTCGCGTATGGCACGGGCATACTCTACTCGCTGCTCCTCGGTTAAATTGCCCGCTTCAAGCAGATTGGCAAGTCCCGTGATCGATACGATGGGTGTTTTGAATTCGTGGGAAAAGTTGTTGATGAAATCGTTACGGAGCATCTCGGTGTTTCCAAGCTCCTCTGCCATAGTATTAAAGCTGTCCTGAAATTCTCTTGCCGCGGGATGACTCGAGAGAATTCCACCGAATTTCAGCCTTGTTTTGAAATCACCCGCCGCCAAGCGGTTCATTTTATTAATACTGTCGTTTATCGGCTTCAAGGGAATACGGCTGCTGAAAAAGGCTATCGTTCCGCCGATAATAAGGCTGATAAGTGACATAAACAGAATAACCAAGCCGAGATCAAGCTCGCCATCAACGTTAATTATTACTCCAAGCTCGGTGAGCAACCATAAGCCCAGGGCGGTAATAGCGATAGCGGCAAGAAGAATAGCAAATACAAAAATTGAAACGGCAAAGGTCAGCGAGCGTCTTGACGCTCTCTCTTTAATCCTTTTAATGCTTAAGAAAGCGTTTTCATTCATAGCTTTTTTACCGCCTTATATCCGAGTCCGCGGACCGACTCTATTTCAAATTCATCCCATCCTTCAAAGCGCTTTCGGAGCCTGCCGATATGTACGGTCACGGTCTCCCATCCCGTTTCGCTATCCGCACCCCAGATTTCGTCCATAAGCTGAATTCTGGTAAATATCTTACCGGGATATGAAAGCAATTTATATAGAAGCAAAAATTCCTTCTGTGGAAGCTCCTGAACCTCCTCACCTCTCGTGACCGTCAAGGAATCATAGTCAAGAGTGACATCGCCGATAACGATTTTTCGCTCGGTTGCTATCCTCGCGCGTCGCAGCAGTGCCTTGATGCGATAAAGGAACTCGTCCTGATTAACCGGCTTTGTCATATAATCGTCGGTTCCCACCGCGAAGCCTTTGTTTTTATCAATGGGAAGCTGCTTTGCAGATACCATTAAAATGGGAAGATAATTGTCGCACTCACGCAATTCCCTTGTAAATTCGTAGCCATTCATTTTCGGCATCATAATATCGAGAACGACAAGGTCAATATGCTCTCTGTCCATAGCCAAGAGCGCATCCTCGCCGTTTTTAGCTACGGTGACCGTATAACCGTTTTTTTCAAGCACAGCCTGAAAATACATTCTCGTATTTTTGTCGTCGTCTACCACAAGAATATGAAACACGTTTTCTCACCTCTGTAGTCTTAGTTTTTCTACTATATTATTATAAATATATTAACTGAAAATAAACAATTTGTCAACAATTTTTATTCAATGGGTATATCAAGCTTTTTGATGCGATCAAGCAGAATTTCCTCCTCCGACTGCGCGTCATTCATCTTTTCCATTTTTGTTCTGATCCTCATCATCTCCATATCGGTCTGATTGATGGTATAGGCACATTTGTAAAGCTGCTCTGCAAGCTCCTCCATACCGCCCGGGTCCTTTTTATATTGAAGCTGATGCTCAAGGCTTGCCCAGAAATCCATAGCTATTGTGCGGATCTGAATTTCCACCTCGGTTTCTATGCGGCGCTCAGAAAAGAAGACGGGAACCTTTATAACCAGATGCAGACTTCTATACCCGTTTTCTTTAGGATTCGTAATATAATCCTTTTTTATCACCAAGCTAATGTCATCCTGCTTCAGCAGCGCATCGGCTACTAAAAAAACGTCGTCTATATAGGAGCAAATTACTCTTACACCTGCAATATCGTGAATATTTTCTTCCATACTGTCAATATTAATAGGTATATTCTTCTTTACTAACTTTTCAATAATGCTCGCCGTGCTTTTTAATCTGGTTTGAATAGAATTTATAGGATTGCGATGATACCGAAGGTTGAATTCGGTGTTCAGAATTTCAAATTTGGTTTTTATTTCCTTCATCGCGCAAGCGTAGAGCATCCGATATTCCTTATAATCTATCATTCTGCCCATTATCTGCTTGGTTTGACTGTATAGGACACTTATTGCTTCTCTCGGCAATTTTGTTCTCATGTTCGGAAGAGTTATTTCATCCAAATCATCCCACGCTCTGTTGCTTTCCTCATATTCTTTTTTCAAAATATCACCTCAATTTTTATTTGCTGAGCGAAACTTCATCAGGCATCAGCTATTTTTATTGTAGCATTCCAAACATCCGACCTTCAAGAAAAAAATGTGAATTATTAATGACGACATTTTAAACAATTTCGTTGAAAATAAAAAAATCGAAAAAAATCAAAACCAGTTTATTTTCAGTTTAGAAAACGAAAATATACTTGTGACACAAATCATATTTAAGGGAGTAGTCAACACACCCCGTGTTGTGAAGTTCAACAGCTTGGATTTATCCTGGCTTCACATGAAATGACGAGACTTATCTGTTGCGGCAGGTAGGTCTCATTATATTAAAGGAGGTTTTTTAATTGACATCGCACGATCGCTCACGAGAAGAAATCATCCACCTTCTTTCCACCGACAGAAGGAACGGACTGACAGAACAGCAAGTACAGACACTGCAAGAAAAGCACGGACCAAATAAACTGAAGGAAAAGAAAAAGAAAACCACAGTGCAGCGTTTTCTTGAGCAATTCAAGGACGTAATGATCTTGATACTCATTGCGGCAGCAATAATTTCCTTCGTCGTCATTTGCGTAGAACAGAATTGGGGCGAGATGTTCGAGCCAATACTGATTCTGCTGATCGTTATTCTTAATGCCGTAATGGGTGTATATCAAGAGGGAAAAGCAGAAAAGGCACTTGACGCATTAAAGAATATGTCTGCACCCCACGCCCGAGTTGTGAGAAACGGTGAAGAAAAGATTATCGAGGCTTCTGAGCTTGTCCCGGGTGATATCATTAAGCTGGAGGCAGGTGATTTCGTCCCCGCAGATGCTCGGTTATTACAAAGCGTCAGCCTGAAGTCGGAGGAATCGGCACTAACAGGCGAATCTGTTCCTTCCGAAAAGGATGCAGATGCCGTCGTAGAACTGTCTGCACCGATAGGCGATCGCTCTAATATGGTCTTTTCCGGATGCAGTATTACTTACGGTACTGCTACCGCGGTTGTTACCGCAACGGGAATGGATACCGAAATGGGTAAGATCGCCAATCTTCTTGACAGCGAAACCGAAACCCAGACACCTCTTCAAAAAAAGCTTGCAGACCTTGGTAAGATCCTCGGTATTGTTGCAATTGCAGCCTGCGCGGTAATTTTTGTAGTCGGGCTTGTCAATGATATTCCTGCGCTTGAAATCTTTATGACCGCCGTTTCTCTCGCTGTATCGGCAATTCCCGAGGGACTTCCCGCAATTGTTACCGTAGTTCTCTCCATTGGTGTTCAGCGAATGGTAAAGAAAAATGCGCTGATTCGCCGTTTGCCTGCTGTGGAAACGCTGGGTGGAGCATCGGTGATCTGTTCTGATAAAACAGGCACCTTAACTCAGAACCGTATGACCTTGACGAAAGCATACGTGGACAGCGAGTATTATCCTGAAAGCATTAATGAAGCGAACTCCGAGGATATAAAAAGGCTTCTTACCTATGCTACGCTTTGCTGCGATGGCTCTGTCGTTTTTCGTGGCACCGAGGAGCAGCATATCGGTGATCCAACCGAAACCGCGATTGTGGTTGCCGCTCACAAAAACGGATTAGAAAAGGATGAGCTGAATACACTATATCCTCGTCTTGCCGAGATTCCGTTCGACTCTGACAGAAAGCTTATGACCACAATAAACCGCATAAACGGCAAAAACGTTGTGATCGTAAAAGGCGCCTTTGACGTTATGGAATCCCGTTGTATTTCGGGAGATTTGGAGCGTGGAAGGCAGGTTACCGACAGAATGAGTGCAGATGCGCTAAGAGTCCTCGCCGTAGCATATAAGAAAATCGATAACGTTCCCTCATCTCCTACGCCGGAAGAATTGGAAAACGGACTTACCTTTATGGGTCTTGTAGGAATGATCGACCCGCCGCGTCCCGAAGCAAAGGAAGCCGTCGCTCTTTGCCGCCGTGCAGGAATCAAGCCGGTTATGATTACGGGAGATCACGTTGTAACAGCCTCGGCTATTGCTAAAGAGCTGGGCATTATGCAGAGAGGCGACCGCGCGATTACCGGTGCTGAGCTTGATGCTATGACCGACAGAGAGCTTGACGAGCAGGTTGAGAGCATTTCCGTATACGCCCGTGTTTCTCCGGAAAATAAAATAAGAATTGTAAAAGCTTGGCAAAGAAAAGATCAGGTAGTATCAATGACGGGCGACGGTGTAAACGACGCTCCCGCTTTGAAAGCCGCAGATATCGGATGTGCAATGGGCATTACGGGAACGGACGTTGCCAAGGGTGCGGCAGATATGACTCTTACCGACGATAATTTTGCAACGATCGTAGACGCGGTTCGCGAGGGACGCGGAATATATGCAAATATTAAAAAGGTCGTCGGCTTCCTTCTCGGCACGAATATCGGTGAGGTCATAACCGTTTTCATGGCTATGCTTCTGTGGCACAAGACACCTCTGCTCTCTATGCAGCTCTTGTGGATCAACCTGGTGACCGATTCTCTGCCTGCAATTGCTCTCGGTATGGAGGCGGTTGAAGACGACGTAATGGATCAGAAGCCGAAGCCTAAAAACGAGGGAATTTTTGCTCACGGTCTTGGTGTCAGAGTTGTGCTTCAAGGCATTATGTTTGCTGTTTTGACCCTGATTGGATTTAAGCTTGGTGAATCTGCGACAGGAACGCTTGAGGGCGGTCAAACAATGGCGTTTATGATATTGGCGCTCTCTCAGGTGGTTCAGGCGTTTAATATGCGATCCGACCATTCCTTGTTCTCGATAAAGCCCTTCAGCAACCGCACGCTGAATTGGGCGGCATTGATCTCTGTCCTTCTCGTATCGATAGTGCTATTTACCCCCGTTGGCATTGCTTTCAACATCGTACGCCTGCCTTGGCAGCTTTATCTTATCGGACTTGGACTTATATTAGTTCCTCTCGTTGTAATGGAAATCGGCAAAGCGATCAGAAAAGGCTTGTCTAAAAATAAAAAGAACTAATTCACCGTTTATCAAGGAAACGATAACGCATACACGGCAAAAAAATATACAAAAAAGGAGCTTAAGCTATTAGCAAAAAAATATAAAAATTGGCAAACAGCCAAATTAGAAAGGATGGTAAAATAATGAGCAAAAAAACTATGAAAGAAAGCGTACAGGCCTTTGCGGTTAAAAAGGTGATCAACTATCTGGACGAAGATCCTGATAAGGCTATGCCCAAGCTTGTTGACTGGGCAGAAAAGCTGGATACAACCGACCGCTTCGGACACATGATTCGCCCTGTGCGTGCAATTATTGAAGATCCTGACAACAATTGGAACCGTCTGGTAAAAAGCTTATGGACAGACATTGACCCCGAGGTACGTAAGGTCTTCTTTGAAAACTTTATTGTAAACACAGGTCTTATCGGAACACCGAGACAGGAGAAAGCCAAGGTAGAGCACGATTGCAATATTCCCTGGGCTATTCTTATGGATCTGACATCGGCTTGTAATCTCAAATGTACGGGATGCTGGGCGGCTGATTACGGCCACAAGCTCAATTTGGAGTACGAGGTGCTGGATGATATAATCAACCAAGGCACGGCACTCGGTACCTATATGTATATTTTTTCGGGCGGCGAGCCGCTGGTTCGTAAGAACGACATCATCCGCCTTTGCGAAGCACATCCCGACTGCGAATTCCTGGCGTTTACCAACGGAACGCTTATCGACGAAGCCTTTGCTGACGAAATGTTGCGTGTAAAAAACTTTGTTCCCGCTATCAGTATTGAGGGCTTTGAGGAGGCAACCGATGACCGTCGTGGCAAGGGAACCTATCAGAGAGTAATGAATGCTATGCGTATTCTTAAGGAGAAAAAGCTTCCCTTCGGTGCGTCCTGCTGCTACACCTCAAGAAACGTGGAGTCCTTAAGCTCCGAGGAGTATTTCGACTCACTTATAGCAGCGGGTGCAAAATTCGCCTGGTTCTTCCACTATATGCCGGTTGGAAACGAGGCAGTTCCCGAGCTTTTACCCACCCCCGAGCAGAGAGAGCTTATGTTTAATCGCATTCGTGCCTACAGAAACACCAAGCCTATCTTCACCATTGATTTCCAGAACGACGGCGAGGTTGTCGGAGGCTGTATTGCGGGCGGTAAAAGCTACTTACATATCAATGCAAACGGCGATATCGAGCCCTGTGCATTCGTTCACTACGCAGACTCCAACATCCACGAGCATACTCTGCTTGAAGCCTACAAGCGTCCTCTGTTTATGGCTTATAAGGAGGGCAGACCCTTTAACGACAATATGTTCAGACCATGCCCTATGCTGGAAAATCCCGAGGCTCTTCGCGATATGGTAAAGCGTTCGGGAGCACATTCAACCGATATGCAGTCTCCCGAAGACGTTGATGACCTTTATGCTAAATGCAAGCCTTACGCAGACCGATGGATACCCAAGGCAGATGAGCTTTGGGAAGAAAGTCTTCACTGCGGCAAATGCCATAGATGGCAGAAGGAAAATAACAAAACAAAATAGTTTATTTTCGGTTTAGAAAGCAGAAGTAAACTTATAGCATATATATTTTTTATGGGGAAGTCTATTAGTAACTTCCCCTATTAAATGTTAAAAAACAAAGGAGTATTTTATGAAATTTTTAAAAGAAAACGTAGGAACAATGATGATTTGCTTATTTGAGCTGGTCGTAGGTATTTTGCTCTTGATCAATCCGATCGGTTTTACCTCGTGGATAATTATGGTCGCAGGTATTATTATGGCAATATTCGGTGCTGTGGAAACCGTTAAATACTTTTTATCGGGTACAAAGAATAACGGAACGCGACATTCGCTTACCAAGGGTATTCTTTTGCTGATATTCGGTCTGTTTTGCGCACTCAAAACCGAGTGGTTTATTATCACCTTCCCTGTGCTTACCGTGTTATACGGAATAATAACGCTTATAACCGGTGTGGAAAAAATACAGTTGACCGTTGAAATGATTCGTCGTAAAAACAAGAAATGGCCCTGGGCAGCGGTTGGTGCTCTGCTTTCTATTGCTTGCGCAGTTATTATTTTGACAAGTCCGTTCTCTACAACGGCGGTGCTTTGGATGTTTACAGGCATAACCTTAATCTCGGAAGGAATTCTCGACGTTCTGATGATGATTTTTGGAAAAGAGCGTGTTAAATAAAAACGCATTAATCTAAAAGTCAAAGGTCGCATCAAGTGATTTAACAACAGCTTCATCTTGCTTTTAGGTATTAAGCTTAGATGATATTTCAAGTACATATAAATGACAATATCGCCGATTTTCAAATTTAGCACCGCATCGCGCCGCTTGATACAGATCGGCTCAAATAAAGATCCCCCCGTAAAACGGGGGGTATTTCATTTTCGGGCATAGCCCTAATTGCTACCGGAGACGCCGGGGTGCGTTTTGACTAAGCCTGCCAGCCATGCAATTGTTACTTGCTACCCGTAAACGGGTTCCAACAAAGCCTCCCTTGTGTAAAGGGAGGTGGCATTTTCGCAAGAAAATGACGGTGGGATTGT
>JAZNZI010000069.1:0-9965 GCA_045594865.1 Eubacteriales bacterium | reverse complement strand
GGATGTGCTGAAGAATCTGAAGACGCTGAAGGACAGTGGAAAGGTCTCCAAGATCATTGTTCTTCTGAACTCTGTAAACCAGGTTGAGTGCGATTACATTGACGATCCCGCATACGGCATCGATGCAGTTCTCTGGGTCGGTGTAGGCGGTACCGCAGGCACTCTCGGCATAGGTAAAATTCTTTCCGGTGAGGTTTCTCCCTCCGGTAGTCTTACCGACACCTATTGGACCAGCCACCACTACAATCCCGTATACGCAAACTTCGGCAGCTACGAAAACAGCGGCGAGATCCTCAGCACTGCAAACGGCGGAAAGTCCAACAGATACGTCGTTTATCAGGAGGGCATTTATAACGGCTACCGTTATACCGAAACAAGATACGAGGATACCGTTCTCGGCAGCGCAAACGTAGGCGATTTTGATTACTCCAAGGTTGTGTCCTATCCCTTCGGCTACGGACTCTCTTACACCACCTTTGAGTATTCCGGTATGAAGGTGACCGAAAACAAGGCGGACGACACCTACACCGTAACCGTAACCGTTAAAAACACCGGCAGCGTTGCAGGTAAGGAGAGCGTTCAGGTATATCTTCAGCAGCCCTATATTCAGGGCGGAATTGAGAAGGCGTCTGTTGAGCTGGTCGGCTATGCAAAGACAGATCTTCTTCAGCCCGGCGACTCTCAGGAGGTTACCGTAACGGTTGACGGCAGATGGTTTGCATCCTACGACGCATACGGTGCGAAGACATACGTGCTTGACGCAGGCGATTACTATCTCACCGTTGCAACCGACGCTCACAACGCAGTAAACAATATTCTTTCTCAGAAAAAGGCAGACGGCATCTCTGTTGACGATAGCAAGATGACCGGCGATGCAGATAAGTCGCTCGTTTGGAAGACCACCAAGGAGGAGGACAAGGTAACCTACTCCACAAGCAAGGTGACAGGCAACTCCATTACCAATCAGTTTGACAATGCAGACCTTAATCTCTACGATGCGGCTAATAGCGCAAATCACGTGGATTACGTTTCCAGAAGCAACTGGGATGGAACCGTTAAGCTCGGTATGACCGAGAGCCATGCACTTCTTAACAACCAGGTTATCGTAACCGTAACTCCCGGTATGGTTGAGGACGGTAAGAAGGGCTCTGAAAAGATAGAGCAGGACGACGTAGTATATCCCACTTACGGTGCGGATAACGGCTTGACGCTCGCTTCGCTTATCTCCATCGTAGACGGCAAGCCTCAGCTTGTTTCCTACGACGACGAGAGATGGGGTGCGCTTCTTGATCAGCTCACCTGGGATGAGACCGTAATGCTTCTCTCCAACGGTCTTCGTAAGACCTACAGCGTTGATTCTGTAGGTAAGCCCGCTACCATTGACGGCAACGGCGCGCTCGGTCCCGTAGGCGGAACTAACTACGCATACAGTGATAACGAGAACACCGCAACCAACAGATTTGCATTCCTTTACGGCGATCCCGATATGGATTCCTCTCCCGTTCAGTATCCCTGCGCGGCTCTCGTGGCATCCTCTATGAACGACGAGCTTGCTTATGAGCTCGGTAAGGTTGTCGGTGAGGATTGTCTCTGGGCAGGATATTCGGGACTTTACGGTATCGGTGTAAACATTCACAGAGGAACCTATAACGGTCGTGCATTCGAGTATTTCAGCGAGGATCCCATTCTTTCGGGATATATTGCGGCGTCCGAGGTTTCCGGCATTCGCTCCGAGGGTGTGTACGTATATATGAAGCACGCTATCCTTAACGAGCAGGAAAAGAACCGTGAGGGTGTTAACACCTGGGCAAACGAGCAGACCATAAGACAGATCTACGCAAGACCCTTCCAGATCGCGATCGAGGAGGCGGGAGCCGAGAACCTTATGACCGGCTTTAACAGAATCGGCGTACAGTGGACCAGCCAGCAGGGCTTTATCAACAACGTATTCAGAGATGAGTTCGGAATGATGGGCTTTGCCGTTTCGGACTACTGGCAGAACGGTTATATGGATCTTGTTGGCGGTATTCTCGGCGGCTCTGCGCTTCCTGACGGCGATACAGCCAACAATCCCGAAGGCTCTGCGCTTTATAAATATAAGGAAGGCTACGGAAATCTTGCCTGGGCTATGCGTGAGGAGGCTCACAGAATTCTTTACGTTGTAGTTAACTCTGTTGCTATGAACGGCTACAGCGCATCTACGAGATTCATCAGCGTCACTCCCCAATGGGTAAGCCTTCTTAACGGAGTTAAGTCGGGCGTTACGGTTTCCTTCTATATGGCAGTCGGACTCTTCGTTGTAACCTCGGTAATTTACGAGATCAAAAAGAGAAGAGCATAACCCGAGAAATGAAAAAACACGGCATAAGAATCATTACTATTCTTTTGCTTCTTTGTCTTTCGCTTTCAAGCCTTACCTCCTGCTTTCTGTTAGACGGCGGTACCGACGGTCCTGTCGATGACGGCGGTAAGGATGAAGAAAACAAGCCCTCGCCTCCCGATACGGGAGACGGGGGCGACAAGGAAGACGGTAAAGAAGAGGAAGAAGAGGAAGAAAAATACAGCGAAAAGGGAATCTTCTTTTCCTCATCTGCCAAAGACGGCGGTGACGGAAGCATAGAAAATCCCTATAATTCTCTTGAAAAAATATCCTCTCTTAACGTAACGGCAGGAACCTATATTTATATAGAGAGAGGAAGTCAGTTCTACGGAAGCCTCACGCTTTCTGGTGTTAACGGAACCGAGGACGAGCCTGTAGTTATCACCGCCTACGGCAAGGGCGATAAGCCTAAGATAGACGGAAACGATCTGACGGGTAGCGGCGTTCTTTATATTAAGAATTGCAGAAATATCATAGTTGAGGAGCTTGAGCTTTACGATTCGGCAACAACCGAGGGCGACAGGCGCGGAGTACTTATCACCTGCGACAATAATCTTGGAAGCAAGGATACCGTCACATACGAGAACATCACCCTGAAAAATCTGTATATCCACGATATACACGGCTTCCTTGACGTGGAAAATAGCGGTATGGCTATGTGGTCGAAGATCACCGGCGGTATTCACGTCTGGTCAAACGACGGACTTGGCAGGGTAGACGGTCTGACCATTACGGGCTGTCAGCTCACTGAGGTTTCTAACGTTGGTATTGCAACCTGGCATCAGGTTGTTAAGAACAATAATGGCAACGTCACGGTCAAGAAGATCAGCCCATACACCGATGATTTTAAGCAAAATGCACACTTAAACGTACATATTTACGATAATGAGTTGAATTTCATTGGTAAAAACGCTATATTCGTCCGTCACCTTTACGGCGGGCTTGTTGAGCATAACGTTATACACGACACCGCTATTTACTGTGTTTCGGGCAATACCATAGTCACCTCTTACGTTGACGGTACGGTTATTCAGTATAACGAGGGCTATCGCAATATGGCGAAGGCAAGAGAGAACGACGGAGTATATCAGGACGGATGTATGCTTGACGCCGATCTGGCAAGCAAGGACACCGTTTGGCAATATAACTACTCTCACGATAATTCCTTCGGACTTTTCCTGAATTGCACCTATAATGAAGGGGATTTCAAGGACAGAGTAACAGTCAGATACAATCTGTCGGTAAACGATAAGGGAAATAAGGGTATTATTTATATAAATTACGATTCCGACGGAATTTACGTTTATAACAATACCATCGTCACCTCTTATGATACCGAGTATATTATTCAGTCCAACGCAAACAGAAAGTCATTTTTCTACAACAATATTATTTATAACCGCTCCGCTACCGCAAAGCTCGGAATACCGACGGGTAGTGGAATGACGGCAGAGAGTAATCTCGTATTTAATGAATACGGCAGCTCTGTTGAGGGGCTTGATTACTTCAAAACCATTAACAACAACGGTATTTATGATGATCCTTTATTCGTCGGTTATCTGCAGGAGGACAGTATCCTTGGCATAGATAACCAGACAACCTATGCGTTAGATTCTAATTCTCCCGCGCTCGGCGTCGGATATGACACCGATAAGGTATGCGATTTCTTTGGCAACGAGTATAAGAAATCCATAGGCTTCTATTGCGGAAATTAATTTAAAAAAAATCCTGATTTAAAAAAGGAGAAAAGCATGAAAATGTTCAACAAAATCTTGAGAGCAGTTCTCGTTCTGTCCGTTATCCTCGGCGTAGTATGTCTTGCTACGTCCTGCGGCGTAATAGACGGACTCTTCGGTCATACTCACAATCTGACCGCAGTCGAGAGGATTGATGCAACCTGTACTGAAGCAGGTCAGGAAGTATATTTCACCTGCGACGGATGCGAGCAGCTCTTTGCGGATGCCGAGGGCAAGAACGCCATTGAAGCTCCCGTGGTTATCGCTGCTCTCGGTCATAATATGGTGACAAAGTCTGACGATAATCACCACTGGACCGAGTGTGACAGAGAGGGCTGTGACGAGGCAACCGAAAAGGAATCTCACCTTGCAGCATCTATCTCTGCGACATCAAAGCTTGAGACTCCTATGGAGAGCGTGACCGTTGCAGCAAGCGACCTTACCGTTACCGCTACCTGTCAGTGCGGTCACAGCTTTGTGATCACCGATGGCATCGAGCTTGAGAACGCAACTCTCGTTCTTGGCGAAAATACCGTTACAGTAAAGTACGGCGAGCTTTCCACCACCGTTTCCATTATGGCGGAAAAGTTCAGTATTATTCTTGGAGGAACGGTTTCCGACGATACATACGTTTCCTCCTCAAACGCCTCCAGCAAGGATAAGGACAATTCGTCCGCTACCGAGCTTAAGGCTTATTCCAACAGCTTCAGAATATATTACAGAGTAAATCTTAAAGCTGCCCTTGATAACGATGCATTCGATTCAAGCAAGGCAAAGGTTCAGCTTATCCTTACGATGATCAACGAGGGCACGAACACGAATGATCATTTTGACGTTGACGGATCCGTAATGAATAGCATTTATAACCTTAAGGCTTATAATAATACCGATAAGGCGTTCAAGGATATCACCTGGAACGGAGTTAGCGATACCGAGCTTCACTGGGGTCAGGGAAGCATCATTGTATACGACGTTGCAAACGTTGGCGACAACGTAACAGTTAAAGACGGAAAGATCATTTTCACCGTTGCATACAGCCAGATTGCCGAGTTCATTGACGAGGACGGCAACCTTCTGCTTGCATTTGCTTCTCCTAATACAAAGAGCCTTTCGGTTAACTCTCT
Source organism: Eubacteriales bacterium (assembly GCA_045594865.1). Taxonomy (GTDB): domain Bacteria; phylum Bacillota; class Clostridia; order Oscillospirales; family CAG-272; genus UBA1740. The sequence continues at coordinate 4,725 of JAZNZI010000069.1, read as the reverse complement.
TGAGGCAGCAGAGGAAGCGCTCAGACCCGCTGTTAAGGTAATAATTAACGACGATCATCTTCACGTTTTCGGCGAATGGGAGACCAAGACTCCTGCGACCTGCACCGAAAAAGAGGTTCAGGTAAGAAAGTGCTCCTGCGGTGATGAGGAAACCCGAGAGGGCGCAGCACTTGGCCACGATATGCAGACCAAGTACGATGAATCCTACCACTGGACCGAGTGCGACAGAGAGGGCTGTGATGAGGCTACCGAGCATATAGCTCACTCGGGCGGTACCGCTACCGAAACCGAGAAGGCTGTTTGTACGACCTGCAATCAGTCCTACGGCGGTTATGCCGATCACGTTCACGCATACGGTGATTGGACAACCAAGACTTCCGCCACCTGCACCGATGCAGAGGTAGAGGAGAGAAAGTGCTCCTGCGGCGCTGTAGAAACCCGTGAGGGCGATCCTGCACTCACACACGATATAGTAACCGATGCCGCCGTTCCTGCAACCTGCACAACTACAGGTCTTACCAAGGGCGAGCATTGCACCAGATGCAGCTATAAGATAGCGCAGGAGGTTGCCGAAAAGCTTCCCCATACTCCCGGTGCCGCTGCAACCTGTACCTCCGTTCAGGAGTGTACCGTATGTCACACCGTGCTTAATCCTAAGCTTGCACACGACTATAAGACTACCGTGACCGCTCCTACCTGTGAGGCAGGCGGATATACTACCTACACCTGCTCTTGCGGTGATAGCTACGTAGGCGACACCGTTCCCGCAACAGGACACAGCTACGGTGATTGGACAACCAAGACTCCCGCCACCTGTACCAAGGCTGAGGTTGAGGTAAGAAAATGCTCCTGCGGCAGTGAAGAAACTCGCACCGGCGATCCCGCGCTTGGTCATGATTGGAAGACTAAGTACGATGAATCCTACCACTGGACCAAGTGCGACAGAGAGGGCTGTGATGAGGCTACCGAGCATATAGCTCACTCGGGTGGTACTGCAACCGAGACCGAGAAGGCGGTTTGTGATACCTGCGGTCAGTCCTACGGCGGTTATGCCGATCACGTTCACGCATACGGTGATTGGACAACCAAGACTCCCGCCACCTGCACTAAGGCAGAGGTAGAGGAGAGAAAGTGCTCCTGCGGCGCTGTAGAAACCCGTGAGGGCGATTCCGCGCTTGAACATAATATTGTAATTGACGAGGCTAAGGCTGCAACCTGTACCGAAACAGGTCTTATGGCGGGCGCGCATTGTACCAGATGTGACTACAAGAAAGAGCAGGAGATAACCCCCGCTCTCGGTCATACTGCAGGTGCTGCCGCAACCTGTACTACAAATCAGGAATGTACCGTATGTCACACAGAGCTTGCTCCTAAGCTTGACCATATTATAGTGACCGATGACGCCGTAGCTGCAACCTGCACCAAAACAGGTCTTACCGAGGGCGAGCATTGTACCAGATGTGACTACAAGAAAGAGCAGGAGATAACCTCCGCTCTCGGCCACACTCCCGGCTTGGCTGCAACCTGTACCACAAATCAGATATGTACCGTATGTGGTGATAAGATCGCTTCTGAGCTTGGCCACGATATGCAGACCAAGTACGACGTGTCCTATCACTGGACCGAGTGCGACCGCGAAGGATGCTTTGAGACAACCGAAAAGCAGGCTCATACTGCCGTATCCATCTCTGCCGTATCCAATATTTCCGCCCCCGTTGCTACAATGGTAGTTAAGGCGAGCGACCTTACCGTAACAGGTAAGTGTGATTGCGGTGCTGACTTTGTGCTTACCGAGGGCATCTCGCTTGAGAACGCAACTCTCGCTCTTGGTAACAACACTGTTACCGTAAAGTACGGTAATCTTTCCACCACTGTTTCTATTGAGGCAGGAAAGCTTGATCTTACCCTTGACGGAAAGGTAACCGACGACACCAACGTTTCTTCTTCCAGCAAGACCAAAGATAATTCTTCCGCTACCGAGCTTAAGGCTATTTCCAGCAGCTTCAGAGTATATTACAGAATAAATATTAAGGATGCAATCAATAACGAGTTGTTCGACGCCTCTAAGGCAAAGGTTCAGTTCATACTTACTTTTGTTAACGTGGGAGAAGACAACGGCAGCTATGTTGATGCTAACGGAAATTCCGTTGGTAAGATTTACACCCTTAAGGCTTATAAGGACACCGACATTGCCTTTTCTGATATTACCTGGAACAGCGTAAACAACAAGGAAGGCTCCGTAGGTGCTTATAGCGAGTTTAATTGGAACAACGGATACGGTCTTGTATCTAACGTGGATGGCGTAAACGTAACCGTTGCAGACGGCAAGCTTACTATCACCTTTGCATACAGCGAGATTGAGGATCTTGTTGACGAAAATGGAAACATCATTCTCGCCTTCGCTTCTCCTAACGCAAAGGGCATTTGTGTTGGCTCGCTTGAAAACAAGGGCAATGAGCCCGCAGTAAAGGTTCTTCTTAACGAGGATCGCGTTCACGTATTTAATCAGGAGAAGGTAGAAGATAAGTATTTTGCTTCTGCAAACTGTACTGAAACCGCTAAGTACTACAAGTCCTGCTCCTGCGGTGAGATGTGCTTCATTACCTTCGATCACGGCGAGGTAATTGAGCATCAGTTTGGCGATTGGCAGCAGACCACTGCTCCCAGCTGTACTGCAGAGGGCGTCGAAACCAGGAGCTGTACAAAGTGCGATAAAACCGAGACTCAGCCTATCGCTAAGCTTAATCATAGCTACAATGCAGTGATAACCGCACCTACCTGCACCGAAAAGGGTTATACCACCTATACCTGCGGCAGCTGTGGTGACTCCTACGTTGCAAATGAGGTCGCGGCTAACGGTCACTCCTACGGCGATTGGCAAAATAATGAAAGCTATCACTGGAAGTCCTGCTCTTGCGGTGACGTTGCAGATAAGGCTAATCACTCGGGTGGTACCGCAACCGAGACCGAGAAGGCAACCTGCGCGACCTGCGGAGTAAAGTATGGCGGACTTGCTTCTCACGAGCATAACCATACTGCATCTGTGACCGCACCCACCTGCACCGAACCGGGCTATACCACTTACACTTGCGACTGTGGCGACGAGTACATTGAAGATTACAAAGATGCACTTGATCACGATATGAAGATCATGTATGATGCAGATGGTCACTGGACTGAGTGTTCCCGTTGCGACGAGGCTACCGAAAAGGTCGCTCACTCGGGCGGTACCGCTACCGAGACCGAGCAGGCTGTTTGTGAGGTTTGCGGTCAGTCCTACGGCGAGCTTAAAACCCCCGAACCCACCGAGGTAACCGTTGCGGGTACTATTAAGGATGATACCTATGTTGATTCGGGAAATAAGGAGAAGGACTTTAGCACCTCTAAGACTGAGCTTAACATTCGTAACAAGGGTACAAACAATTACAGATCCTACTTCAGATTTAATTTCAGCGACGTTCTTTCTGCAGAGGGATTTGCCGCAGGCAAGGCCAATGCAAAGGTAACCTTCACCTTTGCCGTTACTGCAGGAACTATCGCAGATAATACAACCTTCACCTTCTATGCCTTCAACGTTGACGAGGCTACCGACGGTGTGGCATTCTCTGCTATTAATTGGAACAACGTTAAAGAAGAAGGAGAATATGCACAGCTTGGCTTTAACAATGGTTGTGCAACCTCTCTCGTTGGTGATAATAATATCACTTATGCAGACGGCAAGCTTACCATTACCGTTAATTATAGCGATATTGAGGATTGTATGGATGCTAATGGCAACTGCATCTTCGGCTTGACCACCAGCTCCGAAGATCTTAAGGTAGCTTCTATGGAGAATACCGATACCTCCGCACCCGCAGTTTCCGTAACCTATACCAAGTAATAATAGGTTGCTAATCGGCAATTTGTTTCTAACAAAAAAATAGGGAGAGCCTTTTGACTCTCCCTTTCGTTGTAATTTTTTCCGTTTGCCTCTGCGGCTCGGTCAGCTTTGATGGAAAGCGGTTGATAACCGTTTTCCATTCGCTCTTATACAAAAATCCCGAGGATGCGTATGCCCTCGGAATTTTCTATTTGTATAGCGAAAACCACGCCAAGCCTGCGTGGTTCAAAAAAGGTTAACCGATGAGTAAAAATAAAATGCGGTATGTTTAAAAGAAAATGTTAGCACTAAGCTGTCATCCCGAACGGCAGGGGTAAGAGGCGAAGACGAAAACGAAAGGTGAGGGATCTCCTTTTCCGAACCGTTTGCAAATATAGACTTTTTGCAAGGATAGTTGTTGCCTGAGGTTCTCCCTTGCCAAAGTCTAAGCCGAAAAAGGCTCCCACACGGAGATCCCTCGCCATATGGTATCGTCTCCGAACCTCATTCCTTCCGCTCGGGATGACAGAAAAGCTTGGTCAATTAATTTCAAATTTCGAATTCCGAATTCCGAATTTATTCCTGCCGCTCGGGATGACAGAAAAGCTTGGTCAACTAATTTCGAATTCCGAATTCCGAATTTATCCCTGCCGCTCGGGATGACAAAGAGACTAATGCCGATGAGCAGAAAACGAACAAAAAGAGAGCGAAGAATGATTTATGTGGAAGGCTCCCTTGTGAAAAGGTAGCGAAGCGGCGTTTTGGTAGTGAATTGCGTTAATAACGCAAGAGCCAAAACGTGACCGAGCCGCAGCGAGAGCTGTCAGCAAAGCTGACTGAGGGATTGTTCTGTAAGTCTTTATGTT
>JAZNZI010000068.1:0-9572 GCA_045594865.1 Eubacteriales bacterium | reverse complement strand
GTCCCCTGGGGGCTTTTATTTTTTTTCGGATGGGGGCGGTCCGCTTTACGGCTCACCACTCTGTATTTCGTAGTATCTCGCCGTTTGGCCCATAGCGGCAACGCCCCGGTGTTTCTTTCCTTGGATCTATTTCCTGATTGTGGCAAGTCTGACATTCCAGCTTGAAGTTGTCCGGGTTCAAGCTGATGTCCGGGTCGTTGCAATTTATGTCGTCAAGCCATATCTTCCAGTGGTGGACGATCTTTCCGGGCTCTATGCCGCAGGCCTCGCAGATCCCTCCGTCGATGGCCTTCCTGCTCTCGATGTATGAGTCCCTTACACGTCTCCACGCTCGTGTCTTGTAAAACTGCTTTTGGTTCAAGCGTCTCGCATCCTTATATGTATAGTCCCACCGCACCTGCTCCAGCGTATCCTACGCCGGCCTCAAATATTTTTTACAATACCATTTTACTCTTAAAAAAACGCCATGGACCGCCATCTTTAAATGGCATAAAAAAAGCCCGCCACGAAGGCGGGGTGGAATAAGAACCTCTCAAAGTACAGCAACAGCTACAAGAAAAAACACTTTTAGATATCGGATGCTCCCTCTCCTCAATTTCAGCTTGTTGCATTCCTTCCTTGTTACACTTTTGGGCATAAAAAGAGCCCCAGGTTTCCCCGGGGCTTCGGTGCGTTTTTACTTGATTTTTATAAATAGATCTGCATGGAGCGGAATCTCGTCGTTTTCGAGCTCGTATGTGGCGTTACCATCCTCGTCGCAGTCCTCTAAAAGTATTTTATATCGGCCGCCTTCGATCTCGCACTTGATGGACTCAATCTTGTCCTCGTCCAGTAGCTTGTGGATGTGTGCGCAGGATCCGCTCTTAATGTAGCCGATGTGCACCCCGTCAGCTACCACTCGTATGGCGCGCGGATCGTGGGGGTTTTCGGGTTCGGGGATGAGCTCGATGTTGTTCGCGTAATAGTCGGTTTTATATACGCGTTGTGCTATCCTGAATTCGTCAATTAACTGCTTTTTTGTCATTTTATATTCGGAGTTTTCTACGCCAAGGGTCTGGATCTCCTTGAGGTGGAAACTGGTGCCCGCGACTTTGTGACGCTCGGTTTTTTGAGGTTCGGCTTGGGTGTCTTGTGCGGTGCTTCCCGTCGGGGCTTCAGTTTCTATCGTTTCGTCGACCGTGTCTTCTTTCGGCATCCGTCCCCACTTAGACCACGCAGATCCAATCTTCCACAAGCCGAATGCGAGTATAACAGCAAAGATCAGCAGCCCCCACATTCCCCCGATCAGCCCAAGCAAGCCCAAAATGGCCATAAGCACCGCGACGATTTTCATAATAACGCCGCAGACTCTATAGGTCAGTGGAGACGCTCCATTCACCGGCGGCGCATCATAACGCCCCGATCCCGTCGATTTTCTCTTGCCCTTGCCTGACGGCATCAGGTCGGACACGCCGAAAGTTGTCTTATTATACACTTTGTTGTACATGGCTTTTTTCGGGTTCTTTACCCAACCCATGCCTTTTTTGCCGTAACCGGGGATCACCGCCTTTTTTACCTGCCTTTTTAGTTTTCCCGTGGTTCTCGCTTTGATGCTCTTTTTTATACTCGGTTTTCTGAATCCTACCTTCACGATCTTAGTCCTCCATTCTCTTAATATCTAAAAAGCCAAAAGTGACCGTTCAATGCTTTTTTGACATAAGCAAATAAACTGACTCATTGTAACATATACTTTAAATTTTGTCAAGAAAAGATTAAAAAATATGCCCCCAATTCCTCACTCCGAAAAACCGCATCACGCCCCATCGAGAAAAGCAAAGCTCCCATTTTCTTGACCTCATTCTAAAAATGATTATTGCGAAGCCTTTAGGAAATAAACCAAGCCCCCGAGATCTACCTCGGGGGACACCTGAAAAAAATATTCAAAAAATTTGAAAAATTTTGCAAAAACCCCTTGACAAACCACTCAATGTGTGGTATAATATATACAGAAAGAACGAAGAAAGGAGAACGCAATGAAGCAACAAAAAGAAAAACCTACCGCCTACGAAATCGCGAAAATCGTGATTGAAGCAGTGGTAGCCGCCTCCGCTTTAATCGCCGCGGTTCGTTGGTGGTAGGTTAGCAAGAACGCCCGAGGGGAGCGCATCCCCTCCCCCTCGCGGGGTTAGGCGATAACATTATAACACAGTAGGAGGAAATTGTCAAGTGAAAAATTCTGATTTTTGGTTCATCACGCTCTGCGCGCTCCTTGTGATCGGGAGCGTGACGGGCTGGAGCATCCCGCTCCGCATCGCAGTGACGGCCAATGCGTTGGTCGTTCTGCTGAACGTAGTAAAGAAAATAAAGGTATTAAAAAAAGGGCTAAAAAAATGAAAAGATATATCATCGACTACACACGACCCGATGGCCGCGCAGATTTTAAGACCGTAACCGCCGAGAACGAGCGTCACGCCACGGAAGTATTCAGCAACGCGGGTATCGACGGCTGGACGGGCTACAACTTCAACCAGTACACGATCACCAAGATCGCGGAGAGATAAGGAGGGATAAAAATGGAAACCTTCGCGGAAAAATTAAAAGAAGCGAGAGCCCGCACGGGGCTCACTCAGCAAGGGGTGGCGGATCGGATGCTCATCCCTAAGCGCACCATCGAAGAATGGGAGAGGAACAACCGCGTCCCGCCTTCCTACGTCCAGCGCTTCGTGCTGAACGAGCTGGAAAGCCTAAAAAATGACAAATAAAAAAGGGTCGCGACCCGCTACCAACGAAACCGCAACCCACACCCCAAGCAAGGGCGAGTCGAGAAAAATCGACCGTCCTCTATTATAGCACTATATCATTAAAGAGTCAATATGGAGGACTAAAATGCTGAAAAAGCTCTTCAAGTGCTTGCACCGACAGCCGTCCATCGTAGTCTACAAGGGCGGCAAGGCCTACCGCGTCAAGACGTTCGACTAGGCCTATGCGCTATCGAACAGATAAACATAAACGCCCCCGAGGTCAATCTCGGGGGCGTTTCCATTTATATCTTTTTGAGTTTTCGCAGAACATCTCGATGGATGCGATCCGTCTGCCGCTCACTGTAGTGTATACCAACGGCCACGCGGAACCACGGCAGGCCGTCTATGTAGCGGAGGCGGACGAGCTCCCTCTCCGTAGGTGTGAGGGTCTCGATGGCCGCCTCAATCCTCAAGGCGTCGGCGACCAGCGCCTCCATCTTCGCCCGGTAGCATTCCTTCAGCGGGCGGAGGGTTGCCTGCTCGCAGTCGGGGCGTTTCTCCATAGTGCGGAGCCTCTGCTCGATGCGACGGCTCTCTTGTTTTAGTGCTCTATAATTTCGCAGTTGCTCCTTTGTCATAGGTGTCAGCCCTCCTTGCGTATATATGGGTTTTCTTTCGGCCAAGGCGGATTCTCCGGGACGCTGAATTCCTCCTCGATCTCATAGAGCGGAGATGGAAGGCTCTGCTTGTATAGGCGCTTCTTTTCTTGTTTCAAGCGGTCACACTTACCCGGGCACCTCTTGCTCTCGCAGGTCAAACAGATGCGCGCCTCGGCTTCGCTGTATATCCCTGCGTCGTCACGACGGCGGCTCATCTCAGGCCTCCATTTTTGCACCGCAGTCGGGGCAGAAGGTTGTCCGGTATTCAAACGGCGAGCCGCACGAGGAGCACGCCAGCTTCAGGCTCTCACCGTAGTCGCCCTCGATCCATTGTGCGCGCTCTGGTTTCTTTCGCTCGCACTCGCTGCAGCGCTTGACCTCCACGCCGAAGGAGATGCTGCCCACGGGCTTGTCCTTGAACGCTCTGGCGGCGTTTCGGAGTCTACCCCAGAGGGTTGTCTTTTTAACCTTGTTCATACTTCTGCCTCCTCTTTCTCTGTGAGCTTGTAGGTCTGCTTCGGTGAGAATGTGAGGGCGGTCTTCGTAGATTCGAGGACTCTCGCAGTTACCCCAGCTTGCTCCGTCACTTGCTCGAAGGCTTCGGCGATGCAAGCGCGGATCCGTTCTTCCTTGTTTTTCTTGCACCCCTTGCACCTTCGGCATCCTCTTGCGCCTATATCGCATTTAATAGAGCACGACGGGCTCATCCCACGTATCCGTACCGCTAAAAAGCACCGTAGCGGCGCGGCATGCTTTTTGTTCTTTTTCATCCTTCCGCTCCTTTCCTGTACTTCTCGAGCTCTTCCTTCAGCGTTTTGTCGCCGATGTCGCCGGAGCAGTTCCACTCGACTGCCTTGAAGACGTCACGGAGCTGGGCGGCCAGGATGCCGATGCGGTTCTCCGCCGTCTGTACGTATTCGATGAGCCGCCTCACGTCTTTGGCGATGTCGGGATATTCGCAGTGGATAAGTTCACGCTCGACCTTTTCGAGTTCCTCAATGCGGAAGAAGAGATCCCCCGGCTCCCGGACGTATAAATAGTTAAGACTTCCGCCGCTCATTGTTCTCTCTCCTTTTTCTTTCGTATTCTCGCGCCGCAGTTTTGGCAGTATTTAGGCTCGCGTATCCCGACGAGTTTGTAGACTGTCTTAGCGCACGCGGGGCATAAGAGCTCGCCCGAGATTGTGGTGTTGCGCGGCGTAGCACAAAAAACATGGTTCCAGCAGGCTTTCGCTCTTACCTCCTCCATTTCTTCATTGGTATGAGTCGGCTCCAGCTGCCTGCTGTCGCCTACGAAGTAGTCATCGCCGAAGCGTTCGAGCAGGGCATCAAAAGTGCCTTCGTCGTATGATTTATCGCTCAGGCAGGCTACAACGAGCTGAAGGTCTTCCTTCTTAATTGCTTTCATTATTCGCCCTCCTTACTGCGTAAATATCGAGGTGAATATCATCCCCGCCATACACACGAGCGTCACCCAGAGTCGCCAGTCCTTCGGTCTGTCCCCGAGTGCGTCCGCGAGTAGGTAGCCTCCGACTATCCAGAGGGCGCGTTGAATTGCTATCAGTGGTGTCATCTCTTTACACCTCCGTAGTGATGACGATCCGCAAGTCCTTGAACGCTTCCGGGTTGTCCAGCTTTGCAAGTTCATCATCAAATCCTATAAATCTCTTAATCATTTTGAATCCTCCGTCAAAAGTTCGTTTGCGATTTGGTTTTTGTTAAGTTTGCTCCAATTATACCAACCATAAATGGCGTTGATAGTCCAAGCAATATACATAGCAACCATAGACCAATTGCCAACATTGAACCACATAACAATGCAGATAACATCAATGACAATCCACCAAATCCATTGCTCGCGGAATCTCCAAATCATAAGCAACTGCGCGAATATTGCCATCACATTCGTTGCGGCATCCAAATATGCTTGATTGCTCCCAATACTATCAAGCCACATACCGACAAGAGCGGTTGCGATAATCGTACCTATAATTGAACAAATCCACATTACCAAATTAAACTTTTTTGCCTTTACATCACTTGTGCCATCGTCATTCTTCTGCATATTCTTCTTCCAAAGGAATATTCCCCAAACCATGGTGACAAGATAAAATACATTTTCAATCACTTCACCATAAAAGGCGTTAGTCCAAGCCAAGTACAAATACGATATTGTCTGAACAAAGCCGATAAAGTAAAATGAAATTTTCCCCTTTGCGCACAGCACAACAGAAATTACACCCGAAATGCCCGATATAATGCCTATTACTGTATCAGGCACAATTATGTAAACAATGATCTGAAGCAAAAGCATGCTTAACAAAAAGAGCTTTTCAAAGAGGTTGTAACCAACCCAACATTCATTCTTAATCCAATTCTTAATCTTTCCCATTTTCAATTATTTCCTTTACATCTTTAACAATTTTCTCGAAGTTTTTCCAATAGCCACCGTCAAGTATCGTTACCTTATCCCAATTGCCCGTTCTCTTGATGTTGTTGCAGAGGATTTCAAACAATCCCTGCCGTTCTTCCATTCCTGCATGGAGCATAAATCTTGAATGATCATCAACAAATGTGCCTTTAGGACAAAGCAAATAGATCTTATCCCATCTGCTCTTTCGTGCATATTCGTCTGCCATAACAGCGATTTTTTCAAATTCTTCTTTTGTCAATACGCAACTTTCCTCGTTTGCGTACTGTTCTGCATACATTCTCGTTGTCATAGCATCACTATCGGCAAAAAACACGCCGTGATTTGCAGGGGAATTTATCAGCTTTTTGTTAAGGTTGTATTGCCCTTCAAGGAATGCCATAAAATCGGTGCTGTCAAACTCCCAATCAGATATGCAACTTTCCTCAATATAATCTCTCGCCCATTCCCAACTATGCGGAGCATTAAAGTATTTACCAAGGTCTGTTGTCATCACGCTTTTTCCCTCGGATGCTGTGCCGATTATAAGAATGTTTGTACTGAATATCCTGCGGAACGGAAATGTGATTTTATCCCAATACTTGATGGGATTTTCTCTGATCATTGTTGCAGATATAAGGTTTTCTGAACGATCAAGCAAAATTGCGTTTTCGCCCCTCTGCTTTAATCCTTCATAATAATCACTTTCGCCAACATACCAATTCCGTTTTGCACCTTTGCTTTCAATCGCAAAATCCCAAATTCTCTTAAACTCGGCAAGCCACTTTTTCCAGCCGTTTGGGTATCTTGCAATTCCAAGCTCTGTGTCATTGATTGCATAAACAGAAACAAGGTCATCATCTGCAAAAAACTCTCGCACATAGCGGTATCGCTTTGTGTGCGGCATCAATGGTTCACCCTTGTCACCGTCATAACCACAAACAATTACAATGCATCCGCCGTCATTTTCTTTTTTAGCTCTCATTATTAGGTCTAAATGCCCTTGGTGTAGTGGAGTGAAAGAACCAAAGACAACGCCTATATTTTCACCCCTCAATGGTTTTTGATAACTAAATAACATTTTCTTTGCCTTTCTTGTATAATCTCTTTTGCGATTTGGTCTAACTGCCAATTAGTAATTTGATATGTTATTGTCGGAGCTTCGTCACTTACATAATGCACCTTTGATATTACAAATGACAAACACAGTCTGACCAAACTTACAGGGCAACGCAATCACGCTCTCGGCAAGAAGGTGGTCGGCAAGTTTAGCCCTTCGCTCATCGTCTGTCATATACCTTGAAAAACCGCCTTCGGCTTCAAGCAACTCAATCAACCTATCTCTCATTTCTCTCTCCTTTCGCCGTCCATTTTTGCGCCGCAATGACAATATGGCGCTTCCTTAGGGTCTGAATATCCCACTAACTTCCTGCCACATACTGAACACCAATAATTTTTATATTTGAATCCGAAGCCATCATCAAACTCCTGACCTTCCCACTCACCGTGCCTAACCTCAACCACATCAGCGGCGTGGTGCGCTTTTATAATATTCAGAATCCGCTCTCTTTCGCTATATTGAGTGGCATATCTTTCGTATGCAGGGCTATTCGTGGGCGTGTCATACACCCTTTTCCGTGCAAGCTGTTCAAGCGTTTTTACTTCTTCAATCAGCGCATCCGCATCAATATATTTTCTCATTCCGTTTCTTCTCCAAATTCTTTTCGAAGTTTTTTCAAAGCCGTACTGCTCACTTTGAAATATCCATCTCCTTTTTTTGCAAGGTCTATCGCATCTTGATAATATACCGATACATCTCCTTTTTCTATCAAAGGAACAAGCGCGTTTATCTGATCTCGGTGCTTGTCGCTTATATAGCAATGATATAGCCATTTGGCTTTTCGCTCATACTCACGGTGGAGATCCCCGAAAATATTAAGCGGCGTTAAATCTAATGGCTTTTCGTAAATAGCTTTATGCGAGAATCGTATAACCTCTGCGCCGCAAAGAGGGCAGAATTTTATTTTTGCGCACTCTCCTTCGGCATTTAATTCATAAAACCTAACCGTTCCGTAACAGCTTTGTGTGAGATTTATTTCACCCTTACACTCGCTACAAACGTGATGCTTATACCGTGTCCCATCAAAAACGGGTGTCATTATGGCGGTTTGCTTCTCGTTGCTCATTCCGTGTCCTTCCTTTCAAACCATCTCTTACAAGCATTTGTCCCTTGAAATACAACGAATGGGAGCGGTGTTCCATCGGATTTCCTTTGAATGTGTCCGCTTCGATGTGTGGCATATTGCTTTTTGGAACAACTACCGCTTCGACCTTCGCCTTGCACGAAAAATTTGCAATCTTTACAAGTCATTCCGTGTCCTCGCTTTTCTTTGGATTTGGCACTATGTGAGAAAGTGTGAAATCGGTCACATTACCGTATTTCACAAGGTCAAAAAGCATATCGAATTTTCTTTTTGTTTGTGTGAAAGAGTCTTTTTCCGATTGATTTGGCTTGAAACTTTCATCGTCTTCAAGAAGATAGAACAATCCATTTGCTATATCTCTTATCTCTTCATAGTTAAGTGTTACGGTTGCATTTTTAATTTTTAAATCAGGCTTGTGATTAAGTTCATTTATAATCATTCACCATCCTCCGTGTATTTCTTTCTCCAAGTGCTTGTCGGAGCGTGATATAATCTTCCGTCCGATGTTTCGACCATTGTTTGCTCTGCACAAGCGGTGGGATAGTATTGTTTTATCACGACACCCGAAACACCGCTAATGGTACAAACAACCTTGTCACCGATTTTGATATTATCCATTGTCGCCCTCCGTGTATTTCTTTTTGAGTTCGGCTATATCAACTTCAAGAGTTCGCTTGAAAACCAATGTAAAAGTACCGTCTGTATAATTGGCTTTAGCAATATGCTTGTCAAGCAATCTATCAATCTCCCCGAATATCTCTGCCGCAACCTCGGAAGCCTTTGCATATCCTTTGTCAATGGCTCTTGTCGCATAGATGTGTGCCTTACATCTATGGTTGCAAGGTATGCCGATTTTCTTTATCTCGCAAGTGTCTGTTCGGCATAAGTCTTTCGCCATTTCATCAATCTGATTTTTCATTTCAAAACGTCCCCGCCTGCGATCTTTTTAGGTTTCACAAGAATGGTAACGCAACCGCCTTGATTGCTTACGCGCAGGACCTTTCGGGATCTGAAGCCACGGCTGAACGGATGTCCGTAAAAGTCGAAAGCATTCCCTTTGAAATGGCACTTCCGTCCTTCCATGATTGCGAGCTCTACGCTAAGCCCAACGAGATCAACAAATTTTTTGAGTTTCATTTTTTACCCTCCGTATATTTTTTCTCGATTGCATAAAGATAAACGTATAACGTATAACCATCAATATCCCCGGATGCGTACTGTTTTTTGATCTCGTTAATATCAGAGAAGATTCTTTTGGCAACTTCTTTTTCTATAGCAGCATAATTTTCGGGAAGTGCTTCTTTATCCTTTTCGGCGCAGGAACGCGGCCGTTCCTTATCAAGCTTCATTTTCGCCCCTTTCCGCAAGAGCTTTTTGCGCATCCTCTTTGGAAAGAAAGACTTGCTTTCCGATCTGCGACCAAGTATATTTGCGATAGGACGCTTCGGCAACCCTATTGTGATGCTCAACTCTGATCGTATTTTTGTTCGGGCTTTCGCCGCGAATATTTATGCAAACAACCTTATTCCCGTATATCGCACCGCGAGATTGGTTCAACACCCATACCACATCTCCCACCT
>JAZNZI010000067.1:0-5889 GCA_045594865.1 Eubacteriales bacterium | reverse complement strand
ATGATAAACGACATACCCGGCGATTTCAGAATACGCTTTATGACAAGCCACCCGAAGGACACGTCATCTGCCCTTATAGAAGTGATGAAGCGCTATACGCCAAAGATCGCCCCATTCTTCCATCTGCCTCTTCAATCGGGCAGCAACCGCATTTTGAAGGAGATGAACCGTACCTACACACGGGAGCGGTATCTTGATATAGCCCGCGAGCTTAAAGAGAATATTCCGGGCATAGCTCTTTCCACCGACGTTATAATCGGCTTCCCAACCGAGAGCGATGCTGACTTTGCCGATACGATGGATATTCTTCGCAGAGTAGAGTTCGATAACGTCTACGCCTTTCTGTATTCACCCAGAGAGGGAACTCGGGCTGCGAAGATGGACGGCGCTGTGGATCGCTCGGTAAAGGATGCGAGAATGGCAGAGCTGTTGGGGGTGCAGGACAAGCTTTCGTATGATAAAAACCGTCCCTATGAGGACACTGTTCAAAGAGTACTTACCGACGCATATGAGATCAAGAATAGCAGCCGTATCTGCTCGGGCAGAACGCTGACGGGTAAGCTTGTCTACTTTGAGTCGTATGCCGAGATCGGCGAATTTATTAACGTAAAAATTACCAAGGCCTGCCCCTATCATCTGTTGGGCGAGGCAGAAAAGAGAGGATAAATAAATGACAAGAATTATGGAGCTTGCACATATGCTTGGCGAGGAGATCGCCAAGAGCGATGAGATAAAGAATCTTGAGGCGACCAAGGAGGCGTTCCAGTCGGATGCCGCGCTTCAGAATAAGATGGGTGAGTATGAGGCAGAGAGAATGCTTCTCGGTCAGGAGTTCGCAAAGAATCCCGACGAGGCAGATCAGCGCGCTATTGCGGACCTTCGCGCTCGCATTGAGGAGCTTTCCTCCGAAATCGGCTCAGATCCCAAATATATCGCCTTTGCCGAGGCGCAGAGAGCCATGAACGCGCTTATGGCTGACGTAAACGCGGAGATAAAGTATTGTATCACGGGAGAGCGTCCCTCGGACTGTACCCACGATTGCTCCACCTGTAAGGGCTGTCACTGATAGAAAAATCTTAGATAAGAGGTAATTACTCTATGGCAGAGGTAATTGTTATAGATAAACGGAGCGACGTCACAACCGTCACTCCTATGATGAAGCAATATTTAGAGGTAAAGGAGCAGTACGAGGACTTTATCCTTATGTATCGCCTTGGCGACTTTTACGAGTGCTTCTTTGAGGATGCTATCATCGCATCCCGCGAGCTTGAGCTGACTCTTACGGGCAGAGATTGCGGAGAGGGAAAACGCGCGGCTATGTGTGGCGTTCCTTTCCATAAAGCTGACGTGTACGTGGGCAGACTCGTTGAGAAGGGAATTAAGGTGGCTATCTGCGAGCAGGTGAGCGATCCCAAGGAGTCGGCAGGCCTCGTTAAGCGCGAGGTGACGAGAGTCGTCACACCGGGTACGGTCACCGATGCAAGTCTTCTTTCGGAGGGAAAGAACAACTTTCTTATGGCGGTCTGCCTTTCGGATAGTGCTGCGGGAATTGCTACCGCTGATATATCTACGGGTGAGGTTTCTGCCACCTATCTCTCTGGTAAGGATTATCTCACGCTTCTTCGTAACGAGATCGGCTCATATCAGCCCTCGGAGATCATTTTAAACTGTAAAGAAAACCAAATTCCTTCTATTACAAGCTTTGCACGCGAGAGATTTTCCTCTCTAATAACCGACAATGCGAGCCGTCTTTTCGCTTACGAAAGGGCGAAGGAGCTGTCCCGCCGTCACTTTAAGGATGAGGCAGACAAGCTTACTGAGAGTGAAATGCTTATGGCGGCTGGCGCGCTGCTTTCTTACATAGAGGAAACGCAGAAGACCGATATTGCCTTTGCAAAGGGCATTAACGTATATGCGAGAGGTCAGTATCTTGACCTTGATCTTAATACTATTAGGAACCTTGAGCTTGTGGAGGCTATGCGAATTAAATCAAAGCGCGGCTCGTTGCTCTGGGTGCTTGATAAAACCAAGACTGCTATGGGTGCGCGACTCCTTAATTCCTGGGTGCTTCGTCCCCTCGTTGACCCCGTGAAGATCTCGCACAGACAGGGCGCCGTTAAGGATATCTTTGCAAACAGACGAGGAAGGGACGAGCTTTCCGAGCTCCTTGACGGAATGCTTGATATAGAGCGTCTTACCGCAAAGGCGGTTTACGGCACCGCAAACGCGAGAGATTTAAAGGCGATAGGTGACAGTATTAAGCGTCTGCCCGAAATTAAAGCCTTGATTTCTACATTCCCGTCCAGCTCGCTCAAGGAAATAACAAAGCAGCTTGACACCCTTGACGATATTTACGAGCTGTTAAGTAAGGCTATCGACGACAATCCGCCTCTCACGATCCGTGAGGGAGGAATGATCCGTCCGGGCTTCAATGCAGACGTTGATTACTATCGCTCTATCAAGGATGGCGGTCAGGGAATTATGGCATCTATCGAGCAACGCGAAAAGGAAGCAACAGGCATCAAGACCTTGAAGGTCAATTATAACAAGGTGTTTGGCTATTATATCGAGGTATCCAAGTCCTTTATCGATCAGGTGCCCGACAGATTCGTTCGTAAGCAAACACTTACAAACTGCGAGAGATATATTACCCAGGAGCTTAAGGAGATGGAGAACACCATCTTCTCGGCGGATGAAAAGCTGGTTTCGCTTGAATATCAGATATTCGACAGCCTTCGCGCCTTCGTTGCCGATAACAGAGAACGCATCCGAAAGAGCGCATCTCTCGTTGCCGAGATCGATGTATACCGCTCTCTTGCCGAGGTTGCCAGCAAGAATAATTACGTCTGCCCCGAGGTTGACCTTTCCACCGATATCGTTATCAAGGACGGCAGACACCCTGTTGTAGAGAAATTCGTTCGCGACTCCTACTTCGTTCCTAACGACACAACCCTTGATACCTCGGCTAACAAGGTTATGATCATCACAGGACCTAATATGGCGGGTAAATCCACCTATATGCGCCAAGTTGCCATAATTACCGTTATGGCGCAGATCGGCTCATTCGTGCCTGCCAGAGAAGCGAGAATCGGTATAGTTGACAAGCTCTTTACCAGAGTAGGCGCTTCTGATGATCTTGCATCGGGACAGTCCACCTTTATGCTTGAGATGACCGAGGTTGCAACCATTCTTAAGAATGCCACCTCCCGTTCGCTTATTATATACGACGAGGTGGGCAGGGGAACAAGCACCTATGACGGTATGTCTATAGCTCGCGCGGTGGTTGAATATACACATTCGAAGAAGATCGGCGCAAAAACTCTCTTTGCTACACACTATCACGAGCTTACCGATATGGAGGATGAGTTCGACGGTATTGTAAACTACAATATCGCG
Organism: Eubacteriales bacterium; assembly: GCA_045594865.1. Classification (GTDB taxonomy): domain Bacteria; phylum Bacillota; class Clostridia; order Oscillospirales; family CAG-272; genus UBA1740. Next base: position 2,493 of record JAZNZI010000067.1, on the reverse strand, counting down.
GCAAAGAAGCGAGGGGATTCCATTACGTTCTTGCGTAAGATCGTCCGCGGCGGCACCGACGATTCCTACGGTATCGAGGTTGCTAAGCTTGCGGGTGTTCCCTCCGACGTGGTTAAAAGAGCGAGGGAGATACTTGCGGATATAGAGACCGATAAGCCTGTGGCAAGGACTGTTAAAAAGGAAGAGCCTGCCGCATTTGATCTTTTCAGCGGTATAACCGAGTCAAAGGAAAATGAGGTTTCCGAAAAGCTTCGCGAGGCCGATCTCAACACCCTCACACCTATCGAGGCTATGAATCTGCTCTTTGAGCTTAAGAAAATGCTTTCCGACTAATGAGGAAAAAATATGGGAAAAATTAACGTACTTGATTTTGAAATAGCCAACCTTATTGCCGCGGGCGAGGTGGTCGAGAGACCATCGTCGGTGCTTAAGGAGCTTATAGAAAATTCAATAGATTCGGGCGCTACCTCCATTGTCGCCGAGATAAAGCGGGGCGGAGTTGCGCTTATCCGTGTCAGCGACAACGGCTGCGGTATGGACAGAGACGATCTGCCCGTGGCTATCAAGCGCCACGCCACGAGTAAAATAAGAGTACGCGAGGATCTTGACGGTATTACAACCCTCGGCTTTCGCGGCGAGGCTCTTGCGGCTATCTCCTCGGTATCTCAGGTGACAATAATCACAAAAACCGCCGAGGCAGAGACAGGCTCTATGCTTGTCAGCGAGGGCGGCAAAATACTTGATATTTCCGAGGTCGGTTGCTCTGCGGGTACTACCGTTGTGGTGGAAAATCTCTTCTTCAACGTGCCCGCTCGCCGTAAGTTCTTGAAAAAAGACTCCACCGAGGCTATGAACTGTGCCGCCTTGGTTGAGAAGGTTGCACTGTCACGCCCCGACATCTCTATTCAGCTTCTGGTTGACGGAGAAGAGAGGTTTAAAACTCCCGGTGATAAGGATCTGCTTAACACGATTTACGCCGTATACGGCAAGGATTTTGCCTCCAAGCTTATTAAGGCCGACGGTGTTGCAAACGGAATTCACGTGCACGGATACATTGGCAGAAGTGATAACGTAAGAAAGAACAGAAATTATCAGAACGTGTTTATCAACGGCAGATACGTAAAGAGTCTGACGGCTATGGCTGCCATCGAAAAGGCATATACCTCTTATATCGCGCACGAGGCATTTCCCACCTGCGTTCTGTTCCTTGATATGAGTCCGAGCGCTGTTGACGTGAATGTCCACCCTGCAAAGCTGGAGGTTAAGTTCGCCAGCGAGCAGCCTGTTTTTGAGGCGGTTTATTATACCGTTAAGAGAGCTATTGAGGACTTTGAATACCGCCCCGAAATGCAGCTTGCAAACAAGAAAACAGGTGAGAGAAATGCCTTGAGTGCATTCGTTCCCATCGGTGAGGATACTAAGGGAAAGCAGATTTCCATTCCTGCAACCGAGCGCATCACTCTTACACCTCCATCGGCACCCGATATGACAATTCGCCGTTCCTCTACCGATTTTTCCAAGCCTCTTAAGGTTTCCAGTGGCGCAGGAGAGGACTTCTCGCGTAAGGACGCTCCCACGGCTATGACTCCTAAGAACTCCGTGGAGCTTCTTGAAAGATACTCAAAGGCGCAGCCAAAGGAGAATTACAAGCCCGCCGAGTCTATGACGGAAGCCCCTCTGCCGGAGATCAGAGTAGAGGAGTCCGCTCCCGAGTATAAATTTATCGGCGAAGCTTTTAATTGTTATCTTTTTGTTGAATATGAGGGAGCTATGCTCGTTATAGATAAGCACGCAGCTCACGAGAGAGTGATTTTCGAGGATCTGAAGAAAATCACCGAGCGCGATGGCAGAGTTGCATCTCAGTCGCTTCTTCTCCCCATTACCGTGCTTCTGTCGCCAGACGAGCTTGCTTGCGCCGAGGAGTACAGGGAAGAGATTAGCCTTGTCGGCTTTGATTTTGATCTTCATGATGCAAGCGCCGATCTCACCGCAATCCCATCGTCTATCGGCAGTATGGAGGCAGAGTCACTGTTCGTTAAAATGGTCGACGACATAATCGACGGCAAGGGCGATCCCGAGATAACCGAAAAGATCCGTCGTGAGCAGGCGCTCTATCAGATAGCTTGCAAGGCAGCTATCAAGGGCGGCAGAGTATACGATAGATCTGTGTCCGAGTGGATAGTTAAGAAGGTTCTGGAGCTCCCCGACGTTATAGTTTGCCCCCACGGCAGACCTATCGCTTACAGGCTTACCAAGACCGAGCTGGACCGCCAGTTTGAAAGAATAAAATAATAAAGGATTATATAAATGGGCAAATTCACTTTACTTAAAACCGAGGGTAGAGCTCGCAGAGGAAGATTTGAGACTGTTCACGGTACCATTGAAACCCCCGTCTTTATGAACGTAGGTACCTCTGCGGCAATAAAGGGCGGTATTTCGACAATGGATCTTAAGGAGGTCAATTGTCAGGTTGAGCTTTCCAATACCTATCAT
>JAZNZI010000066.1:0-4137 GCA_045594865.1 Eubacteriales bacterium | reverse complement strand
TACCCGGATTCGGACTGTGAAGAGTCCGGTGGACTCTTCTTGACTAAGGACTTCCCAAAGGGATGCAACACGGTTTTCAAAAAATATGTAGCTTTGATTAATTTTCGCTTTGCGAAAATTTCGTAACGAAAACTCGATATGTATGCACCAAAGCTGTGTTTTCGTTGCTATCCCCGGTGCCGTGCCGGGTTGCCGCTCCAAAAATCATAATATCGCTATAAAAACCAAAGCCCCGAAGATTTCTCTTCGGGGTTGTCTGGAGCTGCTACCCGGATTCGGACCGGGGACCTCATCCTTACCAAGGATGTGCTCTACCAGCTGAGCCATAGCAGCATACCACAAGGATACTTCCTCGTGACGCTTGATAATTATAACAAATAATTTTGTATTTGTCAATACATTTTTTCAAAAAAGAATAATATTTTTATTTAACCGACCTGCAAATCCTATTTTCCCTCTTAATTAAAATATAAATGCTTGCATTGATTTCCTTATTATGCTATAATAAAGTCAGCAGAACTCATTTTTTATGAAAGAGAGAATACAAAAATGAAAAAAACGCTAAAGGTTATACTTATCATAATTGCCGTTCTGGCAGTTATCTTCATCGGCTTTTCTGTAGCAAACAAGCTGCACGAGGGCGCGATGAACGACTATATTGACAGCTTTGCCAAGGTTGAATACGACAACCAGCTTACCCCTCAGTACGACAAGGACGGTGTGGCATACTTTGTCACCGACGGCGATTTCAAGATAATGCACATCACCGACGTGCATATCGGTGGCGGCGTGCTGTCTGCCGAGCTGGATAAAAAGGCTATCAACGCGGTTGCGGCTATGATCACGGCAGAAAAGCCCGATCTTGTAGTTACATCAGGTGATATTTCCTTCGCAGTGCCCTGGTCGGGAACGATCAACAACGCCTATGCTCACGAATATTTCAAGCGCCTTATGGAAAATCTCGGCGTATATTGGACGGTCACCTTCGGAAACCACGACTCCGAAGCATACGACTTCTACGGCAGAGAGGCGGTTGCACAGATGTATGAGGACGAGTCGCTTAAATACTGTCTGTTCGATTCAAACGATGGCGGCATTTACGGCGAGGGCAACCACGTTGTCAACGTAAGAAATACAAGCGGACTTATCACGAAGACTATTATTATGATGGACACAAATGCCTACACCGACGAGGATCCTCTCGGCATTAATTGGATATACGACAATATTCACGAGGATCAGATCGAGTGGTATCGCGGTGTTATCACAAAATACAGCAAGTACAACAGCGACCTGCTTGCTACCCTGCCCGATAGCGAAAAGCCCGAAAATATAGCAGATTTTACCACCGTACAGAGCATGCTTTTCGTACATATTCCGATTATGGAGGTGCGCGAGGCGGTAAATCTTTATCTCGACGAGGCTAAGACCGACGAGCTTGAATACCTTAGCGGTAAGATTGGCGAGAGCGATCCTTACGTCTACTGCTCCGAGATTGAGGAGGAGATGTTTGAAACTATGCTCGAGCTTGGAAGCACGAAGGCTATGTTCTACGGCCACGACCATCTTAACAATATCGTGCTGAAATACAAGGGCATTACCCTCTCTTACGGCTACTCTATCGACTACTTTGCATATGCGGGAATCGATAAGATCGGCTCCCAGCGCGGCTGTACGGTGATCAACTGCGCGCCCGATACAAGCTTTGAGATCACTCACGAGAGTTATTACCAGGATAAATACGTTCCTATTTATGAAAAAGAAATAGTTGATCTGACAAATTAAACGCATCAGAAAAGGCAACCGAGTTAATCGGTTGCCTTTATTTTTTACTTTGAAAGTGCGTCTAAAATTTCTATATCAGATATACCGAGAGTGAGGAGAATGAGGATCTTCTCGGCGTCGCTGTCAAGGCTTGCAATAAGAGTCTCGACGGTCATTATCTGCTCTGCGCCGCAGACGGTGCAATAGCTGACAAAGATCTTTCCGTCATCTGAGGTCTCCCACTCGCCGAATTTGTGGCTGCCGTCCGACTGTACTTGATCACCCTCGGAGATAAGCTCTCCGCAATCCTTACAGTACACGTCACCGCTATATCCGTCGTTCTTACAATCGGCTGCTACGAAGTTCTTGATCTCGGTGCTTTTATGGGTGCATACTTCGGGAGTTGTGCTTCCGCCGCCACCCGAGCCTGTATTGCCACCCTGATTACCGCTGCCACCGGTGTCGGTGTTTCCGTTATCGCCCTTTGCAGCCTCGCCCGAGGGAGTGGTCATTTCAGAGGGAATTTCTTTATCAAAAATAAGCCAGGCAAGCTCGGGGTAGTCAATAAATACGTTTCTATTACCCTGAATATCCTCAACGACCTCGTTTCTACCCATTTCCCAAGTATCAACGGGATCAAGCGCGCACCATTCAAGAAGCACGTCAACGCTCTGGAACACGCTGGTAATGCTGGTTGCGCCCCAATCGGAGCCCCATCTTACATATACGTAAAGACATATTCTTGCCACGTCGCCCTTTACGTTATCAAGCGGCTCGAAATAATTACCTGCGGTGTATCCGCCAAGGCAACCCTTTGCGGGATTGCTGCCGTAAACCGAGCTACCGCCGCTTACCTCGCCGTACTTCTTATTTCCGCGGGTGGAGTTGACAACGGCGTCGGAGGGACGAATGTGGTGAAGGTCTGCGCCACCGCCCGTAGTGGTGTCACCGCCAAGGCTCTTCGGCCATATGTGCTCTCTGTTCCAACCGTTCCACTGACTCATAGTCGCTTCATATCCTGTATAAATAAGGCTGACCTTGCCATTGTTATTCTCACAATCGGTTTGATTTGCTTTATAATGACAATCATCATAGCTTGATATGTAGGTATGAGTTTCTCTCATAAGGGTACGCAGGCTGGTAAACAGCTCTGAGGAGGTCTGCGCGGTGAGATTAGCATAGCTATAGCTGCCCGTGTAGTAGCTGTCTGCGCCCGTCCCGTCAAGAGTGACGCAAACCTCGTCTCTCTCACCCGAGTTGGAGGAGGCAGAGTAGGTAGGTGTGGATGCCGCAACGGTAGGCAGATAGGTTGTTAATAATATTACTAAGGTGAGCAAAAATGCCACCGAGCTTTTTATGTATCTTTTCATTTTTATCTCCTGTTTTATCATTTATTAGTTCAAATGCAAACGATAGTTTACTTTATCCCAATATATCCTTGTAATAAACCTCTTTATATGCATCTGCATCAGAGGGGGCAGAGATCTCAGGCCTTACATCGTAATCATAGGTGGTATAGGTACGCATTGTGATCTCGTAGCTCTCACCGTTCATAATTATCTCAAGGTCACAGGAGAGTGTAGTTTTCATCTCAAGCTCACCCTCGGTCTCAAGAATGAAGGTCACGTCCTTAATATTTACGGTAGCGGCAAGGGGAGCAAAATCATCCGAAAGCGATGCGTGAAGTCCCTCTCTCGCCTGATCGGTAATGTCCGAGCAGTTATAGGTCTTTTTACCGTCCGCTCCCTCCGACTCTCTGCTGGTCTCAAAGTCGGTGATATCAATATCCGCACCAATGCCGATCTCGGAGAGGAGCATATACGTGTCGGTGTCACTAAGCTCCGCCTTCTCGCGCTTGTCAGCGTAATAAGCACCCGATTGAACCGAGAGGAAGTGATAAAGCATTCCGTCAAGGACGGTGTATGTCTCGGTCAGGGTGGTATCACCGCTTTGGGCTGTAGTCAGGACAGACATATTTTCTCCATCCGCCTTTATGGTTGCCGAGGAGCTCATAGCGTTAACGGCGTCGCTCATCTTTTCGTCATTCGTAGCAAAGACCACTCTTACCTCTGCCTTATATTTATCGGCATCCCTTTTGGAGCCTCCCTGAAGCCTGTCGAGTATGTCGCAAGAGGCAAGAGAGCCGCAGAGAAGTGTAAGGCAAAGAAGCAAAGCAAAAAGCTTTCCCTTAATACTCATTTTAAATCTCCTTTATTTTATAACATTTTTCTACATTAACATTTTACATCAAAATTATATAAATGTCAATAGACTGATATAATCTGCCGCCGGGATTGAAATTCCTTTGACTTTGTGATATAATTGTATAGATTTTTCGAGAAAGGAATAAAAATGTACGTTCTTCTCTTATCT